>MEYC01000076.1 GCA_001775715.1 Candidatus Aminicenantes bacterium RBG_16_66_30 | reverse complement strand
GGGTTCGGGCGTTTTCTTTTGCCTGATCCAGCGCGGGGGCACGGCGTCCTCGGCGAACGGTTTCCAGAGAAGGATCTGCATGCCGAGCGAGTCCGCTTTTTTGTAGCCGTGCTTCTTGAACCAGGAAGCTCGCATGAAGACGGGGATGGCCATGCCCCAGGCGGCCATGCCCTTGGCCCCGAGCTCCCTGGCGTCCTGTTCGGCGGCCTCGAGCAGCGCCGTGCCCATCCCTTTCTTTTGGAAATTCCCGCGCCCCTCCTTATGCCCGTGGACCCAGATGCAATGGACGAAATAGAGCCCCTGGCCGTCGACGAACGACTCCTCGATAGGGACGTACTGGATCATCCCCCCGACTTCTCCCTTGTCGTCGAGGGCGAGCTTGACCCTCAGGCCTCTCGGTCGCATCTTTTCGAGCCATTTGGCTTTGTGGTCGCCGGCCTCCTTTATCTCGTCCGACCAGTCCTCCAGGCAGGCGCAATAAACCTTCTCGTGTTCAGGTGACAAGGGGATAATTCGCATCGCCGGCCCTCCTCCGCAATATCTGAGGGGATTCTATTCCCGACTTCGAGTCTATGTCAAAGACGCGGATAGGCGCCCGGCCGAGAGTGTTGCGGCATCCGGATCGTTATCGTTAACGGTGCCGTTCTGCGAAAAAAGACCTTGACAAATATATGATAAATGCATATTAAATATGATGGAGTATGACATGGTAAGAAAAACTGTTGTTATGGACGAAGACCTGGCCAGGGATCTCGATCTATTCGCCCGGAAAGAAGCCCGCGACTTTTCCGGCGCCCTTCGTTACACCGCCAGGATCGGCCTTCTGGCCGTCGAGAATCCCGATCTCACGATCCAGGAGATCAAGGATATCCTCGAGGCCAAGGCTGAATATGAAGAAGGGCGCACGAGCGAGCTCGACCCCCGGGCCATTTGAATGCGGCTCCTCGAAACCTCCAAGTTCCAGAAGCTCCGCAAGAAGCTGAAAGATCCCGAGGAAAGGGCGGCGCTTCGTCAAGCCGTCCTCGAGCTGCTCGAGGATCCGGGCGCCGGCAAAAAGCTCAAAGGCGAATTCCGGGATCTTCGCTCATTCCGTTTTTCCGTCCGCGGGCAATCCCGCCGCCTGATCTACAAGCAGGAAGAAGATGCGCTTGTCCTATTTTCGTTCGGGCCGCGCCAAGGGATCTACAAATAGCCGCAAGGACTCTCTTGCCAGTGCCATCCTTCTTCGCCCACCCCGCGTCTCTACTGCGGAGCCGAGATGAGTCGTAGGGACGAGGCCCGCTGGGCGGACCGTCTTATCGCCGGCGACCCCTCCGCCTTCCGCGACTTCGTCGAGGCCTATAAGAGAAAGGTTTACGGATTGGCCTACGAGATGACGCGAAATCATTCCGACGCCGAGGACATCTCCCAGGTCGCCTTTATGAAGGTCCATCGGTCCATCGGGACGATCAGGCCGGGCCGCGGGCTGAATACCTGGCTCTATCAGATCGTCTACAACACCGCCATCGACCATATCCGGAAGCGCTCTTTTTATCCCCAGGGGGCGCTGCCTTCTCTCGCTTCCGAGCCGCATTTCGACGGGCCTCCCGATCCGGGCGCGGGCCCTGAAAAGGCGGCCGAGGCCGCCTGCCTGCGCCGCCGGATCGACGAGGCGTTGACCAAGGTCTCGGAGCGTGAGCGTGCTGTCTTCATTCTCCGCCATTACCACGACCTCAAGCTGAAGGAGATCGCTCAGTCCCTCGGCGTAACCCTGGGCACGGCGAAAAGCTATCTCTTCCGCTCGCTTCGGAAGATCCAGAAGGAACTCAGCGAGGCCGAAGCTTGCCCGGACCATGGAGACCGACCATGAAAAGATGCCGGACTTGGCGAAAAAATATCCCCGCGGCCATCTACGGGGAACTCGACGCAAAGACGCGTGAGAAGCTGGAGCGCCATCTCGCTCTCTGCGAGGAATGCTCCGGCCTCTACGCGGGGATGGCCGCCACCGTCCGGAAGCTCGATGTCCGGCCGGCCCCGGACGCCCCGCCGCAGTTCTGGGAGGGATATTGGGATCGCCTGGAGCGGCGGATGGTTTCCGAGGCCGAACGCAAAGCTCTTCCGGCCGCCGAGCCGTTCCGGCCGCGCCGCGCGTTCTCGGCGCCTCGCTGGGCCTACGGAGCGGCCGGAGCCTTGATGTTCCTAGCTCTCGGGATCTTCATCGGCCGGAATCTCTTGCGTCCTCCGGAACAGTCTATCGTCGTGACGCGGGCCGTGCCGCTGGGAGCCGTGCCGGGCGGTCAGACGGCGCTCGATGCCGGAACGATCCCGCGGCCCCTGCCCGTTCGGGCCTCGCACTACCTCAAGCGCTCTCGAGTGCTCATCCTCGCCGTCGTCAACTCCAACCTTCAGACCGAGGACTTCCTCAGCCTCAGCCTGCCGCTCCAGAAAAAGACCTCGGAAGAGCTGATGATCGAGGCCGCCGCCTTGAAGAAGGAGATCGGGAGCTCCGACCGCCGCCTCGAGCGGCTCATCTCGGACCTGGAGCTGATCCTGCTCCAGATCGCCAACCTCAAGTCGGATCCGGACGGCTCGGATATCGAGATCATCAAAGCCGGGGTCGAGAGCCGGGATATCCTCTTCAAGATCAAGCTGAACGAGGCCCGGAGCTCGATAGCGAAGTCCACCGCCGGGCTGGCGCCGGGACCGCGGAGCGATAGCTTAGACCGGGCCATCGTCTAAGCAGCCATGGGGGCCTGACTTATAGCCCACGATTAAAAGGAGAGTGAACATGAGAGAAAGAACGAGAACCGCAAGGACCAAAGCCGGACTCAACATCCTATTGGCCGCACTCGTGTGGCTGGGTCCGACGGCCCTGTCCGCTTCGCCCGCGCAGTCTACGCCTCATAAGAAGCCGATCCGACCGCCTCGCGCCCATCTTACGGCCCCCGTTCTGGCCTCGCTGGCCCCTCTGGCCGCCGAGCCTCCGGCCAGGCACCCGGCGCATGCGGCCTTGGCCCCGGCCGGCGCCGCTCTTATTCCGCCGCCCCGCCTTTCGCGCGCGCCCATGCGGCCGGTCGCCGCGCTTTCTCTCTCCCGCCTTTCCGGCGCTCCTGTCCTCGCTCCGCGGGCCGCCATGCCGCTGGGGCGCGGGGACCTCGACGGAATGCCGTTCGCCTCGACGGACCCCCAGACGGAGGACGCCCGCAAGTTCCAGGCGGTCTACAGCCTGATCATGGATGAGCAGTGGGAAGAGGCGGCCAAGGCCCTCGACGAGTTCATCGGCGCTTATCCCAAGAGCCCTTGGGCCGACGACGCCCGCTTCTGGAAATGCTATATCCTCGAGGAAGACGACCATCCGCGGGCCACGGTGTTCAAGTGCTACCAGGATTTCATCGCCGCTTTCCCCTCGAGCGAATGGGCCGATGACGCCCGGACGAGGATGATCGAGATCGCCGACGAGCTGGCCGAGCGGGGCAAGCCCGAATACATGGCCATCGTCAAGGCCATGGACAAGACGAGCGACGATGAGGTCGCGATCGCCGCCCTCGAGGCGCTGCGCGATGTCGGCGACGAGAACGCCCTGCAAAGCCTCATCGACCTCTATGGCCAGAGCCAGGAAGGGAAGCTCCGCTCCCGGATCATTCATGTCCTGGGAGAGTTCGAGAATCCCAAAGCTCTGCAGAAGCTCATCGAGATCTCCCAGACCGACGCTTCGCCCGAGCTTCGTCGCCGCGCCATTGCGGCCCTCGGCGAGACCGGCGACGCCAAAGCCATGCCGGCCCTCATGGAGGCGGCTCAGAACGCCGCGGAGCTTCCGCTGCGCCGCACGGCGCTCCGGGCGCTGGCGGGCTTCGAAGACCCGACCCTGGTCGCTTTCTTCAAGAAGATGGCCCTGTCGGGCGCAAACCCGGAGCTCGCGCGTCTGGCCGTGGACGGCCTCGGCGATCTGCGCGCGCCGGGCCGGGATGATGCCCTCGTTCAGGTCCTTAAGGAGGCCAAGGCCGGCGAGATCAGGCGCCGGGCGCTCCATTCCCTGGCAGACCAAGATGAGCCGGCGGCCGGCCTGACCGGCCAGCTCCTGCGAGAGCTGGCCCTCAAGGATCCCGATCCGGAGATCCGCAGCACGGCGACGATGATGATCGCCGAGAACCGGACGCCCGAAAGCCTCAGCCACCTCAAGGAGATCCTGGCCGCGGCCAAGGACGCCGAAGTCCAGGGGGAGGTCCTCCAGGCGATCGCAAGCGTCGGAGGAAAGGAGGCCGAAGCGGCCCTCGCGGCCGTGGCCGTTGGTGGAGCGAACGAGGAGATCGCCCGGGAAGCCGTCTATGCCCTGGCGGAGATCGAGGATATCGACAAGGCGGTCGTGCTCGGCGACGTCGTCCGCCGGGCCAAATACCCCGAAGCTAAGGAAGCGGCTCTCGACGAGATGGCCGATCGGCGCGATCCGGCCGCGATCAAGGCGCTGGGCAAGCTCCTCAAAGAGGAAAAGGATCCGGAATGGCGGGAGAAAATGGTCGACGCGCTCGGTGGCTCGGAAAGCGATGACGCCGTGCCCCTGCTCCTCGACGCGGCCAAGACCGATCCCGAGGTCCATGTGAGGACGGCGGCGGTCTCGGCCCTCGGCGAGATCAAGACCCCCAAGGCCCGCCAAGCCCTGATGGATCTGCTCAAAGGAAAAAAGGACGCGGCCGGCCGTGTGGACGAAGACAGGGTCGGCTATGGATCCTAAGAAGCGATCGCGGCCGATCGGGACGGCGCTCGTCTGTCTCGGCCTGATAGCGGTCATGGCGCCGGCGGGATCGAGGAGCGGGGCGGGAATGACCGCCCCGTCTCAGGAAGCCGGGCAGGCGGTCATGCATCCCCGTCCGTCCGGTCCGATCGCTGAACGGGTCGCCTGGGCCCGCAGCCAGGCGAAGGCGAACCGATGGGAGAAAGGATTCTGGCTCGGCTTCGGCATCCGCCGTCTCATGGGAGAGCATTCGTCGATGGGCTGGCACCCCTGGGGCGGCCCGGAAAGGCGTCTCACGCTTGACGACCTCATCAACGGCCGGAAAACCCCCATCGAAAAGAAGATCGCCATGGACCAAGCCGTGCGCGGGACGGCCGCCTCGATGCCCGCGGAGGCGCGGGCCTTTGCCGCCGCGCAGAGGGAAGACGAGCCGGAGCGTTTGGTGATGAAGGAGATCGGGATCCTCTTCCGGTTCACAGCAAGAGAGGCGGAGTTCCCCGCCGACATCAGGGTCAGCAACCTGAATCTCCCGTTCGACCTCGAGGGGTTGCCGTTCGTCTGGGCGGGGATGGCGGAGAGCTCCGAGAGCCTGGCCTACCTCATCCCGCTATACGGCCGGGCGGCCGCCGAGGCGGACAAGCGCTCCATCCTCTGGGCCGTCGGGCTTCACCGGGATCCTGCCGCCGTGGTGCCGTTCGTCGAGCGGATCATGGCGGGGAGGGAGAGCGAGGAGATCCGCGCCGAAGCCGCCGGGTGCCTGGGCGAGCAGAACGATCCTAAGGCCCTCGATCTGCTGCTGCGGACGATCAAGACCGATCTCTCGAGGGATGTTCGCGAAGAGGCCGTCGGCGCGCTGGTCGAGATGAACCTTCCCGCGGCGGCCGAGGCGTTGATGTCGTTCGCCCTCAACGGAGCGGACCGCCGCATCCGCCGGGAGGCCGTGCGCGGGCTGGCGGACAAAGCGACGCCGGCGACCGTCAAGCTGCTGCAAAAGATTTCCGCCGGCGACAAGGACCCGGAGATCCAGGAAGAGGCGATCCATGCCCTGGCCGACCTCCCCGGGCGAAGCGGGCTTCCCCTTCTCATCGATCTGGTCAGGACGCATCCCGACGCCTCGATCCGCGCGGAAGCCGTGGCGGCGATCGGCGACATCGGCGGCGCCGAAGCCGTAAAGATCTTGACCGATCTGGCCAGGGGACGGGGCCGCTAGGAAGAGGTCAGGAACGATCTATTTCTTCTTGTCCGGGTAGGGCGGGGGCTTGGGGACGTCGACCGGGTCCTTGGCGATGAGCTCCTGGAGGTGCTTGACGGCCGCCTCGAGCTGGGCGTCCTTGCCGTCGAAGGTGGCGTGGGGCAGGTTGTCGACGACGATATCAGGGTCGACGCCGTGCCCCTCGATGAGCCATTCGCCCTCGGGCCCGTAGACCCCAGTTTCCGCCGCCGAGGCGATGCCCCGGTCGACGAGGACGTTGGACGAGCTCAGCCAGATCTCGCCGCCCCAGGTCCGCGTCCCGATGACCTTGCCCAGTCCGAGCCGGCGGAAGCCCTCGGCGAAGGCCTCGCCGTCCGAAGCGGTGCGCTCGTTGCAGAGGACGACCATGTGGCCGCGGAAGGCGTACTGCATGTTCCAGGTCGGCTTGCCCACGCGGTCCTGCCAGTAGAACCAGGCCCGCCGGAGGAGCTTCTCCAGGATCCAGGAGTCGATGTTGCCGCCGCTGTTGTGGCGGACGTCGATGATGAGGCCCCTGCGGTCGAAGACGGGATAGAAGCTCTTGACCCACTCGGTGTAGTTGTTCCCGCCCATGGCCCGCAGGTGGACGTAGCCGATATCGCCCTTCCCGGCTCTCTCGACCTCGAGCCGCCGCGTGTGCTCCCATTCCGAATAGCGGAGATCGGACTCGGCCCCCGGCGTCATGGGCACGACGATCTCTTTCCGGGCTGCTCCCCCGGCCGCGGGCTTGATCTCGAGAAGGACCTGTTGGCCGGCCGTGTTCCGCAGCAGAAGCGAGGGGTCGGGGACGCTCAGGGTCGGCACGCCGTTGATGCCCGTGATGACCTCGCCCTCGCGGATGGCCGACAGCGGTCTTCCGAGAGGGGATACGTTCTCGGGGTATTCGGGATCCGACTTGAAGATATGCGCGATGACATAACCGCCCTTGGCCTCGTCGCGGACGAGCTTCGCCCCGAGCGATCCCGGGGACACGTTATCGGCCGGCTGCCTCAGGTCGCCGCCCCGGACGAAGGTGTGCAGGGCGGAGAGCTCGCCGACGAGGTGGGCCAGGAGGTCGTTGAGCTCGGACCTGTCGCTGACCCTCTCGACGAAGGGCCGGTGCCGCTCGAGGAGACCCTCGTAGTCGACGTTGTGGAGGTTCCGGTCGTAGAAATAGTCCCGCTCCATGCGCCAGGCGTCGACGAACATCTGCCGCCACTCCGCGCGCGGGTCGATGGAGAAGGTCCAACCGGAGAGGTCGACCCGCCGCTCGGCCAGCGTCTGCTGCGTGGGCTGGGACGTCCCGGCGTCGATGACGTAAAGGTCGCTGCCCTTGCGGACGAAGATCTTCTTTCCGTCGGCCGTGAGCTCGAACGCGGTCACGTCTTCCATGAGGGTCTTGGCCTGGACGTTGCGGTTCTTGATCTCCACGGCCTGGAGCTTGGGCCTTCCGGCAGCGCGCGATTCCCGGTCGACGAAGAAGAGGGCCTTTTCGGCCACGGTCAGGCCAGAATACACGCCGGCTTGGAGCGGGACCTCGAAAACGCGGTCCTGGATGCCGGAGAGATCGATCGCGACCTTCGGCGCGGGCGTCGGCTTAGGCGTCTCCTTGGCCGGCTTGCCGGCCGGGGCGGCCGCCTTGGCTTCGGCCGGTTTCTCGTCGCCCGCGTCTTTCTTCTCGGCCTGAAGCTCGGTCGCCGGGGCGAACGGGAAGGTCTCCTTCGCGGTCAGCCCGATGGCGTAGATCTTCGTCGTCTTGTCGAAATAGGGCTCGGGCTGGCGCGGCCCCCAGGGGCTGCCCACGGCGCTCCGGAAGTACCGGTCCGAAAGGAAATAGAGCCATTTCCCGTCCGGGCTCCAGGCGGGATTGTAGGAGTCGACGCGGTCGTTGGTGAGCTCCGCGGTCCGCCCCGTCTCGGCCTCGAGAAGAAGGATCTTGTTGAACAGGTTCGAGGCCCCGCCGACGTAGGCGAGCCAGCGGCTATCGGGGGACCAGGCCAGGTCGTCGAACATGCCGACATCGGAGACGGCGATCTTTTTCAGGGCCTTCTTGCCGACGTCGAAGAGCCAGAGCTGATAATCCTTGTCGGCGATAGCGATCCACTTGCCGTCGGGGGAGGGGACGCCGTCGAAGCGGATGACCTTGGCCCCTGTCGTCAGCGGCTCGGCCTGGCCGAGGCCGTCGGCCGCGAAGCGTTGGAATTCCCACTCTCCGGTCGCATCGTTGAGGACCATGAGGCTTTTGCCGTCGCCGAGGAACCGGGCCGCCCGGGCCCGCACGCCGTCCTCGCGGCTGACCCGGACCCAGCGGCCGTCGCCGACCGGGGCGACGAAGACGTGTCCACGGGATACGAGCACGACCCGGTCGCCGTTCGGCGAGACGTGTCCCGAGGTCAGGTAGTCGAGAGGCTTCGTGACCCACCGCTCGCGCATCTGGTCGAAGTCCGAGGGCAGCGTGATGGCGAGCGTGGAGTCCTTGTCCGAAGCGATGTCGAGGACGCGGAGGTCGGCCACGAGCTGGTAGGCGATCCGGCCCGCGTCGAGGCTCGGCGAGCTGGCGTCGAAGCCCTTGTGGAACGTGTGCTGCTTGAGCCCGCCGCCCTTGAGGTCCATGGACCAGATGTTCATGCTGCCGTCGCGGTCGCTCAGGAAATAGACGCGGCCCTGCCAGACCAGGGGATTCTTGCTCGTGCCGGGGTAGTCCGCGGTCAGGGGAACGGCTTCGCCGGCTCCAAGCGGGTAGGCCCACAGGTTCTGGGCCGTTCCGCCCTTGTAGCGCTTGGTGTAGCTGCCCTGGAAGGGAAGCCGGGTGAAGTACAGCGTCTTGCCGGTGGGATCGAACGATCCGTCCGCGGCCTGATGGAGCGGGAGCAGGGTCTCGGCGTTCGTCGCCGGGTCGAGGACGACAAGCTGGGCGTTGGGCAGGGTCGAGTATTTCCGGGTGGAGTAGAGGATCTTGCCGTCCGGAGTCCAGCCAACGACGGTCGCCGCCTGGCCGGCGAAGGTCCGGCGCTCGGGCAAGCCTCCGGCGAGAGGCATGGTGTAGATCTCGCCGGGACCTTCATATTGGGCCGAAAAGGCCAGGGTCTGTCCGTCGGGCGAGATGGCCGGGAAGCCCTCCATGCCCGAGTGCGAGGTCAGGCGGCGGGCCTGCCCACCCCGGACGTCGACCGTCCAGAGGTCGCCCTCGGAGGTGAACACGATCGTGTCGCCGTGGATGGCCGGGTATCTGTAATATCCGTTACGGCCGGCCGCGGCGCCGGCCTGGACGAAGCCGAGGATGCACGCGAAGATAACGACGAGGCTGAGCGATCTTTTCATGGCCTGCTCCTTGCCTATGGGGTTCGGCGAAGTCCTATACTACCAAAAAGACGCCAAGGGAATCACCCGGAAAAAGAAGGTACCGGGTTTACGCATTGCGCATCCATCGCCTCGGTCCGGCACACGTCAAGACAATTGCCGAAGCCGGGACTTGCGTAATGCGTAAACCCGGTACCTTCTGAAGGCCCCGTATCGGCGTATTATATGAGGCGCGGGCGCAAGCCACGCAGCTGGTCATGGACAAGGACGACGATTGGACCTGGAAGGAAGACAAATGACAAACGCAGGGATCTCGTACCATGCGATCGACTGGTCTCTGGTCCCGAGGACCGAGCACAAGGGGGAGACGGGGACATCGTTCTGGCGGACCCAGCAGTATGGCGGGCTGAGGATCCGCATCGTCGAGTATTCCGCGGGCTACGTGGCCGATCATTGGTGCCAGAAAGGCCACATCGTCCATTGCCTCGAAGGGGAATTCGTCAGCGAAGAGGAGAGCGGGGAGAAGACCGTCATGACCAAAGGGAT
>MEYC01000075.1:4655-8741 GCA_001775715.1 Candidatus Aminicenantes bacterium RBG_16_66_30 | reverse complement strand
ACTGCTACGCGAATCCCATCGTCTGACGTTCATCTCCCGCGGCGACGAAACGGATCGGGGGGACATGTACTCTCTGTACGTGTCCCCAGATCCGGGGAAGATTAAAACGGGGACACGTACCCCCGGTACATGTCCCCTTTTTCAGATCCCGAGGCTCAGCCGCTCGGCCAGGGCCGGCGGGAGCTTTTCGTCGATGATCTTCCTCTTAGCCTCTTCGATGTCGTACTCGACGCGGCTGAACTTGATCGTCCGGGCCTCGGCATCGTAGATGGCGAAGGCCGCCCGCGGGTTCCGGTCCCGGGGCTGGCCGACCGAGCCGGGGTTGATGAGGTAGCGGACGCCCTTCTCGAGCCGGATCTCGTTGGCGTTGCCCTCGAGGAACGTGCCCTCGACGTTGCCGTCCTTCTCGGTGTAGACGAAGGGGAAGTGGGTGTGGCCGAAGAAGCAGACGGGCGTCTGGATGTACGAGAAGGCCTCGGCCGCGTCGAACTCGCCGAAAATGTAGTAGTCCTCGTCGAAGGGCGCGCCGTGGCAGATGGTGATCGAATCCTGGACGACCTCGGGGCTCTGTTTCAGCCGGACCAGGAAGTCGAGGTGCTTGCGGGCGATCGTCTTCTTCGTCCAGAAGATGGCCGAGGCGGCGATGGGATTGAAGGTCTGGACGGAATCGAGGCCGGAGACGGCCTTGTCGTGGTTGCCGCGGATGATCGAGAGGGGCTTGAGGGTCAGGATGCGCTGGATGACCTCGTTCGGGGAGGCGCCGTAGCCGACAAGATCGCCGAGGAAGATGTAGTGGTCGATCCGCTTCTTCTGGATGGCCTTGAGGACCGCTTGGAAGGCCTCGAAGTTGCCATGGATATCGGTGAAGATCAGGTAGCGCATGGGACTCCGTCCTTTTCCCGGGTCGCGCCGTAAAGGCGTCCGGCCTCGAACGAGCTCCGGACGAGGGGCCCGGACACGACCTCCCGGAAGCCCAGGCGCCGCGCGGCGGCGGCGAAGGCCTCGAATTCCTCGGGCCTATAGTATCGCGCGACCGGGCGATGGGCCGCCGTCGGCTGGAGGTACTGGCCGACGGTCAGGAGGTCGCAGCCGACCGCTCGCAGGTCGGCGAAAGTTTTGAAGATGTCCGCCTCGCTCTCGCCCAACCCGATCATCAGGCCGGACTTGGTCAGGGCTCCCCGTTTCTTGGCGGCGGCCAGAACGCCGAGCGAGCGGCGGTAGTTCTCCCGCGGGCGGCGGATGGCGGGGTAAAGGGATTCGGTCGTCTCTAGGTTGTGGTTGAGGACCTCCGGGACGGCGTCGAGGACGGTCCCGAGGGCCGCCGCGTCCCCGCCGAAATCGGGGATGAGGGCCTCGATCCGGGTCCCCGGGCTCTTGGCCCGAATAGCCTCCAGGACCGCGGCGAACGCGGCCGCCCCGCCGTCCGGAAGGTCGTCCCGGGTCACCGAGGTGATGACGGCGTAGGCCAGGCCGAGCGAGGCCACGGCCACGGCGACACGGTCGGGCTCGCCGGGATCAGGGGGCAGGGGTGTCCCCTTGGCCACGGCGCAGAAGCCGCAGTCCCGCGTGCACGTGTCGCCGAGGATGAGGAAGGTCGCCGTCCGGCGTTCCCAGCATGCGCCGATATTCGGGCAGCGGGCGCTCTCGCAGATCGTATGAAGGCGCCCGGACCGGACGATCTCCGCAACGCGGAAGAACTCCCCGTGCGAAGGCAGTCGGACCTTCAGCCATGAGGGTTTCTGTGTCGCCGTGGCTCCCCCTCTCTCGCGATGGACCCGGCCTTTCGGTTGAGCTGGTCTGTCGGATCGGGACGATGAAATTCCGAGGAGAATCGAAAGTTCTCAGTACTCGATGTCGCGCTCTCTCTTGATGCGCCGTCTCATCCGCTTGCGCGCCTGGGCTTCCTTCATCCGCCGCTTCTCGCCGGGCTTGAAGTAGACCGAGTGCTTCTTGATCTCCTTGATGATCGCTTCCTGCTGGACTTTCCTCTTGAATCGGCGCAGCGCGGATTCGAGGTTTTCACCTTCGTCAAGCTGTACAAAAGCCAAGAACTTTCACCTCCTCACAGGGAAAAAAGTACCGCAGATTTATACCGGATTGGCCCCTAAATGTCAACTCGGGTTCGGGTTTAAGCGCCGGGCCGAAGGCGGGCGCCGGAGCGCCGGACGGCCTCGCGGGCCCCGAGGACCATCGGATCGAGGAGCGGCACCGGCAGGTCTCCGGACCTGAGGGCCAACGGGACCTCGGTGCACCCGGCCAGGATGGCCCCCGCCCCCGCCCGGACGAGCTCCAAGGCGACGTCGAGGAGGGCCTCCCAGGGCGGGCCCGCCTTGACCCCGGCCTTGATCCCCTTCTTTCCGTAGATCGCCGTCATGACCCGGACCTGGCTGCGGGCCGACGGGACGATGATCCTGAACCCGGCCGCCTCGAACCGGCCGGATATTAGGCCCGACCGGACCGTCCCGGTCGTGGCGAGGAGCCCGATCGTTCCGGGCCGGGGATCGAGCGCCCGGACCGCCGCGAGCGTCGTCTCGATGAGATCGAGGACGGGGAGGGGCGCCCGCCGCGCGATCCTGGGGAGGAAATAATGGGCCGAGATGCACGAGATGACGGCGAAATCCGCGCCGGCCCGGCGAAGGGTCGCGAGCCCGCGCCGGATCGCCGGCACCGGACTCGGCCCGCCGCGGAGGATGGCCGGGGTCCTGTCCGGGACCTGGGGCAGGCTGTAGAGGACGACGGGCGGGTGGTCCTGGTCGCGCTCCGCCAGGCAGGCCCTGGTGATCTGTTCGAGGAAATAAGCCCCCGCCTCCGGGCCCATGCCGCCGAGGACGCCGATCGTCTTGAGCTTCTTCCGGCTCACCGGAGAGCTTCCTTGACCCGATCGAGCGGGAGGGCCTCGGCGACGTGCCCGTCCTTGCCCTCGGTCCGGACGGCCTTGAAGAGGGAGTTCCAGATGGCCTCTTCGGCGGCCTCGGCCGCGGCCTGGAAGAGCGGCGAGATCGCATCGTCCCTAAGCAGGGTGACCGTTCGCGTCGGCGAGGCCGCGCGGTTGGGGACGCGGACCGAGTTGGCGGTCGAGAAAGCGACGGCATAATCGCCGCTCCCGTTCGAGAAATAGCCGCCTGTGCGGGCGATGCCGAGCAGGGCGCGCTTGGCCAGGCGCTCGAGGTTGCGGGCGTCGAGGGGGGCGTCGGTAGCCACGACGATCATGCAGGAGCCGTCGCCGGCGGGGTTCGCCTCCGGCCCGGTCTCGCCGGCCGCCGCGCGCCTGTCGAACGGGACGCCCCGGATCGTCAGGACGCCGCCGAAGTTCGTCTGGACCAGGATGCCGACCGTAAAGCCGCCCCGGTTCTCGGGCAGGCGGCGCGAGGCGGTGCCGATGCCGCCCTTGTAGTCGAAGCAGGTCGTCCCCGTTCCGGCCCCGACCGCGCCTTCGGCGACAGGTCCCTCGGCGGCCGTCCGGATGGCTTCGAGGACGTGGGCCTTCGTCACGTGGCGGCCGCGGATGTCGCTGAGCCAGCCGTCGTTCGTCTCGCCGACGACGGGATTGACCGAGCCGACCCGCTCGTTCCCGGCCAGGCCGAGCGTCCAGTCGATGACGGCGTCGGCGGCCGTGGGCACGCTCAGGGTGTTGGTCAGGACGATGGGCGTTTCGAGCGTCCCGAGCTCCCTGACCTGGGTCACTCCCGTCAGCTTGCCGTAGCCGTTGGCGACCGAGATCCCGGCCGGGACCTTGTCCTGGAAGATGTTGCCGCCGTGCGGGAGGATGGCGGTGACCCCGGTGCGGACGTCCTTCCCTCCGATGAGCGTGACTTGCCCGACCTTGACCCCGGCGACGTCGGTGATGGCGTTGAGCGGGCCGGGGGGAAGGACGCCGACGACGAGGCCGAATTCCCGGGCCCGGGGCCGGTCCTCCGAGGCCAGGACGACGGCGCCGAGAACGATCAGAGCTAGTCCGAGCGTGACAGGGACGAGCATGGGTTTATCCTTGACGGACATGTCCCCTTCATCATACGAAGACGGGCCCCAAATGACAAGCGCTCTGACCGGCCGTGCGCGGCGATCGTTCAGACATCAGAGGGGCGG
>MEYC01000075.1:0-4640 GCA_001775715.1 Candidatus Aminicenantes bacterium RBG_16_66_30 | reverse complement strand
CGGTGAACGAGTCCAGATACATAGGTACATCTTGAGCGCCGGGGGGCTTTCTGGTAATACTGGCCTCATGACCGGGACGGAACGCCGCTTTATCTCCGTGCCGCGCCTCGCCGGGATCGGCGGCCTCGTCCATGGCTTCGGCCGGGCCGGCTGGAGCGAAGCGGATTTCCTGGCTTTCGCCGCGTCCCGGGGCGTGAAGCCGGTCATCATGCGCCAGCTCCATTCCGATGTCGTCCATCGCTTGGACGAGGCTCCTTCGGCAAAGCTCGAGGGCGACGCCCTGATGACGAATAAATCGGGGTTGCTCCTCGTCATCCGCACGGCCGACTGCCTGCCCGTCCTCATCGTCGACGAGGCGAACCGGGCTGTCGCCGTCGTCCACTGCGGCTGGCGCGGAACGGAGAAACGCATCCTGGAGAAGACCATCATGGCCATGGGCGAGGCCTATGGCTCGAAGCCCGCCGAGATGCTGGCCGCGTTGGGGCCCTGTATCGGCGGCTCCTGCTATGAGGTCGGGCCCGAGGTCCGGGACGGCTTCCTCCGCGCCGGCTTCCCGGAGGCCTTTTTCGCCCTCAGGGGACACGTACCCGAGGTACATGTCCCCCGTCAATCCCCCCGTCAATCCGGACAACCCTACAACTTGGCTCGACAGGGACGCGAACAAGACCGAACAAAGATTTGGGGACATGTACCGGAGGTACGTGTCCCCCTTCTCAAGCCCAAGTTTCTCCTCGACCTCCGGGCCGCCAACGCCTGGCTCCTTTGCGAGCTGGGTTTCAAGAAGGGGCACATCTTCGAGCCCGGCCCGGCCTGCACTCACTGCGAGCCGACGCTCCTCTCCTACCGCCGCAATCCCCACGACCCCCGCCGTATGTACAATTTTATTGGCCTCAAACCCTAAATCATTTTTATAAAAGCAAACAAGTCGGCCGGCCAAGGCATCCGCCCCGCGCAGGGGTGTTCCTGGAGGAGGCCGTGGGAGGGCGTAGCGGGCACGGATGAAGATCGGGGACATAAGAATCGGGGACACGTACCGAAGGTACATGTCCCCCTTCGTCCCCGATCTTCAGAGCGGAGCCCGGAGACGAAGCGAGCCGGCTCGCCGGGCCGGCGAGCGGCCGACGGAAGGAATACCCCGAGCGTAGCAGGGTGGATGCTCTGGCCGGCCGACTTTGCTATTTGCATTTTAAAATCGATTTGGCTATCCTTGTCGGGTTCCTCAAAAGGAGATGGTTATGGAAAACCCCATCGGTGACGTCGAGCTTGCCGGTCTGCCTCTCCACAAGAAGGGCAAGGTCCGCAATGTCTACGAGGTCGGCGACAAGCTCCTCATCGTGGCGACCGATCGCATCTCCGCGTTCGACTGGGTCCTGCCCTCGCTCATCCCCTACAAGGGCAAGGTCCTGACGCAGATCTCGAAGTTCTGGTTCGATTTCGTCGGCCTGGTCGTCCCCAACCACCTCCTGGCCACGGAGACGAAGGATTTCCCCCCGGCGCTCGCCCCTTACGCCGACATCCTGGCCAAGCGCTCGATGCTCGTCAAGAAGACCGAGGTCATCCCCGTCGAGTGCGTCGTCCGCGGCTACCTCTCCGGCTCCGGCTGGAAGGAATACAAGACGACCGGCAAGATCTGCGGCATCCGGATCCCCAAAGGGCTCCGGGAATCCGACCGCTTGGAAGAGCCCCTCTTCACGCCCTCGACCAAGGCCGAGAAGGGGCACGACGTCAACATCTCCTTCAAGGACGTCCAGAAGGAGATCGGCCCGAAGCTGGCCGGGAAGATCCGCAAGGCCAGCCTCGAGCTCTACCAAAAGGCGGCCCTTTACGCCGTCTCCAAGGGGATCATCATCGCCGACACCAAGTTCGAATTCGGCCTCGACGGGGACGAGCTCGTCCTCATCGACGAGATCTTCACGCCCGATTCCTCGCGGTTCTGGCCCCTGTCGCTCTACGAGCCGGGCAAGTCCCAGCCGAGCCTCGACAAGCAGTTCGTCCGCGATTATCTCGAGACGACGACCTGGGACAAGAACACGCCCCCGCCGGAGCTGCCGGCGGAGATCGTCGCCAAGACTTCTCAGAAATACCTCGAGATCTACAAGCTCCTGACCGGGCTCGACGATATCGCATGAGCGGACGGGTCGATTTCCACGTCCACTCCGACAAGAGCAGCGACGGGGACTTCTCGCCGGCCCAGCTGGTCGGCTTCGCCGGGGAACATCAAATGCGGGCCATTTCGATCGCCGATCACGACACCGTGGCCGCCTATCCGGAGGCCGTCGAGCTCGGACGGCAGGCCGGCGTCGAGGTCATCCCCAGCATCGAAGTGACGACGGTCTATGACGGGCGCGAGCTCCACCTCCTTCTGCCCTTCGTCGATTGGGCCAGCCCGGCCCTGGCCGAGATCGTCCGCCGGCAGACCGAGTGCCGCGAGACCGAGATCCGGGAGCGCGTCGACCGGATCCGCGAGCTCGGCTTCGCCCTGACGATGGAGGAGATCGCGGCGAAGTCGAACGGCGCGCCGGCCCTGGGGGTCAAGATCGCCCAGATCCTCCTGGAGAACCCCGAGAACGAGCGGAATCCGGCCCTAGAGGTCTTCTACAGGCCCGAGAACCGTCCGCACGCGCCCTACATCTTCTATAAAGAATATTTCGCCGAGGGCCGGCCGGCGCATGTCCCCAAGCGGTTCGTCGGCAGCCTCGAGGTCCTGGCCGCGTCGCCCGCGACCGGGGCCGCCCCCGTCCTGGCCCACCCCGGCGCCTACTTCCAGCGAACGACCGCTGCGGATGCGCGGGTCCTCAAGGAGAATGGGCTCCGGGGCCTCGAGGTCTACACTTTCTATCACACGGCCGAACAGACGGCTTTCTACCGCGGGCTGGCCGGGGAGCTCGATCTCGTGGCCACGGCCGGCTCCGATTTCCACGGGAGGATCAAGCCCCATGTCGCCTTCGGCGCCCTGCCCGAAGGCGACTACGGGATGGTCGAGCGTCTGAGGGAAAGAAGGGGAGGGGCGGCATGAACTGGCTCGATTTCGTCCTGCTGGCCATCATCGTCTTGACCGCGGCCATCGGCATCTTCAAGGGGTTCGTCAAACAGGTCATCGGCCTCGTCGCCGTCGTCGCCGGCCTCATCCTGGCCAGCCTGTATTACGGGCAGACGGCGGGGATCTTCGAGACCTTCATCAAGAACAGCCTGCTCAGCGACTTCTTCGGCTTCCTGCTCATCTTCGTCCTCGTCCTCATCGCCGGGGCCATCCTCGGCCACCTCATCACCAAGGCCATGAAGGGGCCGCTGGCCTTCGCCAACCGGCTCTTCGGCGCCATCTTCGGCTTCGTCAAGGCCGTCCTCATCTGCGGCATCCTCGTCTTCGCCCTGGTCTCCTTCGAGATCGCCAAGCCGGCCCTCGAAACGTCGATCCTGGCGCCGGACTGTCTCCGCGTCACCCGGGCCGTCGTCAACCTGATCCCCCAGGACCTGAGGGCCAAGTTCAACTCCTCGTACAAGCAGATCCGCGAGAGCGGAGGGAAACATGGACAAAAGATCTAGCGACCTCAACCTCCATCAGCGCATGGAGCTCATCGTCAAGGACATGGTGGAGAAGGACATCGCCCTCAAGGACGCCCTCCGCGAATTCGAGAAGATCTTCTTCGAACAGGCGGCCAGGAAGCATGACGGCAACAAGACCAAGATGGCCCAGGCCCTGGGCATCCACCGGAACACCCTCCACAACAGGGCCAAGATCCTCAAGATCAGGAAGAGATATTAGCACTCGATACTAAAGACTGCTAATTTACTCAAATTTACCCCTTGACAAATCGGCCGGATTTGTGTATACTTAGCACTCACATTTTCTGACTGCTAAATTTCACTAATCACCAAGGAGGTTTTCATGAAAGTTCATCCTCTGTATGACAGAGTGCTCCTCAAGCGGCTCGAGGAACAGGAAGTCAAGAGAGGCGGGATCATCATCCCGGACTCGGCCAAGGAGAAGCCCCTGGAAGCCGAGATCATCGAGGCCGGAAAAGGGCGGGTCAATGACGAGGGGAAGACGATCGGCCTCGCCGTCAAGAAGGGCGATCACGTCCTCATCGGCAAGTACAGCGGCACGGAAGTGACGATCGACGGCGTCGAGCTCGTCATCGTCCGCGAGGAAGAGATCCTCGCGGTCATCGAGAAGTAAGGAGATAACATGGCAAAGCAAATTCTGGCTGGAGACGACGCGAGACACGCCCTGCTCAAGGGCGTGAACATCCTCAGCAACGTCGTCAAGGCGACGCTCGGCCCCCGCGGCAAGAACGTCGTCCTCGACAAGAAGTTTGGCTCCCCCCTGAGCACCAAGGACGGCGTCACCGTCGCCAAGGAGATCGAGCTCAAGGATTCTTGGGAGAATATGGGCGCCCAGCTGGTCAAGGAAGTCGCGTCTAAAACGTCGGACGTCGCCGGCGACGGCACGACGACGGCGACCGTCCTGGCCCAGGCTATCTATAGCGAGGGCCTGCGCTACGTCACGGCCGGGGCCAACCCGACCGTGATCAAGAAGGGCGTCGACAAGGCCGTCGAGACGATCGTCGGCGAGCTCAAGAAGATGAGCCGCGAAGTCAGCGGCGAGATGATCGCCCAGGTCGGCGCCATCTCGGCCAACA
>MEYC01000074.1 GCA_001775715.1 Candidatus Aminicenantes bacterium RBG_16_66_30 | reverse complement strand
CTGATGAGCATTGAGTCCCCATCTTGATTTCTCGCGTGCGATTGGTCACAATGGACGGGACTTTCGCACGGGAGGAATTCAATGGCCCGAGAGAAGCTGCTCCTGATCCCCGGTCCGAGCCCGGTCATCCCGCGCATCCTCGACGCCCTGGCCAAACCCACCGTTTCCCACGTCGGGCCGGACATGGTCCACGACCTCAAGGAGGCCTGCGAGAACCTGAAGCGGATCGTCTTCTGCGACAACGGACAGCCGTTCATCGTCGCCGGGGCGGGGACGCTGGCCATGGAGATGGCCCTCCTCAACACGGCCGGGCCGGGCGACCGCGTCCTCGTCCTGTCCCAGGGCTATTTCGGAGACCGCATGGCCCAGATCTGCAAATCTTTCGGATTTGAGCACGACGTCCTCGCGAGCGAGTGGGGCCGGGCCGTCACGCCGCGCGAGCTCGACGCGCGCTTGAAGACGAAGAGCTACAATATCGTCGCCTGCACCCACGTCGACACCTCGACCGGCGCCTGCGCCCCTGTCGAGGAGTACAGCCAGGTCCTCGAGCGGACGGGCGCCCTTTTCATCGTGGACGGCGTCTGCGCCACCGGCGGCATCCCGGAGCGGATGGACGCGTGGGGCATCGACATCGTCCTGACCGCCGCCCAGAAGTGCCTGGGCGCCCCGCCCGGCCTGGCCGTCCTCGTCCTCTCCGAGCGGGCCATGGAAAAGCGCCGGAGCCTCGCCTCCGTCCCGGCCTACTACGCCGACCTTCTCCGCTGGCTGCCCATCATGCAGGACCCGGCCAGGTATTTCTCCACGCCCTGCGTCAACGAGGTCCGGGCCTTCGCCGAGGCGACGCGCGTCGTCCTCGACGAGGGCCTGGATGAGCGATTCGAGCGCCACGATCTCTATGCCGAAGCCATCCGGGCCGGACTGGCCGCTTTGGGCTTCGCCTTCTACACCGACCCGCGCTTCATGGCCCCGACGCTCTCCGTCGTCCTTTATCCCGAGGGCGTCGACGACAAGGCCTTCCGGGCCGGGCTTTCCGAGAACGGCGTCGTCGTCGCCGGGGGATTGGCCGCGACCGCGGGCGCGGTTTTCCGCATGGGCCATATGGGCAATCTGACCTCGACGGACGTCCGGTTCGCCGTCGACGCCGTGGAGCGGACGCTCGCCGGCCTCGGCCGGAAGATCGAGCCGGCCTCGGGCCGGAAAGCCGTCGACGGCATTCTCAAGGCCTGAAGGAAGGACCCGATGCCCGCGAAGAGCAAGGTCTATCACATCGCAGCCAACGGCCAGGAAATCCCCGAAGCCCTGTCCGAAAAGACGAAGAAAGTCTACCTGGCGACGGGCGTCAACGACGGGATCGCCGAGGGCGATTTCGCCGCCCTCAAGATCCACTTCGGCGAGGCCGACAATACGGGATACATCAAGCCGCCGTGGCTCGCCGGTCTCATCTGGGAAGTCCGGCAAAGGACCCGCCACGCCTTCCTGACCGATTCGAACACCCTCTATGTCGGCAACCGCTCGAACTCGATCGACCACCTCCGGATGGCCTGGTCGCACGGCTTCACGCCCGAGGCGACGGGCCTTCCCGTCATCATCGCCGACGGGCTCATCGGCCGCGACAAGCAGGAGCCGCGGAGCGCCCAGGCCCGGACGTCCTCTTCCAAGATCGCCAGCGCCATCCTCGACGCCGACATCCTCATCGGCCTCGCCCATGTCACCGGGCACGTTCAGACGGGGCTCGGCGCGGCCATCAAGAACGTCGGCATGGGCTGCGCCTCCCGCGCCGGGAAGCTCGACCAGCATTCCGTCACCCATCCCCGCGTGAATCCCAAGCAGTGCCGGAACTGCGGCCTTTGCATGTCCTTCTGCCCGGAGGCGGCTATCGTCCAGGCCGAGGGATACGTCGTCATCGAGCCGGCCCGGTGCGTCGGCTGCGGCGAGTGCCTCGTCGTCTGCAAGCACGGGGCCGTCAAGATGAAATGGGACGAGGATTCCCTACGGCTCCAGGAGAAGATGGCCGAGTACGCCAAGCGGGTCCTCGACCATTTCCCAGGCAAAGCCGCCTTTGTCAGCTTCCTCATCCAGGTGACCAAGGACTGCGACTGCATGGCCAAGAACCAGAAGCCCATCGTCGAGGACGCCGGCATTTTGGCCTCGGTCGATCCGGTCGCCATCGACCAGGCCACGGCCGACCTCATCGTCAAGAAGGGCGGCGGGGCCGACCCGCTCCGCGCGGGCTACGATCTCGACTGGTCCGGCCAGCTCGCCCACGGCGAGAAGATCGGGCTGGGGACCAGGAAATACCGTCTCGTCGAGATCGCCTGACCCGCCGCCCGGCCGCGGGCGGTCAGGGCGCGCGGCGCAGGTGGGGCATGAAGACGGCGACGGCCGTCGCCGCCACGAGCATCAATCCCGCCCCGGCGAGCAGGGTCGCTTTCTGGCCGATCTTCTCGGCCGTGAAGCCGACGGCGAGCATGCCGAGGGGCGCGAGCCCGAAGAAGATGAAGGTATAGACGCTCATGATCCGGCCCCGGAGGGCGTTAGGGGAGTGGGTTTGGACCAGGGCGTTGGAGAGGTTGAAGATGAGGATGTGGGACAGGCCGGACGCGCAGATGATCGCCAGCGCGAGAGGCGTCCAGCGGATCAGAGAGAAAACGGCGACGGTGACGGGGAGGGCGAACGTCCCGAAGGTCAGGAGCTTGCCCCGGAAGCGGAAACGGCCGAGCGAGGCGATGAGCAGGGCCGCGACGAGCGCTCCGAGGCCGCGGGCCGACTGGAGGTAGCCGTTCGTCCGGGCGTCGCCGTGAAGGACGTTGACCGACCACGCCGGCAAGAGGGTGGCGAACGAGATGCCGACGAGGCTGACGGCCCCGATCAAGCCGACGATCGTCCGGATCAGCGGATGCGCCGCGACGTGCTTCAATCCCTCCTTGAGGTCGGCCAGGGCGGAGGTCCGGCCGGGCTTGGGCACGAACGGCTCGAGCTTCATGCGTTTCAGGGCGACGATGACGGCGATGAAGGACACGCCGTTGATGGCGAAACACCAGGCCGGACCGAAGAAGGCGTAGATCAGGCCCCCGGCCATCGGCCCGACCGCCATGGCCGTGCTGAACATGGCCGAATTGAGGGCGATGGCGTTGGTCATGTCCTCGACGCCGACCATCTCCAGGACGAAGGATTGTCGGGCCGGGGCCTCGAAGGCGTTGGCCGTCCCGAGCAGGAAGGCCATGACCAGGATATGCCAGGGCTGGATCCAGTGGAGGAAGGTCAGGGCGGCGATGGCGAACGCCAGGACCATCATCACGGTCTGGGTGATCATCAGCAAGGTCCGCCGCGGCATGCGGTCGGCGATGACGCCCGCGTAGAGCATGAACATCCAGGTGGGGACTCCGGTGACGAACCCGACCAGGCCGAGATAGGCCGGCGACCGGGTCAGCTCGAAGACGAGGAAGCCGAGGGCCGTCGACTCCATCCACATCCCGAAGAGCGAGATGATCTGGCCCCAGAACCAGAGCCGGTAGTTCGGGTATTTGAGGGCCGTCGTGGCCTGCTTCCAGCTCAGCCGCATCAGAGGATCTCTTCGTCCTCGGCCCGCCAGGCTGGATCGACGATGCAGAGGAACGCGAGATCGGACGCGCCGGTGTTCGCGAGGGATTGGACCTCGCCGGGCGGGATAAAGACGGCCTGGCCCGGACCGACTTCCGCCTCCTCGGCTCCGACGCGCATCAGCCCGGTCCCCTCGAGGATGACGTAGACCTCGGCGCTCCTCAGCTTATGGGGGAGGGTCCTGTCGCCGGGCCGAACCAAGGCGTGGGCCAGGCTGTAGCCGATGCCGAGCGGCTCCTTGGCCGGGTGGAAAAGCTCCCTGAGGAACGACCCGTCGCCGGCCCGGAAGCCCTCAATGTCACGGAGCGATCGAATGATCATGGATCGAGAAATAAAAAAATCGGGGAGGTGGGATTTGAACCCACGACCCCAGCGTCCCGAACGCTGTGCGCTAGCCAGGCTGCGCTACTCCCCGACGTGAGCGCCCTATTATACACAGTTCGCCCCCGAAATAAAAGGTCCTTCTCCCGATTCCGGGACGTTCCTCTCTCCGGCTTGGCTCGGGATGAAGAACCGGAGAAAACGGAGGGCGGCGCCTATTGACGGGAGTGGGGACCTGATGTAAAAAAGGAGACTAACGGATCCGGGAAAGGAGAGACATATGCGCGCTCACACCCTGCTTGTCTTGGCAGTTCTGGCCCTGGGGACGCTTTCGGCCCAGACCGTCGCCCCCGCGAAACCCGCCGACATCGGCGGCGTCTGGGAGATGACGATGCAGACGCCTCAGGGCGACATGACGGCCGACGCGACCTTCGTCCAGGAGAACGACAAGTTCAAGTTCAACATGCCCGGGCCCCAGGGCATGGAGTTCGCGGGCGAGGGGACGATCAAGGGCCAGGAGCTCGAGTGGGCCGTGCTTCTCAGCGGCGGCATGGGCGAGATCACGCTCACCTACAAGGCCAAGGTCGACGGCGAGACCATGACCGGCGAGGTCCAGGCCGGGGATTTCGGGGCCTTCCCCTTCACGGCGAAGAAGAAGAAATAACGCTTTCCCACCCTCTTTCATAACCCGCGGCACGCCGGGGTGCCGTTGTCTTGGGTCGTCCCGAGAGTGTATAATGGGCGCTCCGGGTCTGTCCGATAATCCCAAAGGAGCTGGGTCATGACGAAGTGGTGGCATCTCGACGTCGAAGCGGTCGTCCAGAGGCTCGGGACCGACGGCAAGGCCGGTCTCTCCTCGGCGGCCGCCGCCGAGAAGCTGCGGACGATCGGCCCCAACGAGCTTCAGGAAAAGAAGGGCCGCGGCCCCTTGGCCATCTTTTTCGACCAGTTCAAGAGCCTCATGATCGGCGTCCTCATCGCCGCCGCCCTCGTCTCCGGCTTCCTCAAGGAATGGGTCGACGCCCTGGCCATCCTGGCCATCGTCATCCTCAACGCCATCCTCGGCCTCGTCCAGGAGTACCGGGCCGAGAAGAGCCTGGCCGCGCTGAAACGGCTCTCCGCGCCGTCGTCCAAGGTCATCCGGGACGGCTCCGCCCGGATCGTCCCCGCCCGGGAGCTCGTTCCCGGCGATCTCGTCGAGGTCGAGGCCGGAGACCACATCCCGGCCGACAGCCGGGTCCTCTGGCACACCTCCAACCTGGCCGTCCAGGAAGCCAGCCTGACCGGCGAGTCGACGCCCGTCAACAAGACCGACATCGCCCTCGAAGAACAGGATATCCCCCTAGCCGAACGGGCCAATATCCTCTATATGGGGACCTCGGTCGTCTCGGGCAAGGCCCGGGCGATCGTCGCCGAGACGGGCATGCAGACCGAGCTCGGCCGCATCGCCGGCCTCATCCAGGGGATCAAGAAAGAGACGACGCCCCTGCAGAGGAAGCTCGAGCAGTTCAGCAAGGCGCTCGTCTATCTCTGCTTCTTCCTCGTCGCCGTCGTCTTCGGCCTCGAGATCCTGCGCGGCGGCAAGGTCCTCGACATGTTCCTGACCTCGGTCAGCCTGGCCGTCGCGGCCATCCCCGAAGGCCTTCCGGCCGTCGTGACCATCGCCCTGGCCCTGGGCGTCCAGCGCATGGTCCGGCGCCACGTCCTCATCCGCAAGCTGCCGTCGGTCGAGACGCTCGGCTGCGCCACGGTCATCTGCTCGGACAAGACGGGCACGCTGACCAAGAACGAGATGACCGTCCGGGCCGTCTGGACGTCGCGGGACGCCTTCGAGGTGACGGGCACGGGCTACGAAACCGCCGGCGAGTTCCGGACGGCGGCCGGCCGGGTCGATCCCTGCGAGCGCCCCGACCTCCTCAAGGCCCTGACCGCGGGCGTCCTCTGCAACAACGCCGAGCTCACGGTCGAGGACGGGACGGTCTCCGTTTTCGGCGACCCGACCGAGATCGCCATCCTCAGCGCGGCGGCCAAGGCCGGCATCTGGAAAAGGGAGGAGGAGGACGGCCTCGAGCTCGTCGAGGAGATCCCCTTCGATTCCGAGCGGAAGAAGATGAGCATCGTCCGCCGGGCCGAACAGGACCTGACGGCCTTCACCAAAGGGGCCCCGGACCTCCTGCTCCACGATTGCGCCTTCATCCTGGAGGACGGCGCAGAGCGCCCCCTCACCGACG
>MEYC01000073.1:8917-9872 GCA_001775715.1 Candidatus Aminicenantes bacterium RBG_16_66_30 | reverse complement strand
GGCACGCCTGCGGCCTCCTGCGCGGCGTGACCGATCTCGGCATAACCCATGCCGTGGCCCCGTCCAGCTACTGGATGATCATTGAGGAGGACATGTGCAGCGGCTGCGAGCTGTGCGTGGACCGCTGCCCAGTCGGCGCCATTAGCATGGGGGAGGACGGTGTCGCCCACGTGACCCACGAGAAGTGCCTGGGCTGCGGCGTGTGCGAGATCGTCTGCGGGCAGGGGGCTATGTCCCTCCAGAAGCGAGATAACCTCATCTTCACCCCCTACCAGGACGATCGGGAGCTCTTCATGCTCGTGGCCGAGAAGAAGGGCATGGAGTACCCCGTGCATCTCCATCAGCCATAGCACAGATCAGCTCCGCATCCAGAACTACACACCGGCGATGCCGAGCTGGCTGCGCTGCCCGGTCCGCGAGGACCAGCGGCGGATTCCCTAGCCGGACCCTTTTCCGAGGTGTCACGCAAACTAGCGCTTGCGGTTGTTGTGGTTGTTGAGGGGGACGTGCCCGTCGCTGCGGGCGTAGGGTAGGCAGACGAGCTGGCCCGTCGCCTCGTCCGTGAAGACGTAGGCGTCCACACCGAACACCTGACGGAGCACCTCCGGCGTGAGCACCTCGGGCGGCGCACCGTCGCGAAAGATGCGCCCGTCACGGAGAGCGATGACCCTCTGGCTGTAGCGGGCCACCTGGTTCAGGTCGTGCATAGTCATGACGATGGTGAGGCCGTGGCGATTGAGGTCAGCCAGCAGGTCCATCACCTCGAGCTGGTGGTAGTAGTCCAGGAAGCTGGTGGGCTCGTCCAGAAGGAGCACCTGCGGCTCCTGGGCCAGGGCCATAGCCAGCCAGGCCCGCTGCAGCTCCCCGCCCGACAGCTCCGCCAGCCGGCGCCCCCGCAGCTCCCTCAGGTCGCACTGCTCGATGGAGCGCTCCACCACATCCCCATCGTGACGGC
>MEYC01000073.1:363-8876 GCA_001775715.1 Candidatus Aminicenantes bacterium RBG_16_66_30 | reverse complement strand
CACACTAGTTCCTCCACCGTCAGATCGGGTACCCCCTCAGAGGTTTGGGTGAGGACGGCTAGGGTGCGGGCCACCTTCTTGGTGCTCGTGCGATGGATGTCGCGGTTGTCCAGCAGCACCACGCCCGTGCGCGGGTGGAGCAGACGGCCCAGGCCCCGCAGCAGGGTGGACTTGCCGCAGCCGTTGGGCCCGATGACCGCCACCATCTCGGCGGCATCGATGTCCAGGCTGAGGTCGTTGATGACCTCCAGCGGCCCGTAGGCCAGACCCAGCTCCTGGGCCCGCAGCTTCATCGCACGTGCCTCAGCAGATAGAGAAAAAACGGCGCGCCGACGCCCGCGGTGACCACGCCGGCCGGCAGCTCCGTCTCGCCCAGGATGTTGCGGGCCAGCGTATCGGAGCCCACCAGGAGGATGGCCCCCAAGAGGGCCGAGGCGACCAGGACGTAGCGGTAGTCCTGCCCCACCAGGGCGCGGGCGACGTGAGGGATGATCAGGCCGACGAAGCCCATGAGCCCCGCCACACTCACCGCTGCCCCGCTCAGGACCACCGCCAGCACCACCGCGATGGCCCGCACCCAGCCGGTACGTACCCCCAGCTCGGCGGCCGCGTCCTCGCCCAGGGCCATGATGTTGAGGGAGGCGGCGCCGCCCAGCGCCAGAAGCAGCCCCACCACCGTGTACGGCCAAACCGCGCTCAGGTCGTCCCAACCGCGGGCGAACAGGCTGCCGCCCACGAAGTTCAGCGACTGCTGCGCGAACAGGCGAGAGCTGGCCAGGATGGCGGTGGTTATGGAGATGAGCAGGAAGGACACGGCTACCCCCGCCAGGGTGAGACGCGTGGGGGATACGCCGCCTCGCCAGGCCATGGCGTAGATGAAGGCGCCGCCGGCCAGGCCTCCCAGGATGGAGAGGGCCACCTTGGCCTCGAGTCCGATGTCCACGCCCCGCACCAGGAGGAGGGCGCCCACGACGCCGCTGCCGGCGGAGATGCCCAGCAGATGCGGATCGGCCAGGGGGTTGCGGGTCACGCCTTGGAGGAGCGCTCCGGCCACCGCCAGGTTGGCCCCCACCAGCACCGCCAGGATTACGCGCGGCAGCCGCAGGTCCCAGACGATGACCCTCTCGCTGGTATGGGCAGGATTGGTCAGGCCGTCCCAGACCTCCGTCAGGCTGAGCCTTTCCGATCCCAGGCTCACCCCCACCGCCATCAGCGCCAGCAGCACGAACGCCGCGCCCACCAGCACCCAGGCCCGGCGGCCGGTCAGGTCGAAGAGGATGCTTTCGCCGGTAGTTGTGCTCGTTGCGGCCTATCCCCCTGCCGCAGCCGTCCCATACAGCAGCAGCAACATCTGGCTCAGGGCCTCCACCACGCGTGGGCCGGGCGCCTGCAGGAACAGCGTCACATCCAGCTCGTGCACCTTGCCTGCCTTCACGGCGTCCAGGTCGGAGTAGCCGGGCACGTCCTTAAGAACATCCGAAAGCCGCGGCGCCGGCTCCGGCGCTGGGCTGAGGGTTAGGATAACGTCTGGGTTCTCCGTGACCGCCTGCTCGGCGCTGAGGAGGACGTAGCCGGGATAGGGGCCCGCCGCGCCGGAGAGGCCCGCGGCCGGGTTCTCCGCCTTCAGTAGTTGAGCCAGGGATCCAACATACGTGTCGGGCTTGGCAGCGTAGATCCGGCGGTCGGCGTCCATGATCAGGA
Organism: Candidatus Aminicenantes bacterium RBG_16_66_30; assembly: GCA_001775715.1. Taxonomy (GTDB): domain Bacteria; phylum Acidobacteriota; class Aminicenantia; order Aminicenantales; family Saccharicenantaceae; genus RBG-16-66-30. The sequence goes on along the minus strand of MEYC01000073.1, from coordinate 7,175 downwards.
TGAGGGCCTTCACCTGCTGCTCCGGCACCTTAGCGATGACGGCGTCGCGGTCCTTCTCCAGCTTGTCGATGGCTTCCTCGGCCTCGCTGGAGAGGCCCAGGGCCTGACCCACGAGCCGCATGGCGGTCTCCACGTCGTCGACGCTAGCCGCTCCCGCCATGAGGACGGGCGCACCCAGGGCCTCGAACTGCTGCACGAAGCGGGCCTGGTTGATGCCATCGGCGATGACTAGGTCCGGGTCCTGGGCGACGATGCCCTCGAAGTCCGGCGCGTAGGCCCGCCCCACCGCGGGCAGGTCGGCCACTTCCGGCGGGTAGTCGGACGTGGCGTCGCGGGCCACCAGCGTGCCGCCAACGGCGTAGACGGTCTCCACCGTCGTGGGGCTGGTGGCGACCACCCGCTGGGGCTGAGCCGCGATGGTCACGCTGCGGCCCATCATGTCCTTCAGCGTTAGGGGATAGACCGCGGCGGCGGTGCCCGTCGGTGCGGCAGTGGCGGCGGCCGGCGTACCGGTCGGCTGGGCGGTGGCGGTGCTCCCAACCTCCTCCTCATCCTCCTCACAGGCAGCGGCCACCAGGATCAGGGCCGCTCCCAGCAGTAGTAGCGAAAGAAGTCTCTTCATGTATGTCCCCCTAGAGAATCTGCTTCCCGATCCGCCACCCCGATGCAGCCCATCAGAATCCATTACACCTCACCAAAACTGACTAATTCTTACTTTCTGATGTCATATAGTGTAGATTATAGGCACGGGCGGAGGCTGGTGTCAATGCCTACTGCTTTTCCCCTCCCCGGCAATTACCCGACGCATCCATGCGAGCACACTGTCTTGACAAATCTCCTCGGGCATGCTAGGTTCGACACGCTAAGTGTTTGGTCGCCAAACTATTCCCCCGAGCCGCTGACATGAACCGTCCGAGCAAGCAGGCCAAGAGGATCAGCGTTCTCATCCCCCAGATCGGCAAGAACATCCGCATCGCCACCTTTATCGATAGCGTTCGGCGCGGTCTCACGCTGTCGCAGGTAACGGTCTTGCTCCTCCTGAAAGAGGCCCGCGGCGGAACCATGCCCATGGGCCAGATCGCCCACGAACTGGGGGTATCGCTGCCAACCACCAGCGGCTTAGTGGATCGATTGTATCGAGAGGGACTGGTCGATCGCGTCGTCAACGATCGCGACCGGCGGGTAGTTCTCGTACGGCTCGCCACGAGAGGGAGAACGGTTATCCAGCGTATGCTGCGCCTTTTCAGCGATCTGCTGACGCGCCTGCTGGCCGACTTGACAGAGGCCGAACAGGAATCGCTGGCTCAGGCTGTGGAGCGCGTCTTCGAGCTGTCCCTGGCGATTCGGGAAGAGGAGCGCCAGCTGGGCGAGCAACTGGCCGACACAGCGTCCTGAGGGGATCCCCCAAAGGAAGGAGGCCGAGGTGAACAAGGAAGAGACCTACGACATTGTCATCGTAGGTGGGGGCCACAACGGCATCACGGCGGCCGCCTATCTGGCCAAGTGTGGGCTGAGTGTCTGCGTGCTGGAGGAGAGGCCGGAGATCGGAGGGGGACAGGAGAACACCGAGCCCATGGCCGGCGTGCGCATCGACCCCCACGCCACGTATCTCTACGCGGCGGCGTCCCCCGGCTTCGAGCAGCTGGAGCTGTGGAAGTACGGCTTCCGCATGTCCTGGGCCTCCAAGATCGGAACGTTTTTCCAGGACCCGGACCTGGGCCGCCGCATGGGCAGCGCCACCACTGATGGGGTGGTGCCCCTCAACGATAAGGACATCGTGGGCTGGGCCGCCCTCATGGGCGTAGGCACGCAGTACCCCTTCCTCAAGGACCTGCTGCGGGCCGTCTACTGGTGTCCACCGCACCCCGTGGACATGGAGCAGACGGCGAACGACATCCCCTGGGTGCAGGTGCTCAAGCAGAAGGCGCCGGAGCTCTGGAGCGAGAGCCTACTGGAGGCAACCCTGTTTGACCTCTTCGACGAGTTCCTGGGCACCGAGGCCTGGAAGACCTATCAGGCTACCGTCGCCTGGTACTCGGGCGCCGCCCCCCACTGGCAGGGGATGGCCATCCCCTCCCTGGCTGGGGCAGGACTGCTAATGATCGGCGGCGTCAGCCCGCCTCGCGGCGGTATGCACCAATACGCCCACGCCATCGTGCGCTGCGCCATCGCCCACGGGGCGCGGGTGCGCACCTGCTGTCCGGTGGCGGAGATCATCATACGCAACGGCCGGGCAGCGGGGGTGCGCCTGGCCGACACCGCCGCCTGGGGCGAGAAGACCATCTGGGCCGACAAGGCGGTGCTCAGCGCCGTCGACGTCAAGCAGACCTTCCTGAGGCTGGTTGGGCCCCAGCACATGGATGTGTCCTTCCTCCAGCGGGTGAAGGACATCAGCCTCAAGGGCGGCTCCATCTACGTGTCTCATATACTCCTGAAAGAGCCGCCCCGCTACGGGCCCAAGTTCGCCGTCAGGAGCGAGTTTCCCGCCTCGCAGATGGTCTACCCCTGCGACTCCCGTCAGATCCTGCTGGACCAGATAGCCGACTGTGATTCCCGCAAAGTGACCCCCAGCCTGGAGCCCAACAACATGCTCTGGGTCTCCTGCGGCTCCAAGCTGGACGAACCGACCAGTTGCACCATCCCGGGGGTCTTCCTGGAGTCGCCCCTCTACTTCATGGTGCCGGCGCCCGAGTACCACGTGGGTGGCCCCGAAGCGGTGAACAATCAGAAGCCGGAGATCAACGCCGCCATAATCCGGTCCTGGAGCAACGTGGCCCCTAACGTCCCCGACAGCATCGTCGCCTATTGGGCGAACACGCCCTACGACTCGGAGCTGCGCAACGCGGGTCTCATCGCCGGGAACTGGTATGCCACCCGCCATTGCCAGGACCAGTGGTGGGGCCAGCGCCCCCTGCCGGAGCTGGCCCGCTACCGCACCCCCATCGACCGGCTCTACCTCTGCCACCAGACGTCCCACCCGGGCGGGCTCTGCCTCATGGCCGTGCCCTACAACCTTATGCACATCCTCATCGAGGACGGCATCGCCGAGCCAGGTGACTGGTGGTACCCGTCGCCGTGGTACATACCGGAGGAGAAGAAGAGGGAAGTGGTGTACCGCTGAGAAGCGACGCGCGGCAGGAGCGGGGGAGAAAGGAGCACGCAGATGCCAGTGGTAGTCCCGGGCATAGAGCCATTGTTCCGAGAGTTCCCCGAGGAGACTGAGTGGGATGCCGTAGTTGTGGGAGCAGGGCCCAATGGGCTCATTGCCGCGGCCTACCTGGCCCGGGCTGGCCTGCGGGTAGCCCTGGTGGAGCGCCGCTACGAGATCGGGGGCGGGCTGGTCACCGAAGAGCTGCTCTTCCCTGGCTACTACTCCAACCTTCACGCCATCTACCACATGATGGTGGACTACATGCCCGTCTTCTCCGACTTCGATTTGAACCGTCACGCCCTCATCTTCATCAAGCCCAATGCCCAGACAGCCATGGTCTTCGAGGACGGCACATCCCTCCTGCTGTGCCAGATGCTGGAGGACACCAGGGACTCCATCGCCAAGTTCTCTTTCAAGGACGCTGAAACCTTTGGCAAGCTCATGGGAACCTGGCGACGCATTGTGGACGAAGTGGTGGCGCCTGCTACCTACGCGCCCCCCTCGCCGCCGATAGAGCTGAGCATAGCGTTGGAGCGCACCGAGATCGGCCGCGTCGTGCTGGAGATGACGGAGCGCAGCCCCCTGGAGATCCTGAGCGAGCTCTTTGAGAACGACCGTGTCCGGGCGCTGATGCTCTACGTTAGCTGCATGTGGGGCCTTGATCCTCGCGAGAATGGGGTTGGCTTCTTCGTCCCCCTGCTGCTGGAACGGGGCATGAACAAGTGCTACTGCTACGGCGGGTCGCACAAGTTCGCCGGCGCCCTGGTGCGGGAGGTGCTCCAGGCCGGCGGCACGGTGCTGGACAACGCCGAGGTGGTCAAGATCCTGCTGGAGAACGGCCATGTCGCCGGGGTGCAGACCAGTGACGGCCTCACCCTGAAGAGCAAGGTGGTGCTTTCCAGCCTCGATCCCCACTCCACCTTCCTCAGCCTGGTCGGGCGCGAGCATCTGCCCGAGGGCCTGGGCGAGAGTGCCGATCAGTGGAAGTGGGACAAGTGGAGCTTCTACACCCTCCACATCGCCTCTGAGGAGCCTCCCCGCTACGCCTGCGACGACCCCTGGGTCAACGAGGCGTTCATGACCATCTTCGGGTTCGAAGGCACCGACCAGCTCCTGGCGCACTGGGACAGCGTTATGAAGGGCGACGTGAGCGAAGGCTTCGGCGGCCATGCCACCTGCGAGAGCTTGCTTGACCCCCACCTCAGCCGCGTGCCGGGCAAGCAGGTCTCCTTCTTCCAGATGCACGCCCCCTACGACATCGCCGGCGGCTGGGGCAAGCGGGCCAAGGAACTGCAGGAGGTAGCCCTGGCCAAGTGGCAGCGGGTGGCCCCCAGCCTCAAGCCGGAGAGCATCCTTATGACTCGCTTCGAGACGCCGGTGGACATCGAGACCCGCTTCCCCAACATGCGCCGGGGCAGCATCAAGCACGGCGACTACAACCCCCTGCAGTTGGGCTATTTCCGCCCTAACCCTGAGTGCTCCAGCTCGAAGACGCCCATCGAGGGCCTCTATCTGTGCGGCGCCTCAACCTACCCAGGCGGGCTTGTCACCGGGGGGCCCGGTTACGTCGCTGCCAACAAGGTGGCGGAGGACCTGGGCGTCAAGAAGTGGTGGACGCCGCCGTCGCACGTGCAGCGCTATGTGGAGAGCTATATGGAATAGCGCCCGCTCAGCACCTGGCCAGTGGAGGGATCCAAAATGAAACTGTGGTCGCGGGGCCTGGGCAAGCAAGAGCTCAAGATGGATTTCATGCGCTACGCCATCAGCAAGGAAGGGCAGGAAATCGTTATCTCCGGACGGATCACCGATCCGGTGAACTGGGACTTCTGGATCCGCTTTGACGAGAATGACGTGCCCGGCCTCGTGCGCGTGGCGACAAACCGAAAGGTCATCGGTCTGGTGGCCCGCCGCTGGTTCAAGAAGGTGTTCTTGTTCTGGCGCCGGCACCCCAAGGAGGCGGAAGAACCTCTATCGGCCACAGCCGAGTCCAGGGCTAGCACTTCGGGACAACAGTAGAAGAGCGCCGTGAACGAAGAATACGATGCCATCGTTGTTGGCGCCGGCTTCGGCGGGGCGGCTTGCGCCGCGCTGCTGGCCAAACACGGCCTGAAGACCCTCCTCCTGGACAAGAACGCTCGCCCCGGCGGCAAGGGCCTGACCATCTCCCGGGAGGGGTTCCGCTATGAGATGTGGCCCGTCGTCGGGGGGCCCAGCCTCAACTCCCAGTTCGCCGCCGTCCTCCGCGAGATCGATGCGGAGGACGAGGTGGCGCTGCTCGCGCCCGACCCGGCGGGCGTCCTGCTCTACAAAGGCGCCTCAGGCGGATATGAGCCGCTGGTGGTGTCGGCCCTGCCCCAGCAGGCGGGCGATGCGGCCAACATGACACATTGGCTCCAGTTGGCCCCTGCCGATCTGCCGGAGATGGCCCGCCTCTTCGGCGACATGACGTCGATGCCCCTCCAGGACATCGAGGCCCTGGACGAAGTGTCCTTCTTGGAGTTCCTGTCTCGCTATCGGCTGCCCCGCTCCGTCCACAGCTACTTCGGCATGTGGTCCAACGTTCTGTTCGTGGTGCCTACCGACCTGCTGGCGGCTTCGGAGGCCATCAAGACGTTCCGCGACTTCATGGCTGGCGGCGCTATGCGCTACCACAGCGGCGGCTATGGTCGGGTGGCCGAGGTCTTCGCCCAGGCGGTGGAGAGGTTCGGCGGCCAGGTGCGGATGGGAATAGCCGCCGAACGCATTGCGGTGGAGAGCAGCGCCGTGAGAGGCGTCGTCACTCAGGCAGGAGGCTTTAGCGCGCCCATTGTCGTGAGCAACGCTGGCATCCAGCCCACCGTTCTCAATCTGGTGGGCGAGGAGCACTTCGACAAGGGCTACGTCAGCTATGTGAAGGGCCTGCTTCCATCCTGGGCCCTGGTGGGGATCCGCTACTTCTTGTCCAAGCCCGTCTTCCGGTATCCCGTGAACATCGCTTTCTCTGACGACAGCTACTGGGACAGTGAGCGCTTCCTGAGGATCAAGGCCGGTGAGCTCCCGGACGAGGCCCTGGTGTTCATCGTGGTGCCTTCCCTTTACGACGCCAGCCTCGCTCCTGAAGGCAAGCAGTGCGCCCTGGCCGCCACCCTCTGCTCGCCTGACCCCAAGGCGGGTGACCCCGAAGTCTGGTGGAACAAGCTGGATGAGATGGTGGATCGGCTCTGGCCCGATGTCCGGCCTCACGTGGAGCGGGAGGAGCGCTATTCGGCGGCGCAGGTGTCGTCCCTGGCCAGGGACCACGTTCTGCCGGGCCAGGGCGGCGAGTGCATCGGCCTAGCCCAGATCGTTGGTCAGTGCGGCCGCCATAAGCCTTCAGTTCGGGCGCCCATCCTCGGCCTGTACTACGTGGGCTGCGATGCCGGCGGCTACGGCTGCGGCACCCACCAGGCGGTGGATTCGGGCGTGGCCGTGGCGCGCCTGGTTCTGCGCGACTGCCGCGCCAGGCAGGCGGCATTCTAGCGCCGTCAAGGAGATGGAACATGGCAGACGCCGCCTACGATGCCGTCATCATCGGCGCCGGACACAACGGCATGGCTCTGGCCACCTATCTGGCCAAGTCCGGCTGGGATGTCGCCGTCTTCGAGGCGCGCGGCGAGGAGGGCGGCGGTCTGGCCACCGAGGA
>MEYC01000073.1:0-280 GCA_001775715.1 Candidatus Aminicenantes bacterium RBG_16_66_30 | reverse complement strand
GTACGGCCACGGCGTGAAATACGTGCAGCCGCCGGTGCAGATGGGCGCTGTGTTCGGGGACGGCACCGCCCTCACCATCCACACCGATGTCGATAAGACCTGCGCCTCCCTGGCCCGCTTCTCCCAGAAGGACGCCGATACCTTCCGCCGCCTCTACGAAGAGGCGAAAGGCTTCCTGGACCTCCTCATTCGCACCCTGATGTACTCTCCGCCCATCCCGCTGCTGGACATCACCAAGGCCCTCTCCATCTGGCGGGTGCAGGACAAGTCGGAGTTCCTG
>MEYC01000072.1:14562-22557 GCA_001775715.1 Candidatus Aminicenantes bacterium RBG_16_66_30 | reverse complement strand
TCGACGTAGGGGATGAGGAAGCGCGCGGCGTCGTCCCGGCTGACGCCGAGGGTCATCTGGGTCAGGTCGTTCGTGCCGAAGCTGAAGAACTCGGCCACCGTCGCGATCTCGTCGGCGGTGACGGCGCCGCGGGGAACCTCGATCATCGTCCCGACGAGATAGTCGAACTTGATCCCCTGCTCCTTCATGACCGCCTCGGCCGTGGCCCGGACGACCCTCTCCTGGTCGCGGAGCTCCTTGACGTGGCCGACAAGCGGGATCATGACCTCGGGCAAAACCGAGATCTTCTTCTTTTTCGTGGCCGCGGCGGCCTCGAAGATGGCCCGGGCCTGCATCTCGGTTATCTCGGGATAGATGATGCCCAGGCGGCAGCCGCGGAAGCCGAGCATGGGATTGAACTCGTGGAGGGATTCGACGCGCTCCTTGACCTTCTCGTAGGGGATGCCCATCTGCTGGGCGATCTCGCGCTGGCCCTTCTCCTCGTGGGGCAGGAACTCGTGGAGCGGCGGGTCGATCGTCCGGATGGTCACGGGCCGTCCGGCCATGACCTCGAAGATGCCGGCGAAATCCTTGCGCTGGAGGGGCAGGAGCTTGGCCAGGGCGGCTTTCCTCTGCTCGACGGTGTCGGCCAGGATCATCTCGCGCATCGGGCCGATCTTGCCCTCGCCGAAGAACATGTGCTCGGTCCGGCAGAGCCCGATGCCCTCGGCCCCGAAGGCCAGGGCGTTCGCGGACTGATCGGGCTGGTCGGCGTTGGTCCGGATCTTGAGGGTCCGGTACTTGTCGGCCCAGGCCATGACCTTGGCGAACGTCCGGTAGACGGGGGCCTTGGCCGGATCGAGGGTCTTCTCGATGAGGACCTGGAGGACCTCCGAGGGCTTGGTGTTGATCCGGCCCTCGATGACCTCGCCGGTCGAGCCGTCGATCGAAACCCAGTCGCCCTCCTTGAGCGCCCGGCCCTTGACCGTCATCGTGCGGCCGGCGTAGTCGATGAGGAGATCGCCGCATCCGGCGACGCAGACCCGCCCCATCTGACGGGCGACCAGCGCGGCGTGGGAGGTCATGCCGCCGCGGGCGGTCAGGATGCCCTCGGCCGCGTTCATGCCTCTGATGTCCTCGGGCGAGGTCTCGATGCGGGTCAGGATGACCTTCTCGCCCCGCTTCGCCCAGGCCTCGGCGTCGACGGAATTGAAGACGATGCGGCCCGTGGCCGCGCCGGGCCCGGCGTTGAGGCCTTTGGCGAGCAGCCGCCCGGCCTTGACGGCGGCCTGCTTCTCGGCCGGATCGAAGATCGGCCGGAGGAGCTGATTGAGCTGGTCGGGCTCGATGCGGGAGAGGGCCTCCTTCTCGCTGATGAGCTTTTCGCCGACCATGTCCACGGCGATCTTGATGGCGGCGAAGGCCGTCCGCTTCCCCACCCGGCACTGGAGCATATAGAGCCGGCCCTGCTGGATGGTGAATTCGATGTCCATCATATCCGTGTAGTGCTTCTCGAGGACGCGGCGGATCTTCTCGAGCTCCGCGTGGGCCTTGGCGTCGTCTCTCTTGAGCTCGGCGATCGGCTGGGGCGTCCGCGTGCCGGCGACGACGTCCTCGCCCTGGGCGTTCATGAGGTACTCGCCGTAGAAGACGTTCTCGCCGGTGGCCGCGTCGCGGGTGAAGGCGACGCCGGTGCCGGAGTCCTCGCCCATGTTGCCGAAGACCATGAGCTGGACGTTGACGGCCGTGCCCCAGGCCTCGGGGATCCCGTACATCCTGCGGTAGGCGATGGCCCGGTCGTTCATCCACGAGCCGAAGACGGCGCCGATCGCGCCCCAGAGCTGCTTGCGGGGGTCGTCGGGGAAATCGTGGCCCGTCTTCTCTTTGATGGCAGCCTTGAAGCGGGCGACGAGGTCCTTGAGGTCGGCGGCCGTGAGGCCGGTATCGCTCTTGATGCCGCGGGCGTGCTTCTTCTCCTCGATGATGGCTTCGAAGGGATCGATGTCGTCCTTGTGGACGGGCTTGAGCCCGAGGACGACGTCGCCGTACATCTGGACGAAGCGGCGGTAGGAGTCGTAGACGAAGCGCTCGTTGCCCGTCTTGGCGACGAGGGCGGCGGCCGTCTTGTCGTTGAGCCCGAGGTTGAGGATGGTGTCCATCATGCCCGGCATCGAGGCCCGGGCGCCCGACCGGACGGAGACGAGGAGCGGGCTCTGGGGATCGCCGAACGACTGTCCGACGGCCTTTTCGAGCTTCTTCAGGTTCTTTTCGACCTCGAGCCGGACGGTCTCGGGGATCTTCTTCCTGTTCTTATAATAAAGGGCGCAGACCTCGGTCGAGACGGTGAACCCCGGGGGGACGGGCAGGCCGATCCCGGCCATCTCGGCCAGGTTGGCACCCTTGCCGCCGAGGATGTCCTTCATCCTCATATTGCCTTCGGCGGCCCCGGCCCCGAAGAAATACACGTACTTCTTAGCCATCGGTCATCTCCTGGTGTTTATGATAGACGGCAAAATATACACGGATTCCGACGGGAATTCAAATCGGGAGCGGGGACATGTACCTCGGGTACGTGTCCTCGTACTTAAGAGAAGCTTCCAAGCCTCTTATCCATAATGGTCCGCACTCGCGCGCCGGGCCCACCCTTGGACAGGCTCCATGAGCTGACAGCTCAAGCGGCTAACTGAAGAGACTTATGATGGCCCCGAAGTTGCGAACGTCAGTTGACACGACCGCGGGTGTTGTGCTCGAGATCGAGGTGATGTTCCCGGCGCCGTCATAGCCCTAGGTTGCGTTGTAGAGTGGCGTCGAGTCCCTCATCAGAGAAACCGTGTTCGGTGTCTCGTTGTTGTAGAAGGTAGCGCTCAGAGGAATATCCTTGTCAAAGACGCTCCCACGAACACCTATTTCGGCTCGTAGGAGGCGCCAAGCTATGCAGGGCATTTCTACCGAAATTGGCCCTTTTTCACAATCTCAATTATTTCATCACATTGCTGCTTAAAATCCTTGTTTTTCGCGCCTAGATCATGATAGACGGTGACCATCCGGGCACCATCTTCAGGCCTGAGGAATACTGTAAATTCAGTAATCTTTTCACGATACACTCGCATATATGTCCAACATTCGAGTACCAGGGCTGGTTGGCTCAGAAAGATCTCTATTAACCGATAAGACAAGCCTTCTTTAAAATACCCGTCTGATGTCGCATAGAACTGCACAAGTAGCTTTAGGGCTAATTCATCATCTCTTTTCACTCTGTCGAGCAAAAAAGCAAACCAGTTGGCAATGCTATCATCATCTGCCAACCACCAAGCTGGAATTGGTTTTTTGTCATAATTTCTACGGCAATCGTATGTAGGGATAGTTTTTGAAAGTAGCACGATGAGACGACGGATTTGGGCTTTATTCTCTGGATTTATTTTATATTTATCCAGTGCTTTGCTTATCTCTTTTTCGAGGCTTGGCATAGGGCATTCCTCATGAGTAATTACTGAAGGTGCACTAGAAAGAACGATGCACCTCGCTGTCAACGAATGGACGATAATCCCCAAAAGAAAATAGCCAACTAAAAAGAAAGTTTGGATCGTTTTAGTAGAATCCATTCGCTCTCCCTTACTTGATATTTTCGAACAATATAAAGCTACACACTAGGGTCCAGCCTCTTCTAGAAGCGAGCCGGCGGCACTAGACTAAAGACTCTGCCTGATGCCGGCAGAGGCGTTGTTACGACTACCGTAAATGTGAACGGTAGGCCGATCGTCATGAAACCCGGTACAATCGGGTCCAACCTCTCTATAAAGATACGCGTAAGCGGATCTGTTTCGTGCACTGACGTAATACTTACCATGGCATCATGCGTTGTGCTTATGCAGCCGCCTGTCGGACGCTTATAATCCCACCCGGGAGGTAACTGTTCCTCATGGGCATGAACACCCATTCCTACATGGCCTTCAACGGCAAAGATAAAATTTCCCATACAGTCAATGCCAGGCCAATACGTAATCCAATTATCGCTATGGCGTTCGAACGCCCAAGTTCCTTGAGGGAAAGGATTGGAACTGCAATTATTTGCGGCAGGGAATACTGCAATCAGATTGCCCTCTCCGGAATAAAGGTGAAGTTCGCCCAGAAGATGATAGTACTCCAGGTAGCTTAATCCATCAGGGTCAACAAAAACTATTGGATTGTTGCCGCAATATGCATATAGGTTTAGCCGCCGCAAATCGTTCATCGTATTGGTAAGGTTAATGTACGGATCAACGGAAACAAACCTATACTGCCCCCTATCGTAGTACCTCGCCCCGAAATAGTCGAGGTCCGATTCTGCATCCCGCTGCTTGCCGGAGAACTTGAGCTCCGGGTCGTAGCCACTCGCCCACGTCTTCTGAATTCCCCCGTACGGCTCATGGGCCGCGGAATAGACGACCGTTCCCGTGCTATCGGTCACTATGCGGGTCGAGTTGATCTGATCCGCAGCATAGTAATAGTACTTCGGTACCGTATCGGTCGCTCTGTACTCGGCCACGAGCTGACCGCCGAAGTAGATGTAATCCCGTACCCAATAGCCGAAGACGCTGTATTCCGCAAGGAGGCGTCCGTCGAAGGAATAGAGGTAGTAGGTGCCGTTCGGTAAAGCCCCGGAGAGCATCTTGGCCTCTCCAGACTCTTTCACGGCACCTCGCCTGATAGAACGCGTCTCTGATTTCGTGTTTCCTGGAAGGCGCCTGTCGACGCCCCGGCCGCGTCCTGTTTCAACCGTGCTCCCGTCTCCCCGCCTCTGTCGCTTTTGCTCCCTGTCCTTCTCCCTGCCTGAGAGGGCCCTGCTCGCCCCCTCCGCTTGAGCCTGTTCGCCTGAATCAACGATGGAGAAGGTATCACCGCTGACACAGTAAGGAACCCTGTCCGGAAGGGAGAAGCGCTTCGTGACCGTTCCCGGCTCCTCTTCGGGTCCCTCGAGCTTGAAGGACGCGGAACTCGAGACGAAAACCCGGTCGTCGACGACCGCGACGGCCGCCCCTTCGGCCGAGTCCTTTTGCTGCATCCGGCCGCCTTCCTCGAGCGTTTCCCCTAGGTTCCTGGCTTCCCCTTGGATCCATTGCGAACCCTGGAGCCAGCCACCCCCGGGGAAGAGATCGCTCTCGTACCTGTTGAAATTATCCCTGAACAGCGGCCGGAAAACAACTCCCGTTTGGTTCTGCCCCATATGGCTCAGGTCGGCGAACCTGACATCCAGGTCGTCGATCCACAGCTCGACAAGAACCTCCGGACCGCGGCTCAGGGAGACCTCGGGAGCACTGTGGACGTCCAGGTCGGCCTTGAGCGGCACTCCAGTCAGAATGGGCAGATTGTCGATCCATACCGATCCTGTATAGTTCGTCATGTCGCAGGTGATCCGGGCATGGTGCCAGTTCCCGAGGAAGCGCTCGAGCTCCTGGACCTCGCCCAGGGCGTAATTGAAGAGCAGGTTCTCCGAGCCCCGGACGCCGTCCGGGGCGAAGGCGACCTCGGCGACCTGGAAGCTCTGCGTCTTCGGATCGGGGACCCCGGCCCGGAAAACGAAATGCGATTCAGGCAGGCTCTCCCCTTCAGCTACCGAAACCCTGAAGTTGAACTCGAACGCAAAGACGGCCGGAAGCGTCGGCGAGCCGTCGGCATCGCTGATCCTGACGAGGCAGGAGCCGGATAGCTCCTGGGGGACGAGCCAGGGGTAGCTCCCGACGTTGGCGGCCCAATCGATGATGGTCCGATAGGAGCTGCCGTTGTCGGTCGAGTACTCGAGCCTGACGGCCTTGGCCCGCTCGCCGCCTGTCCAGCGGATCTCCCGGAAGGAGCCGGCCTCGAGCGCCTCGCCCCCGTTCGGCGAGAGGAGGGTAAGCTCGGATTCGTCCTCGATGATCTTCTCGGTCCCCCAAAGACCCGTGCCGGTCAAGAAGATCGTATAGGGATTCTCATCGAGGTCGTTGTTCCAAATCGTTACAGTGGCCGTCTTGAATCCCTCGCTCATGGGAGCGAAGCGAACCGTAAAAGTGTTGTGGCCCGAAGCTTGGATCTCGTTTCCGCCCGAATAATCCTCGAGATAGAAATTCTGTTCGCCGCCTGGTTCTTCGATTTCGATCGGCCAACACTCGTAGAGAACCAGGTTTGCCGTGCCATAATTATAAAGATTGAACATATAGGACTGGGATTCGCCGACGTTCTCCGTCCCGAAATCGTACGTCCCGCCGTTCCCGCATTCCCCGATGTGCATCTCCGGCTCGCAGAACCCGCGTAGGTTGATCACATAGGGATTCTCATCGGGGTCGTTGCTGGCGATCAAGAGTCCGGCTGTCTTGTTGCCTGTCGAGGTGGGCTCGAACCGGATCGTGAACTCGGTCGATTGGCTGGGCAGGACGGGCGTCGCAGGCGCTTGGCTGACTGAGAACATCTCCCAGTCTGTTCCCTCCTTCTCTTCGGGGCCGATGTCGATGATATTCAGGGCCACCTGTCCGAGGTTCCTAAGGGTGAAGGTCTTGTAGGCGGGAGCCTGGAGGCTCGCCGTGATATCGGCAGAGAGGCCCGTGGGATAGTTGTAAACGTCGATATCCGGCAGGGGCGGGTATGAGGCGATGCGCAGCCCCGGTCGTCATAGCGGTAGCCGGCCACATATTGCCCGGCCGCGTCCCTGAGTGTCTGAAGGCGGTTCTTGGCATCCCATTGATAGATCTTCCCCGGCGCCGCCGTCAGGTTCCCCCGCGAATCATACTGATAGTTCGGGTAGTCGTTTATTTGGTTGGAGGCATTGTAGGTCTTGTTGAAGAAGATGTTTCCGTCGTGCCTGACGGTCAGCATGTTTCCGTAGGCGTCGTATTCGTAGGAGTAGGTCCCCACGGCCCCCGTCGTATAGCTGGCCGAGGTCAGCCGGTTGAGAGAGTCGTAGACAAAGGTCGCGTTCATAGCGGGCGCGGGCGCCATACTCGAGATCGAGGTGATATTCCCGGCCCCGTCATACCCATAGGTCGCGTTATTAAGGGCCATCGAATCCTTCATCAAAGAGACTGCGTGGGGCGTCCCGTTGTTGAAGAAGGTCGAGCTCCATGATGTGCCGTTACCATAATTGGCGGCCGCGAGAATTTTGTTCGGTCCATAAGTGGCGGAAGTGACGAGGGGTGTTTGGGAACCTGTACTAAAAGCAAGCGTGTCTGGCCGATCCAGCCCGTTGATGGTCATCGTCGCCTTGTTATCGTCGGGGTAGGCGGTCTCGATCAGATTCCCGTAGTCGTCATAGGCGTACTTCAGGATTTTCGCGCCCAGACCGGAAATGGTGATGGTTTCTTCGGTGACGGCGCCAAGATCGTTGTGTTTGATGCCGGTCCGGCTCCAGCCCGGGCCGGAAGCGCTTTCCAACGCCCCCTTTTCGTCGTAGCCGTAGGTCACGGTCTCGGCCCCGGTCGTGCTCAGCAACTGGCCGGAGGCGTTGTAATTGTAGAACTGCTGCGTCCCGCCCCAGGTCTTTTTGAAGAGCCGGTTCGCAGAGTTATATTCATAGCCGATGAGGCCGGTTTCCGGATGGGTCTCGGAGGTGACGTGGTCGAGCCAGTCGTAAACGTAGCTCTGCGTCCGGGCGAGATAAGAGACGGTTGTCAGCCGGCCGACGGCGTCATAGATGTAGGAGGCCGCATGCCCCTGGGCGTCGGTCACCTGCGTCGGCAGGCCCGGAAGGTCGTTATAGACATAGGCCGTGGAATGGCTCTCCGGATCGGTCACCGTTTTGGTATGGCTTGAATAGGTGATCGTCGAAGTTTTGTCCACCGGATCCGTGATCGAGGTGACCCTCCCGGAGGCGTCGTAGAGGTATGTATAGACATAGTCAATCCAATTCGCATCAAAAACTGCACTGCCTTTGTACTCTTTCTTGATCCGGCCCTCGGCGTCCAGTTGCCTGAGATAGTATAGGGTCGTGCCGCTGCCGCTTTCCGTGTATCCCAGGTCCCGCCCCATCCCGTCCCAGAAGCGGGTGACCGTGTTGCCGTCCGGCCG
>MEYC01000072.1:12217-14530 GCA_001775715.1 Candidatus Aminicenantes bacterium RBG_16_66_30 | reverse complement strand
CGCCATTGGTAGCTCACCGTCAGGTAGGGGTCAGGCGGCGGAGGCTGGGGCTCTCCCTCCTTGATCCAATCATGATAGAAATTAACAGCCGTTATCCTCCCCAGACCGTCGTAGACGTAGCCCTTCGCCGCGCCGTACTGATTCCACTCATAATAGATGTAGCCGTACTTTTTGATAAAACGGGAATATTTCAGGTAGTCCGGGGCCTGTTCCCCCGTCTTCAATCCATAATGATAGCCGACACCTGAAACCCCGCTGTCGCCCGGGCCGTCGATCGTAATCGAATAATGTTCGGGGTCCACTGCGTGGTAGGTATAGTCCCACGTCAGAAAGTCCGAGCCGTTCTTGTATCTTTTGACCTGCTTGAGCGCCCCCCACTTCCCTTCTTCCTCGAAATAGGAGGCGGCTGTCTCCCTGAGAGGAACGTCAGCTCCCGTCATGTCCTTCTCGTTCTTGACGTAGGCCAGCATATATTTAGACCTGAAATAGTCGCTGGCTTCATAGAAATAGGTTAGTTCCTTGGCGCTCTTAGCTGTGGTTGAACCGTTGATGAAGAACCTCACCTTCGTCGGAAGCCCGTACTGCTTGACTGTCACTCGCAGGTAATAGTAGCCCGTCTTGAGCGTCGAGTCCCCTGTGCGGCTCTCGGTCACGGACGAGACGAGCGGCCCCTTGGCCTTGCCCATGTTGATGCCAAGAACATACCAATAGGTATCCGAAATCTCGTAGTTCACCCAAACATTGGTGACCGACGAGCTCCCGTCGCTTACGGCTTCTGCCGTATTTAGCCCGATTCTCCAGCGGTTGGCGCTGCTGCTCTCATAAGCGTAGTGAGTCGCGGAGGCGCTATATTCGGGTCCGTCGACGGTCGCCGCACCCGAACTCACGCCTTGATATGTTGGGTAGGTGTAATCCCAGACCTTAGCTTGCTCCCCTGGATTGAAGGTGATCCGCTTCTGGCTGACCACTTTCGAGTCCAACTGGGTCGTGTTGAAATAAAAGCTGTGGTTCTCGTACGAGTACTCGAGCACTCCCCCGTAGCTCGTCGTCACTCCCGTCAACTCGTAGTTGTAGGCCGACCCGTCGTTATAGTCGTAATAGGTCGGCGGCGGCTCGGGCGGCGTGAAGCTCGCAAGCTTGTAGAAACCGTTGGGAAAGGCCTCGACCGAGTAGCTGTAGATGACGTCGTCGGTGTCATCGTAATCCCTGATCCGGATCTCCGCCAGCTTGGCCGGATCGCTCCCCTGATAAGACTTGGCGAACCGGACCTCCCGGCCCATGCTGTCTGTGATCGTCGTGATCGAGCGCAGGCTGTCGGCCGCGTCGTATTCGATATCGATGAAGTTCCCCAGGGGGTCTTCGATCCGGGTGACCATGTAGACGGTCTCCGACGATCCGTTCGCCAGCGGCAGGGAGGCGACGTTGCCGAACGTCCAGACCACCCCGTTTTTGAAATAGAGCTTCGGATCATAACCCGGACGACAATAGTACTTGAGGAAATCTCTGGTAATTCGATAATATTCGCGATCATACCAAAAATATTCAGCCTGGGGCGGGAAGGCGGTCTCGCGTCGGCCATCGGGAAACTCTATAACGGGCGTGCTTGAGTAAGCGTTGTGGACCATGCCCATGTGCATCGTCCAGCCGATACCGACCATGGATTTGGGGTAAGCCTGGACGGTCGGGTTCTGCTGGCTGACCGGCTTGTCATGGAGGATCTTCGAGTTGTAGACCCGCCAGACCTCGATGTTCAGGCCGTTCGGCCCGGGGAGGAAGATATCGCGGAATCTCAGCGTCAGGTTGCCGGTGAACAAATCCACGCTCTCTTCGGGAAGCGAAGAATAAACGGCGTGGCCCGGGATGATGCCGGTGCGATCAAAGATCCCGGATTGGCCGTAAAGGCTTCCGGAGATAGCCGTCGCGAGTAGCGCCAAGATGGCAAGGATGGAAAGCTTATTCGGTTTGGACATCGATCCCCCCTTTATTGAAGTCCATCTCTTTCGAGATAATGAAGACACGCCAAGGCCGAATGGGATACGGAAGCTGCGGGACCGGCGGATCTAAGCGCCGGAAGGAAGGAAGGAAGGAAGGAAGAACGCGAAATACGCGCCCATCAGTCTGCCCCTCTGCATTCAGACTAGATCAGCGGACCGAGGATGTCAAGAGGCCAAGCCCCTATTTCTTTGGAGTGAGGAGGAGCGTCAAGCCCAGGAAAAGCATGCCGAGGTCCTCGAAGACGACGCTCCAGCCCGACTTGCGGCTGAGGGAGCCGAAGCAGCCGCAATCGACGTCGAGGCCGCGGGCCATCGTCAC
>MEYC01000072.1:0-12128 GCA_001775715.1 Candidatus Aminicenantes bacterium RBG_16_66_30 | reverse complement strand
GATCTCGAGCCAGGGCAGGACGACCGCCGCGATGAACGAGATCGACTGACCGACGAGCCGGTAGTTGCGGATGTCCTGGGCGAAGCCGAGCGGATCGACGACCTTGACGACGCCGGCGTAGATGAAGAGCCCGCCGAGGACGATCCGGAAGACGAGGAGAAGGGGCCTATTCCTGATCATCCCCCGTCTCCTCGGGAAGACCGGCCTTCTTCCACTCTTCCCAGCCGCCGCTGAGGACCCGGATGTCCTTGAAGCCCTCGTCGTGAAGACGCTTGGCCAGGGTCAGGCTCGATTGGCAATCCCCGCCCTCGCAGTAGACGATGAGGGCCGTCTCTTTCGCCATCCGCTGGATCAAGACGGGCATGAGCGTCTCGATCTCGTCTACCGGCACGCTCCGCGCCCGCGGCACGTGGCCCTCCCCATAGAGGTCCGCGGCCCGGGCGTCGAGGAAGGCGGTCTCCCCGGCCCGCCAGAGGTCCTCCGCCTCCGCGAGGGTGATGAGCCGGACGCCGGGATAGTCGGCCTGGACGAAGAAGGTTTCCCGGAACTCTCCCCGGGCGAACCTCTTGATGAGCGGCAGGTGGACGGCGGCGGCGACGAGAACGCTCAGGGCCGCGAGGGCCAGCGCCTGCCGGAAGGTCCGCCGGGTTTCGGTCACGCTATCGCCGGCCCTCAGCCGTGGACGGCCTGGTATTTCGCCAAGCCCGCCTTGAAGACGCGGATGGCCTCGCGGAGATCGCGCTCGTTGACGACGTAAGCGATCCGCGCCTCGTCGGTCCCCAGGCTCGGCGTCGAGTAGAAGCCCGGGGCCGGGGCGATCATGACCGTCTTCCCGTCGAGCGAGAACTCCGAGAGGAGCCAGACGGCGAAGTGCTCGACGTCCTTGACCGGAAGCCGGATGATGACGTAGAAGGCCCCCTGGGGCTTGCGGATGACGACGCCCGGGATGTCCTTGAGCCCGTCATAGAGGATGTTGCGCCGCTTGTCGTACTCGGCCCGGACGCCTTGGAAATACTCCATGGGCATATTGTAGGCGGCCAGGGCGGCCTTCTGCTCGACCGACGGCGGGCAGAGGCGGGCCTGGGCGAACTTGAGGGCGGCCGCGTAGACGTCCTTGTTGCGGGTGATGATCATGCCGATCCGGGCGCCGCAGCAGCTGTAGCGCTTGGAGATGCTGTCGACGACGACGGCCCGGTCCCGGATGTCCTCGTATTCGAGGATGCTCTTGTGCTTCAGGCCGTCGTAGATGAACTCCTTGTAGACCTCGTCGCCAATCAGGAAGAGGTCGTGCTTCTTGACGAGGGCGACGACGCGGCCGATCTCCTCGGGCGTGTAGACCGTCCCCGTGGGATTGTTCGGGGAGCAGAGCAGGATGGCCTTTGTCCGGGGCGTGATCTTCGCCTCGATGGCCTCGATGGGCGGCAGCCGGAACCCGTCCTCGACGCTGAGCGGCAGGGGGACGATCTTCAGGCCGGCGAACGAGGCGTAGCCGTTGTAGTTCGTGTAGTAGGGCTCGGGGATGACGATCTCGTCGCCGACGTCCCCGATCACGGAGAAGGTGAAGTGGATGGCCTCGGAGCCGCCCGTCGTGATGAGGACCTCGTCGGGGCCGAGGGGGATGCCGTAGTTCGCGAAGTAGCGAGTGACGGCCTCGCGGAGCTCGAGGAACCCCTGGGCCGGGCCGTAGCCCAGGACGGGCTCGCTCCAGCCGTGGAAGGTGTCGACGACGGGCTGCGGCGCCGGGATGTCGGGATCGCCGATGTTGAGGTGGAAGACCTTGACGCCCTTGGCCTTGGCCGCGTCGGCGTAGGGCTTGAGCTTGCGGATCGGGGACGCTTGGATGTCGTGCCCGCGCTGGGAGATCTTCATGGACGGGTCCTCCTGAGGCCTGGATCGGAGCTGTAAGACGTCATTATAAGAAAAATCGGGGGGGATCCGCAACGGGAAGATCTGGGGGACACGATCCCATTTCCAGAGAAATGGGTCATGTCCCCGATCCTCCTAAATAGCGAATCCGACGATGAGCTTATAGGTCGCGTATCGGAACTTCAGGCCCTCGAACGGGTCCCACATGCCGTCGACGATCGCCCGCTCGAGGATGGCCGGACGGCTGCCGATCTCCCGGTTGCCGAACGAGACGCCGAGCCCCGCCGTCAGCTTCGATTTGCGGACGGCGAACTCCGCCCCGGTGATGAAGTGGTGGATGTCCCAATCGGTGAGCGAGAGGTTGGTCTGGGTCCCGGGCTTCTTGGCCGAATAGTCGGTCGTGAAGCTGGCGTAGCCCTTGAACCGGGACGAAAAGAGCCATTCCAGGCCGATCCCCAGGTTAAATACGGATCCGAGCTCCTGGGTGACGTCTGTCGACAGCGTCTCGCCGGTCGACTGGGCGGTAAAACCGTCGGAGTCGACGACGGTATAGGGCAAGACGGAGGCGAACCATTCCGTGCTCCAGTAAAAGCGGACTTTCCGGAGCTTGAAGGTCATGCCGGCCGCCACCGATAAAGGCGTTCTGTAGGTGGTGGGCTGGCGATCGCGGTAATCGGCGGCCAGGAAGTCGTCTTGATCGCCGTCCCCGTCCATATCGAGGGCGACGACGGTCGAGTTGACCCCGGTCGAGCCGTCCCCGTGAAGGCCCAGGCTGGGGGTGGTCAGGGTCAGCCCCAGGGTGAAGAGGTTGAGGTCGCAGGCCAATCCGATCTTCCAGAGGAGCCGGAAATGCTGGTACTGAAATTGCCGGGTTCCCAGGGCCATGGCCACGCGGTCATCCGCCATCAGGGCTTCGACGAGCTCCTGGAGGCTGGCCCGGTGGGACCGGACGGCCAGGTACTGGCTGACGCCGACACCGATCCGTTTCGAGATCCGGGTCGACCAGGTCAGGCCGAACCAGCGCTCGGACACTTTTTCTTCCAGCCGGAACTGGGTCGCATAGTCTTCGTTTCCCGGGACGTCCGGGAGAACGTCCCGGACGCCCGTCGAGGACACGGAAACGCCGAGCTTGACCTCCTGGCGGGAGACGTAGGAATAGCCGAACCAGTGCTTGGAGAGTCCCCGGAGACGGATCGTCCCGGCGATGAGGGAGGGGGCCGGGCCGGGATTGTGGGAGTTGAGCGGGACGTTCTCCCGGCCGTTCCCGACCAGGGTCAAGCGCGGATACTGCAGGACCTTGGCCGCCATCAGGGTATCGGGGTCCTCGATGAGGCTCATGCCGCCGGGGTTGTAGTAGGTCCCGCTGAGGTCGAGGACGCTCCCGATGACCGCCCCGCCGAGCAGGGTCGCCCGCGTCCCGTACTGGTTGGTCCAATAATGGGAGTCCTGGGGGCGGGCGAGCGGGGCCAGGGCAAGGCAGGAAATGGCCGCCAGAAGGGCGAAACGGGGGGGGCGCATGGCTCCCCGTTTATATGCGATTTCCCGGGGCCGCGTCAAGCGGACGCATCTGGGCGGCGGCGAACATTCCGGTTGCCAACGGCCGGGGTTTTCTGCTAGTTTATGGGGCGAACCGAGCCCCGGAACCGTCATGACGATCGAGCGCAACGCCCGCCTCCGCGCCGTCCGAAGCTGGGGTGACTACTTCCACTTCTCCGTCGAGGCCCCGGCCGTCGGGCGGGGCGCCCGGCCGGGACAGTTCGTCATGGTCAAGGTCGACGACTGCACCTCCCCCCTGCTCCGTCGCCCTCTCGGCATCCACGACGCGGACGCGGGGGGCATCGAGCTCTTCTTCAAGGTCGCCGGAGCGGGCACCGGGATCCTGTCGCGGAAAAAACCGGGCGACCGGCTCGACATCATCGGACCCCTCGGGAAGGGATTCACCGTCGGCGACGGGCTCAAAGGAAAGAAGGCCTATCTCGTCGGCGGAGGACGGGGCATCGCCCCTCTCTTCTTCCTGGGCCGCGCGCTCGCCGCGGCCGGGGCCCGCCCGGCCGTCTTTTACGGCGGGCGGACGGCCGCCGACATCCCCCTTTGCGACAAGTTCGAACAGGCCGGTTTCGAGCTGCATTGCTCGACCGACGACGGCAGCTTCGGGTTCTCAGGATTCGTCACGGCGCTCGTCGAGAACGAGATCATCCGGGCGAAGCCGGCGATCGTCTACGCCTGCGGCCCGGACCCGATGATGAAGGTCCTGGCTTCGATCACGGCGAAGCACGCGGTCCCGGCCGAGTTCTCCCTCGAGTCCATCATGGGCTGCGGCATCGGGGCCTGCTGGGGATGCGTCCACAGGATCAAGGACGGGACGGGGGACGGCTGGGTCAAGATCTGCGAGGAAGGCCCGGTCTTCCCCGGGGAGCGCATCCTATGGCTCTGACGGCGAAAACGGTCGACCTCTCGGTGGACTTGGGCTTCCTCACCCTGAAGAATCCCGTCCTCGCGGCCAGCGGCACGTTCGGCTACGGCCTCGAGTTCGAGCCCTACCTCGACCTGGAGAAGCTCGGGGGGTTCGTCGTCAAGGGCCTTTATTACGGCCCCCGGGAAGGGAACCCGCCGCCCCGCCTGGTCGAGACGCCGAGCGGGCTCATCAACGCCATCGGCCTCCAGGGCATCGGCGTAGAGGCCTTCGCCGCGAAGGTCCTGCCGAAGCTGCGGCGTCTCCGGACGGCGGTCATCGTCAATGTCTGCGGCGCGGACGACGACGAGTACGCCGCGGTCGTCGACTTCCTCGACAGGCAGGAGGGGATCGCCGCCTACGAGCTCAACATCTCCTGCCCCAACGTCAAGACAGAGGGGCTTTGCCCGGCCCTCTCGCCGCGGACGACCTTCGACCTCGTCAAGAGGATCAAGGCGGCGAGCCGGCGCCCCATCATCACCAAGCTCTCGCCGAACGTCACCAGCATCGTCGAGATCGCCCAGGCGGCCGAGGAGGCCGGGACGGACGCCGTGGCCCTGGTCAACACCTTCCTGGCCATGGCCCTCGACCTCGAAACGCGCCGGCCCAAGCTCGGGAACGTTTTCGGCGGCCTGAGCGGCCCGGCCATCAAGCCCATCGCCCTGCGCATGGTCTATCAGGTCGCGTCGCGGCTCAAGGTGCCGGTCATCGGCATGGGCGGGATCATGACCGGCGCGGACGCGCTGGAGTTCCTGGTCGCCGGGGCGGCCGCGGTCGAGGTCGGCACGGCGAGCTTCGTCGATCCCGACGCCGCCGTCCGCATCGTCTCCGAGATGGAGCGCTGGTGCGAGGCCCACGGCGTCGCCGCCGTCCGCGAGATCGTCGGGACGGTCAAGACCGCTTGAGAACGAAAGGACCCTCCATGGCCACGACCAGCGCCGACCGCATCATCATCGCCCTCGACGTCCAGACCAAAGAGGAGGGCATCGCGCTCGTCAGCCGCCTCAAGGACGCCCGGACCTTCAAGGTCGGGCTCGAGCTCTTCACGGCCGAAGGCCCGGCCCTCTTCCGCAAGCTCAAGGCCTTGCGCAAGGACATCTTCCTCGACCTCAAGCTCCACGACATCCCCAACACCGTGAGCGGAGCGGTCCGTTCGGCCTTCAAGCACGGCGTCCAGATGATGACCATCCACACTTCGGGCGGCCGGGAGATGATGGCCAAGGCCGCGGAGGTCGCCCGGGAGATCGCCCGGGAGTCCGGCCGCCCGAAACCGGTTCTCCTCGGCGTCACGATCCTCACGAGCCTCAAGGGCGCCGACCTGGAAGAGGTCGGCCAGGGCTCCGACGTCGCCTCCCAGGTCCTCCGCCTCGCCGGGCTCGCTAAAGCCGCGGGCATGGACGGGGTCGTCTGCTCGCCCCAGGAGATCGAAGTCCTACGCAAGGAATACGGGCGGGAGCTGGCCATCGTCACGCCGGGGATCCGGCCCGTCTGGGCGGCCGCCCAGGACCAGAAGCGGATCATGACCCCGGCCGAGGCCGTGGCCAAGGGAGCGGATTACCTCGTCATCGGGCGCCCGATCACCGGCGCCCCTTCCCCGAACGAGGCGTTCCTGCGGGTCGTCGAAGAGCTGGCCTGAATTATTCACGAATCGAGCCGGCCCCAGATGCGAGGCCCGAGGGGTGAAGCTGTACTCTGTAGTACTGCGAACCCCGAGAACGAAGCAGATAGGGCCGGATCGGTTCGCCCGGAGGGTTAAAACGCCCCATAAAAAGAGAGATGAAGAAAAACCAGGGCGTTTTTATGAATAGGTCAGGCTCGATCAGAGCCGGCCATAGCGGACGGCGAAGATGACCTTGAGGAACCAATTGACGACGACGTAGAGCCCGATCACGACGACGATGCTGACCCCGAGATAGCCTCCGACCCTGTCCTTGGGCGTATCCATCATCGGCGTGTCGAACCCTAGGTAGAGGATGTAGAGCCCGTAGAGGCTGGCCACGACGCCCAGCGCCCAGAGGCCCGGGATGATATAGAAGACCCCGGCCACCCAGCCCGGCGTCATGCTGTAGACCGCGAGCTTCAGGGCCGCCGTCATGTTCTTGGTCGAGCCGAAGGTCGGCGCCAGCTCGTTGACGATCAGGGCGAAAAAGTAAACGGTGGCCAGGCTGAGGACGTAGGCGACGAGGGCATTCCGGAGGGCCGTTCCGACGGGCCAATGGCCGATCACGGGAAGCCTCTGGATGAGGATCCGCCCGAGAAGCTGGAAGCCGGGCGGGACGGCGGCCAGGATCATGGCGTAGGACGTGAAGAGTCCGGCCGCGGACGCGGGCTCGGCCTTGATCTTGATCCACTCGTCCTTGGGCTTGAGAAGGACCGCCTGCGCTCTCTGAACGATGTCCATGGGGCCACCTCCCGGATCTCGGGCCCATCATAGCCCGGGCGGGACGGGGTGTCAACGCGAGGCGGGAACGCCGGAGAGCGGGAGGAATGGAGGCGCGGGTCGGACTCGAACCGACGAATAAAGGTTTTGCAGACCTCTCCCTTAGCCGCTTGGGTACCGCGCCGGATCCGTCATGATAGCTGGAAGATGCTTGGAGCGGGCGATGGGACTTGAACCCACGACCTTCTGCATGGCAAGCAGACGTTCTACCACTGAACTACGCCCGCCCGCTTGTTCTCTCCCGAGAACGGCACGCCCTAACCTAGCAGAATCACCGGGGACTGTCAATCGCGATAACCCGTTTTGGGCGGCGCTGGGCCGCTCTTTGCCCCCGCCTACGGGGAGCGGACTCTTGGGAGCGGACCTCAGAATCGAGGCTGAGAACTCGAAGCCTTGATTCTGATATATATCTGGAGAAGGCGCCTTATTATGATACTTCTCAGAATAGCGGCTCCGAGTCGCTCCGCCGCTATTCTGATGGTCGCTTCGGAGACTCCGCTCCCCGCCGGTCCCCCTTCCCTCACGGAGGCCTCAGAGCGGTCACAGCACCGCCCCGGGTTATCGCGATTGAAGCAAGAAAAGGCAGGGCAAAAAAAGGGGGACACGTACCAAGGGTACATGTCCCCAAGAATTAGCGGGTGACGTTGATCTGGACTTCGTTGCCGATGTCGACGGAATCGCGGGCGCCGAGGATCTTGATCGTCGCCGTTGCGCCGCGGACGTCGATGATGATGGCGCTGGCGATGGCCTCGCGGGGCAGGTCGGGCCTGGGCTGGTGGAAGATGTTGAGCTGATCGCCGATCTGGACGCAGTGCTGCCGGCCCATGTCGATCAGGGCCCACTGGTTCGTCGCCGCGATATGGAAGTCGTTCTCGATGTAGATGACCCGGCCCCGCTTGCTGGCGTTCGGGTCCATGCCGCCGTAGCCGAGGTCCTTGCCGATCTCGCCGGCCTCCTCCTCGAAGGGCAGGAGGAAATCGCCGATCATGATCCTGCCGCAGCCCTTTTCGACCTTGGCCGTGGCCATCTTATCGTCGAGGCGGACGATCCGGGCCCGGCCGTGGCGCTCCATCACGGTGCCGATCTTGCCGACCTTGGCCCGAAGCCCGAGCGAGAGGAAGAGCTGGCCGATCTCGAGGCCGTCGGCCGCGCCCTTGTCGAGGTAGATGACGTCGTCGTTCTCGAAGACGTGCTTCTCGTTCATCCGCTCGGCGCCGATGATCCGGATGTCGGGCAGGAGCTTGCCTTCCTCGTGCATGTAGAAGGAGCAGTTGAGGTCCGTCTCGTTGATGAGCTGATAGGTCTCGTCGAAGATCTTCGGCTTCACGATCTGGGTCTCCTGGATCTCCTGGGCGAAGGGACGCCCCGGGACGATCAGGGCCAAGCCGGCGAGAACGAGAACGAGGCCGCCCGCGGTGAGGATGGGTTTATGGCTCATGGTCACACCTCTCGGCCGATGCGGTTTCCCTTGGCGGTATTATAGGGGGCTCGTTGCGCGACTGTCAACATATAGTTAGCACCCTTTCCCGATGGACAATCGGCCGCGATTCTATTAAAATGATTCAAACCATAAAGTTAGTCGCGCCGAAGGCCCGAATGTCAAAAAAAATCTCGGTCGCCCTCCTGTTCGGAGGCCGCTCGGCCGAGCATGAAATCTCCCTGATTTCCGCCGCGGCCATCCACCAGAACCTGGACAGGTCCAAGTTCGACGTCCGGTCGATCTACATCACCCGGGCGGGCCTCTGGAAGCCCGTCGAGGCCCCCCTGAAGGACCCCGCGGCCCTCGAGGGCGGCCCGGCGTTCTCCTTCCTGCCTTGGGAGGCCGGGGGGCCCCTGCCGGGGCTAGCCGCCGACATCTATTTCCCGGTCCTCCACGGGCCCTACGGCGAGGACGGCACGATCCAGGGACTGCTCGAGATGGCCGGCGTCCCCTACGTCGGCGCCGGCGTCACGGGCTCGGCCCTGGGCATGGACAAGGCCGTGGCCAAGGCCGTTCTCCGGGACCGCGGCCTGCCCGTCGTCCCCTCGCTCGCCGTGGCCGAGACGGAATGGCGAGCGGACCCGGCGGCCGTCCTCCGCCGCGTCCGGCGCTCCCTGCCCCGGCCGGTCTTCGTCAAGCCGGCCAACCTCGGCTCGAGCGTCGGGATCACCAAGGTCTCCGACGCCGGGGCCCTTCCCGCGGCCCTCGCGCTCGCCTTCCGCTACGACGCGACGGCCCTCGTCGAAAAGGGCATCGCCGGCCGGGAGCTCGAGTGCAGCGTCCTCGGGAACGAATCCCCCGAGGCCTCCCTCGCCGGCGAGGTCATCCCCTTCCGCGAATTCTACGACTACAACGACAAGTACATCGACGGCCGGACGACGTTCGTCATCCCGGCCGCGCTCCCGCCCCGCGTCATGGCCAGGGTCCGGGCGCTGGCCGTGGCCGCGTTCACGGCCCTCGCCGCGTCGGGCATGGCCCGGGTGGATTTCTTCCTCGAGAAAGGGACGAACCGCCTCTACGTCAACGAGCTCAACACGATCCCGGGCTTCACCGAGATCAGCATGTACCCCAAGCTCTGGGCGGCGACGGGCCTGCCCTTCACGCGGCTCCTCGAGCGGCTCATCGCGCTCGGCTTCGAGCGTCACCGCGACCGGAAAGCGTGCGTCGAAAGGGACCGCTGATGCGGATCCTCGGGATCGACTACGGGGACCGCCATATCGGCCTGGCGCTGAGCGATCCGCTCCTCATCACGGCCCAACCCCTGGCGTCCTACGAGCTCAGCGGCCATGAGAAGGAAGACCGCGCGTTCTTCCGGAATCTCGTCGCCGAGCACGACGTCGGCGAGATCGTCGTCGGGAACCCGCTCCGCATGGACGGCAGCTCGGGGACGCGGACCGAGATGACGCGCCGCTTCGCGGCCTGGCTCGAAAAGGCCGCCGGCCGGCCCGTCGCGCTGATGGACGAGCGCCTGACGACGCAGCAGGCCCTCAAGACCCTCGACGACGTGAAGCTCCGCGGCAAGAAGAAGAAGGATTGGGAGGACCGCATCGCGGCCGTCATCATCCTTTCGACCTACCTCGAGCGGAAGCGTGGTGAGGCCGGTGGTCACGAAGGCGATTAGGGCCGTCCTGTTGACCGCGGTCGTCGTCATTCCCGCCGCGTCAGGCTGGCTCGTCCGGGAGCTCCGGACGACGGGGCCGCAGCCCGGCGAGCCCGTCCTCGTCGAGATCGAGAGGGGCTGGAGCGCCCGCGCCGTCCTCGAGCGGCTGAGCCGGGCGGGCCTCGTGCGCAGCGCCCTCGCCCTGAGGCTGGCCTGCCGCGCCTTCTATCCCGGCGAGAGCTTCAAGGCGGGCGAGTACCTGTTCACGACGCCTCTCGAGCCCAAGGCCGCGATCCTCCAGGTCTTCGCCGGCCGCATCCACCTCGTCCCCGTCGTCGTCCCGGAGGGCCTGACCGGCGAGGAGATCGCCGCTCTCGTCCGGCCGGGCGACGCCGAAGGCGCGGCCTCTTTCCGGAGGGCCTTCCTCGCGACGGAGCTCATCGCCGATTGGGACCCCCGGGCCCAGGACCTCGAGGGCTACATCTTCCCGGACACGTATCGCCTGCCGAGGAAGGCCTCGGAGGAGGACCTCATCGAGGCCATGGTCGCCGAGTTCCGCGAGGTCTTCGACGAGGACCGGCGGCGGCGGGCCGCGGAGCTCGGCCTGAGCGTCCGGGACGTCGTCACGCTCGCCTCGCTCATCGAAGAGGAGACGGCCCTCCCCGAGGAGCGGCCGCTCGTCTCGGCGGTCTTCCACAACCGCCGGAGGATCGGGATGAAGCTCGACTGCGACCCGACCGTCGCCTACGCCCTCAAGCGCGCGGGCCGGTACACCGGGCGGCTCCTGCTCCGCGACCTCCGCTTCGAGTCGCCCTACAATACCTACCTCCACGCCGGCCTGCCCCCCGGCCCGATCTCCAATCCGGGCCGGGAGAGCCTCGACGCGGCCCTTCGACCCGCCGCCGAGAGCTACCTCTATTTCGTCGCCCGCGGGGACGGCAGCCACGCGTTCAGCCGGACGCTCGGTGAACACCTCGACGCCGTCCGGAGATTCCGGGCATTGAAAAACCGCTGAAATCTGATATAGTAAATCGCCTTGAGACTGTAAAAGCACTTTACATATTCCGCGAGGTTTACTCCGGAAACCTGGAGCTCCTGCCGGGTGATTTGGCATGAGAATTGCTCTAGGGAATATGTGGAAGTGAAAGATGAAGTGCCTAGAGGAGGTAAAATGAAAGCTTCCAGAACGATCGCGACCGGCCTCGCGCTCATAGTCGTCGTCGGGATTCTCGCAGTATCCGCGCAGGCGGCCGGGATCCAGGACAAGAAACAAGAAGCCAAGCCCGCGCCCAAGGCTTCATCGATGCCTAAAGAGATCGCGGCCATCATCCAGGAGGGTCTGGCCACCCGCCAAGGGCGGCAGGACATCCCCTTCAGCTTCTTCGATTCTCTCGTCCTCCCCGCCCAGGGACAGAATCTCTACCCCGTCTTCTTCTTCAAAGCCCGGAACGGAGACCTCGGCTACGCGCCGTCGGCGGCCGGCACCGGCGAGATGGAGACGACGATCAACGCCTTCTTCCAGTTCTTCCAGGAGGCCGAAGGCGGGACGCTCGCGTCCAGGGTCGCCGGCCGGGCCTCGTGCGTCCTGAAGACGGACGGCGCCGGCTACAGCGCCGAGAACGAGGACTGGTATTCGTTCGGCCTGGCCATGCCCGCCGGCAAGTACACGCTGGCCCTGGCCCTGGCCAGTCCGGATATGAAGAAGCTCAGCGTCGCCTACAGCGATGTGACCCTGCCCGGGCCCGAAGCGTACGCGACGACCCTCTGGTCGACGGAGCCCGTCATCGTCACGGCCATGGAGCAGGTCGAGCCCGACCAGCGGCCGACCATCCATCGGGGCTATTTCGCCTGGGGCGCCATCAAGGTCGTCCCCAACGTCCGGGGCGACATCGCCGCGGGCGAGAATCTCGAGGTCTTCTTCTTCGTCCTCGGCGGTAACTATAAGGATGTCGCCGCGGAACGGCCGACCAACGACTTCGAGGTCAACTTCGAGGTCCAGTACCCGGACGGCAAGCCGGCCATCAAGTGGGCGCCGCAGCCTTTTGAGGCCTACTTCATCAACCAGCCCCTGCCGCTCGTCCAGACCCTTCAGAAGATGGACGAGAAGGGCACGGTCCTGAGCGTGGAGAAGAAGCCGCTGGATCCCGGAAAATACAACCTGGCCATCTCGGTCTTGGACAAGGTCTCGAGCAAGAAGACCGACGTCAAGATGGCTTTCTCGGTCCGCTAAGACTCAGGTTCCTTACCGAAGTCCGAGACGTTTCCTCGCTTGCTCCTCCAGGGCTTTGAC
>MEYC01000071.1 GCA_001775715.1 Candidatus Aminicenantes bacterium RBG_16_66_30 | reverse complement strand
GAAAAGGACCGGTCCTTCCTCGAGGTCTCGGGCCGGAAGGGCCTCGGCGTCAAGGCCGACGACCTTCTCGACCGGCTGGAGGCCAAGGCCAGGGACGAGATCGAGAAGAGGAACCCGGACCTGCCGGAGGACGAGAAGCGGAAGATCGCCCGGGACATCGCCACCGGGGCCCTGCGCTATTTCATGCTCAAGTTCGCCCGGAACTCGGTCATCGTGTTCGACTTCGAAGAAGCCTTGAGCTTCGAGGGGGAGACCGGCCCCTACCTGCAGTATACGGCGGTCCGGATGAGCAGCATCTTCCGCAAGCTCAAGGAGCGGCACGGGCTCACCGAAGCCGACATCGTCCCGCCGGCCGAGGGTGGGCCGATCCTGCCGGCCGGCCTCGCCGACAAGGAGACGGCCGACGCCTGGGACCTGATCCTGACGGCCGCCGCGCTCGAGGAGGAGGTCCTCCGGTCCGTCGCCGCCCTCGAATTCTCGCACCTGGCCAAGTTCGCCTTCCTCCTGTGCCAGAAGTTCAACGGCTATTACCATAAATACCCGGTCCTCGCCGAGGAGAACGAGGAGATCAGGGCCTTCCGCCTTCTGATCCTCCGGACCGTCAAGGTCCAGCTCCACAGCGCCCTGGGCCTGATGGGCATCCCGCCGCCCGGGCGCATGTGACGCAACCCCTCCTCGCCGGCCGCGGTTCAGAGAACTGACAGCGGAGGTAAAAATGATCGAGGTTCGAGAGCTCACCAAAAAATACGGGGAGCTCGTCGCCGTCGACAGCTTGACGTTCAAGGTCGAGCCCGGCCGGATCTGGGGCCTGCTCGGCCCGAACGCGGCCGGCAAGACGACGACGATGCGCATCCTGACCGGCTACCTGCCGGCGACGGCCGGACAGGCCGTCGTGGCCGGGCACGACGTCTTCGACGAGCCCGACGCCGTCAAGCGCGTCATCGGCTACCTGCCCGAGGTCGTGCCCCTCTACCCGGACATGACCGTCGCGGGCTACCTGGCCTTCGTCGCCGAGATCAAGCAGGTGCCGAAAGCCCAGCGCAAGGCGGCCGTCGCCCGGGTCCTCGGATCGGCCGGCCTCAAGGACGTCGGCGGACGGCTCATCAAGAACATCTCCCGCGGCTACAAGCAGCGGGTCGGCATCGCCCAGGCCATGATCAACGATCCCCAGGTCCTCATCCTGGACGAGCCGACGATCGGGCTCGACCCCGCCCAGATCATGGAGATCCGCGAGCTCATCAAGAGCCTCCGCGGCGAGCACACGATCCTCCTCTCGACCCACATCCTGCCCGAGGTCACCCAGGTCTGCGACGGCGTCATCATCATCAACGAGGGCCGCCTCAAGGCCTGCGGGTCCCTCGAGGAGCTGGCCGCCTCCTTCGAGCGGACCGACGGGGTCGTCGTCAAGCTCCGCCGCGCCGGGGCCGACGAGGCGGCCTTGTTCCGGGGCATCCCGGGCGTCGAGAAGGTCGCGGTCGAGGGGAGCGAGATCCGCGTCGAGTGGAGCCGCGGCCGCGACCTCCGCGACGACGTCGCCCGCCTGGCCCTCGACCGGGGCCTCGGCCTCCGTGAGATGAGGTCCCTGGCCGGCATCGAGGACCTCTACCTCAAGATCGTCTCCGGAAGGAGCGAACCATGAGCAACGTCTGGTCCCTCGTCAAGAAGGAGGTCCGGGCCTACTTCGGCTCGCCGATCGCCTACGTCGTGATGTTCAGCTTCCTGCTGCTCGTCGGCTACTTCTTTTACAGCCTCGTCCTCTGGTTCAACGCCCAGGCCATGCAGATGGCCCAGAACCCCTACTACGCCCAGCAGGTCAACATCAACGAGATGGTCTTCTCGCCCCTGTTCCACAACATGAGCATCGTCCTCATCTTCGTCATCCCCCTCCTGACCATGCGCCTGCTGGCCGAGGAGAAGAAGACGGGGACAGATGAGCTCCTCTACACGTCGCCGCTCACGGTCGGCCAGATCGTCGTCGGCAAGTACGTCGCGGCCCTGGTCCTGCTGGCCGTCCTGCTCGGCCTGACGGCCGTCCTGTCGGTCTTCGCCTTTGTCCTCGGCAATCCCGAGCTCGCGCCCTGGCTCACGGGCTACCTGGGCCTGTTCCTCATGGGCGCCGCCTTCATCGCCGTCGGACTCTTCTTCTCGTCCCTGACGGACAACCAGATCGTCGCCGCGATCCTGACCCTGATGACGCTCCTCCTCTTCCTGCTCCTCAACTGGGTGTCGTCGCTGGGCAGCGGGGCGGCCTGGACCAAGGTCGTCAGCTACCTGTCTTTCTCCGAGCACTTCGAGGACATGACCCGGGGCATCGTGGACACGAAAGACGTCGTCTACTACCTCAGCGTCTCGTTCTTCGGCCTCTTCCTCGCCCACTCGGTCCTCCAATCCCGGCGGTGGAGGTGATCCATGGACACGATCAAGAAGCATCTCAACGAGGCGGCCGGGATCTTTCTCCTGGTCGGGCTCATCGGCCTGATCATCTCGCCGCAAGAAAGGACCGCCATCCTCATCGTCTTCGCCCTCGGCTTGGCCGCCCTGGCCGCCCACGTCGCCCTCCATTGGAAGGCCCTCAAGCAGGGCTTCACGCGCAAGTCGTTCCTCTACTCGGGGAACCTCCTGCTCGTCGTCCTGCTCGTCCTGGCCATCCTCGGCCTGGCCAACTACTTCCTGTCCAAGCACAATTACCGGGCGGACTTCACCTCGGCCAAGCTGCACAGCCTGTCCGGCCAGTCGGTCGCCGTCCTCAAGGCCCTCGAGACGGACATCGCGTTCAAGGGCTTCTTCCGTGAAGGCAACTACGGCCGGGCGGCCATGGAGAACCTCCTCAAGCTCTACGCCTATCATTCGGGCCATATCAAGTTCGAGTTCATCGATCCGGACAAGAACCCGGGCCTCGTCAAGCGTTACGATGTCACCCAGGACGGCACGACCGTCCTCGAGGCCGGGGAAAAGGAGGGCCGGATCACGACGACCTCCGAAGAGGACGTCACCAACGCCCTGATCAAGGTCACGCGGGCCGAGAAGAAGGTCCTCTACTTCCTCGAGGGCCACGGCGAGCAGTCCATCGACGAGACGGGCGACAACGGCTTCGCCACGGTCAAGGGAGAGCTCGAGAAGCTCGGCTACGAGGTCAAGAAGCAGACGCTCGCGCTGGCCGACCGGTTCCCCAAGGACTGCGCCCTCCTCGTCGTCCCCGGGCCGCAGAAGGACCTCCTGCCGAACGAGTACGACACGATCCGGACCTACATCCAAGGGGGCGGCCGCGTCCTCTTCCTGGTCGATCCCGAGACGCCGACCCTCCTCCCGATCTTCCTGGCCGATTACGGCTTCCGTCTCGAGAACGATATCGTCGTCGACACGGTCTCCCGCCTCCTCGGCGGGGACTACTTCATGCCCGTCGTCTCCGAGTACGAGACCCATCCCATCACCGAACGGTTCGGGTACGCGACCTTCTTCCCCTACGCCCGGTCGGTCGAGGTCGCCGAGACCAAGCCCGAGGGCGCCACCGTGACCGCCCTGGCCAAGACGAGCCCCAATTCCTGGTCGGAGCGCGAGCTCGACCAGCAGGAGGTCAAGTTCGCGGAGGGCAAGGACAAGCAGGGGCCGGTCGGACTGGCCGCGGCGGCCGAGATCGAGGCCAAGCCCGCGGAGCCGTCCCCCGCCCCCGGCGAGGCCGAGGCCAAGGCCGCCGCGATCAAGGCCCGGATCGCCGTCATCGGCGATTCGGACTTCGCCAAGAACCGCTATTACGGCCTTTCGGGAAACGGGAACTTCTTTCTCAACGTCGCCAACTGGCTGACGGAGGAGGCCGACCTCATCGCCATCCAGCCCAAGACCCGGACGCCCCGGACGATCCAGCTGACGCCGTCCCAAGGCCGGCTCGTCTTCCTGGTCAGCATCGTCCTCCTGCCCCTGGCCGCGCTCGTCCTCGGCGTCTCCGTCTGGGCCCGGAGGAGGTCGCAGTGAGGTTCAAGACGACCCTTCTCCTGCTCGCCGTCTTCATCGGCCTTCTGGCCGTCGTCCTCTTGTTCGATTCCCGGAGCAAGAAGAAGGAGGCGGCCGAGGAGAAGACGAACACGCTCATCAGCCTGGCCTCCGGCGACGTCCGCAAGGCGAGCCTCGTCCGGGGGACCGAGACCCTGACCTTCGAGCGGGACGAAGGCGGCCCGTGGCGGTTGACGTCGCCGATCCAGGCGGCGGCCGACGAGGTCGAGGTGAACGGCCTCGTTGACGCCTTGACCTCGCTTCGCATCGAGCGCGTCGTCGAAAAAGAGGCCAAGGACCCGGCCGCCTACGAGATCCCCCAAAAGACCGTGTCCCTTTGGACCAAGGGCCAGGACGCCCCCCTGCACCTTCTCGTCGGCATGGAGAATCCGCTCGACAAGTCGCTCTTCGCCAAGCGCGAGGACGACCCGCGGATCGTCCTCCTTTCGTCGACGCTCAAGACGACGCTCGACAAGTCGGTCTTCGACTTCCGCCAGAAGGACGTTTTCAAGTTCACCGCGGCCGACGTCAAGGGGATCAGGGTCAGGGCCAAGGATGTCGCCTGGCAGGCGGTCCGCGAGGAGCCCGGCTGGTCCCTAAAAGCGCCCGTCGCGGCGCTCGCCGCCAAGGACAGGATCGACTCGCTCCTCGATTCCCTGTCGGGGCTCCGGGCCAAGGAGTTCGTCGCCGAGGAGAAGGGACCCGAGTCTTTGAAGGCCTTCGGGCTTGACAAGCCCGATTATGAGATCGCGCTGTCCCTCGCGGCTTTGGACCAAGAGCTCGTTTTCGCCCTGCATAAGAAGGGTGAGGCGCAATACGTCACGTCCTCCCCGACGACCAAGATCGTGGCCTTCGAGGGGACGCTCCTCGCCGACCTCGACCGCAAGGTCGACGAGCTGCGCGAGAAGAAGGTCTCCGATTTCTATGCCTGGGACGCCAAGCGCGTCTCCTTGAAGCGGGACGGTCTCGAGATCGTCGCCGTCAAGGAAAAGGTCGGCGAAGAGGACAAGTGGCTGCTCGACCCGGCCAGCCGGGAAGAGGCCGACAAGGCCAAGGTCGAGGATCTCCTCCGCAAGATCGAGGGCCTCGAGGCGGCCGCGTTCGTCGACAAGCCCGGACCGCTCGCGGACTACGGCCTCGAGCCCGGGATAGAGGTCCGGGTCCTGACCAAGGATTATCAGGACAAGGAAAAGGAGACGGTCCTCGTCATCGGCAAGGAGGACGCGGAGAAGAAGCAGGTCGTCGTCAAGAACGCCTTGTTCGACTATCTGTTCCGCGTGGATTCGGGGTTCCTCCAGGTCCTCCCTAAGGAGAGGAAGGACTGGAAGCCGGAGCCGCCGAAGGCGGCGGAAGAGAAGACCGATAAGAAATAGGTTCGCCCGCGACCTTCTGGCCTGGTACGGGGCCCACAAGCGCGATCTGCCCTGGCGCCGGACCAAGGACCCTTACAAGATCTGGGTCTCCGAGGTTATGCTCCAACAGACGACCGTCCCGGCCGTCGTCCCCTACTTCGAGCGCTGGCTCGAGGTCTTCCCCGACGTCCGGAGTCTGGCCCGGGCGTCCCCGCCGCGCGTGCTGCGGGAATGGCAGGGGCTGGGGTATTACGCGAGGGCCAGGAACCTCCACGCCGCGGCCAGGAGGATCGAGACCGAGCATGGCGGCGAGATCCCCCGCGACGAAGCCGTCCTCCGGCGCCTGCCCGGGTTCGGCCCCTACACGACGGCGGCGGTGCTGAGCCTCGCCTACGGGAAACCCCGGCCGGTCATCGAGGCCAACGTCCGGCGCGTCGTCATGCGCGTCCTGGGGACGCGGGGAACGGCCGAATCGAAGCACGACAAGGTCCTCCGCGCGTTCATCGACTCGGTCTTCCCCGCCGACCGGCCGGGGGATTTCAACCAGGCTATGATGGAGCTCGGCGCGCTCGTCTGCCGCAGCCGGAGCCCCCAGTGTCTGGCCTGCCCGGTCCGCCGGGCCTGCCGGGCGGCCCGTGAGGGGACCCAGGAGATCATCCCGCGTCCGAAAAAGCTTAAGCTCGAAGCGATCGAGGTCGTCGTGGCCGTCATCGAGAAGGACGGAAAGCTTCTCCTTCAGCAGCGCCCGCCCGGCGGGCTGCTCGCCGGGCTCTGGGAATTCCCTGGCGGAAAGGTCGAATCGGGGGAGAGCCTGAAGGCGGCCCTTCGGCGCGAGATCCTGGAGGAGCTGGGCGTCGGGATCGTGAACGTCCGGCGCCTGACGACCGTCCGCCATGTCTACACCCGGTTCAAGGTCACGCTCCATGCCTATGCGTGCGCGATCGGGAACGCGGATCTCAAGCCTGGTCCCCCGAGGCGGTGGCTCCGGCTCTCTGCGCTGCGGAGATACCCCCTGCCCTCGGGGAGCGTCAAGATCGTGGATGTCCTGACCGGCGTGGCGACAGCAGGGAACCGACCCTAAAAGAGGCCGATCTCCTTGTGCTTGGCCGCGATCGCGTCGGCCAGCCGGTCGATGGCCTCGAGGTCGGCCGGTTTGGGCAACCCCTTGGCGATGACCGGAGGCAGGAACTCGACTTTGAGCAGAGGCATAGCGGCCTGGACGATCTCGGGCATCTTCCCCGCCCAGCCGTACGAACCGATGATCGACGCGAACCTGGTCTTGGGCCGGAGGGCGTTGGCCAGGACGACGGCGTTGAAGACCATCGGGTGGGGTCCGACGTGGACGGTCGGGGCGGCGACGACGAGCGTGGCCGCGTCGACGAGGGCCATGGCCAGCTGGCCGATGTCGGCCGTGGCCATGTTGAAGGGGAAGACGTTGATGCCGCGCCCGACCAGGCCGGCGATGAGGCGCTCGACCATGATCCCGGTCGAGCCGTGCATCGTTACCCACGGGAGGACGACCGTGTTGTGGGGCTTGTCGTCCGTCCAATCCCGGTAGGCGTCGATGATGGACGCCGGGTCGCGGTGGATCGGGCCGTGGCTCGGGGCGATCATGCGTATCTCGAGGTCCCTGATCTTATCGAGGTTTTTCTGGACGATCTTGCGGAAGGGCATCATGATCTCGGCGTAATACCGCTTGGCCTCGGCCAAGATGCAGTCGACGCCGTCGACGAAGAGATCGGTCGCAGCGATGTGGGACCCGAACCAATCGCAGCTGAAGAGGATCCGGTCCTCTTCGAGGTAGGTCGACATCGTCTCCGGCCAATGGACCCAGGGCGTGTAAATGAAACGGAGGGTCTTGCCGCCGAGATCCAGCCTTTCCCCGTCGGCGACCGTCCGGATCTTGGCCGGGTCGAGGCCGAGGTGATCGACGAGCATGGGCTTGGCCGTTTCCGAGGACAGCACCTGGATCCCGGGATAACGGCCCAGCAGCCAGGGAATGCCGCCGGAGTGGTCCTGCTCGGTGTGGTTCGAGATGACATAGTCGATCTTCGGGACGTCGGCGAGATAGGCCTCGAGGACATGGAGCTTGGCCGGCTCGACGGCGTCGATGAGGGCGGTCTTGTCCCGCCCGCGCACGAGATAAGAGTTGTAGCTC
>MEYC01000070.1:10073-10171 GCA_001775715.1 Candidatus Aminicenantes bacterium RBG_16_66_30 | reverse complement strand
GGCGAGGAATTTTTCGGGATCGAGGAGGCGGGTCCGGACCGAGTCCTTGCCCTCCGTCGAGAAGAGGGCGCTGCGGACGGGCTCGCCGCCTTTGACCC
>MEYC01000070.1:8985-10043 GCA_001775715.1 Candidatus Aminicenantes bacterium RBG_16_66_30 | reverse complement strand
GCCGGTCGTCGTTCTCGAGCGACCAGAGACGGGTCAGGAAATCGCGCGCGCTCACGGCCGCCCCCACGCTTCCGCCGCCTCCATCATGGCGTTGATGTTGGCGAGAGGCGATCCCGGCGGGATGTTGTTGCCGTCCTGGACGATGAGCCCGCGGTAAGGGCCGAGCTTTTCGATGACGCGGCGCGTCGCCTCGCGGACCTGGTCCGGCGTGCCTGCGTGAATAAGCATGGGATTGACGTTGCCGATGAGGACGACCTTTCCGCCCATGACCCGGCCGATGCGGTCGAGGTCGACCTCGTAGCCGAAGCCCTGGAGCTCGTGGATGGCCAGGTCGTCGCGGAAGATCTCGAGGAGATGGTCCGACCGGCCGCACATGTGGAGGCTCGCCCGGCCGTCGAAGTGGAAACGGAGCCGCTTCTCGGACGGCAGGACGACGTCGCGGTAGGTTTCGGCCGAGAGGGACACGGCCAGGTCGTCGGTCCAGGCGAAGTCCTTGGGCACGGGAAGCTTCTCCTCGGCCCAACAGAAATCGAGGTATGCGATGAGCTTGTCGGTGACGAGGCGCAGGAGCTCGCGGACGAAGTCCGGCCGCTCCTTGGCGGCCAGGAAGATCTCCGTCTTCCCCATGAGGTCGCCGGCGACGCCGAAGGGCCCGTCCGACGTGTGGGTCAGGGCCGGGTTCGCGCCGGGGTAGAAGATCTCGCCGCCGAGGAACCGGACTGGGTACTTATCGGCCACGGCGATCATGGCCTTCCGGTAGGCGGCCTGGCGGGCGTTCAGGCCCGAGTGGACGAAGTCCATCGCCTCGAGGCGCCTCAGGTCGGACTCAGCGGCGACCCAGCCTCGCCCGATCCAGGGGATGTCGTCGTCGGGGAAGACGACGTCGACGCCGAGGCTCCCGGCCTCGAACGCGTTCTGGAAATCCGTCCAGGCGCCGACCCAGGGCCCGGTGATGACGTGGGCGTCCGTGCGGACGTTCTCGAGGAGCCACTTCTGGGCCAGGATCTGCGTCCGGAGCATGGTCTCCGGATCGCCGTAATAGTCGCGGAAGCGCACGC
>MEYC01000070.1:3016-8911 GCA_001775715.1 Candidatus Aminicenantes bacterium RBG_16_66_30 | reverse complement strand
CGATCCGCTCGCGGCGGGCGGCGAGCGCCTCGACCGGGACGCCGATCTCGATGACGGGCGGTCGCGAGCCGATCGTTCCGGACAAGGGCGGCCCCGGACGCTAGCTCCGGACCCTTCGGATGCGCGGGTCGGTGAAGAGGTCGTTCCCGTCCGTGCTCGTCGAGGAGAACTCCGAGAGGACGGCGCCGCGGTCCCCGGACTGGAACCAGTGGAGCGAGTTCGGTGGCAGCGTGTACATGTCGCCGGGCCTGAGGACGATCTCATGTCCGACGCTCAGGAAGGGCTTGTACTTCCTCGGCGCCTTGGCCTTCGGCCTGGGCGTCCGCTCGCCGGCGACATAGAGGTAGACCTCGCCGTAGCGGCAGCGGAAGGTCTCCTTTTTCCCCATGTTCCGCCCGTTGACCCGCGGGTGGCGGTGCTCCGGGCAGATCTGGCGGGGGAGGAGGACGAGCTCCTTGGCGCAGTAGCGGTCGTTGTTCTCGTAGACGATGATCTCGACACCCATCCGCCTGACGTCGTTCAGGCCGAGATCGGCCACCTCCATCGTCTCGAGCTCGCTCCGGGTGACCGCGATGCGGGCCTTCCGGAGCAGAGCCGCCGCCTTTGCCCTGACCTCCGCCACGTCTTTGGCCTTCATATTGCCCTCCACCGGGATTATAACCTGAAGGGGTCAAATCTTAAATCACGCAATTTTCGAATAAGCGATTCGATTTCCGTCCGAAGAATTGCGTGATTTAAGATTTGACCCCATCCTTTTGACCCTGATATAAACGGGGAGGGAGGCGCGCATGTCCGAACGGATCGCCCGGCTGGCCGCGGCCATGGACAGGCTCTACGAGTTCGACCGGGAGCCCGTCGCTCCCGACAAGCTCCAGTCCGGAGGCAAATTCGCCGGGCTCTTCGCCGGCGAGCACGTCGCCGCGACCGAGTTCGTCATCGGCGCGTTCTTCGTCCTCCACGGGGTCGGGGCCCGCGATCTCCTCTTGGGGCTCCTCCTGGGGAACCTCCTGGCCGTCCTGTCCTGGACCTTCATCTGCGCCCCTATCGCCGTGCGGACGCGTCTGACCCTCTACTGGTATCTGAGGAAGATCGCCGGCCCGGGCGTGACCCTCGTCTACAACATCGCCAACGCGTTCCTCTATTGCATCCTGGCCGGGGCTATGATCTCCGTTTCGGCCACGGCGGTCGGGCTTCTTTTCGGCATCCCCGTCCCTAAGCTCGACGCCGTGCTGCCCTCGAGCGCCGGCTGGATCCTCATCACCGTCGTCCTCGGAGCGGCCTTCACGACCGTGGCCATCCTCGGGTTCGCCAAGCTCAGCCGCTTCGCCGAGGTGGCCGCTCCCTGGATATTCGTCGTTTTCGTCGCGGGGGCTCTAGCCATGCTGCCGCGCCTGGGGGTGACCCCCGACCTCGGCAACCTCTGGGACGTGGCTACGACCCAGATCTGGAACGGCGTCGCCGCGGCCGGCCAGGAAAAGTTCGGCTTCTGGCACGTCCTGTCTTTCGCCTGGTTCTGCAACCTGGCCATGCACGTCGGGCTCTCGGACATGGCCCTTTTCCGTTACGCCAAGAAGTGGACGTACGGCCTCTATTCGGCTTTCGG
This sequence comes from Candidatus Aminicenantes bacterium RBG_16_66_30, assembly GCA_001775715.1. Taxonomy (GTDB): domain Bacteria; phylum Acidobacteriota; class Aminicenantia; order Aminicenantales; family Saccharicenantaceae; genus RBG-16-66-30. The sequence goes on along the minus strand of MEYC01000070.1, from coordinate 7,308 downwards.
GATGTATCCCGGCCACATGCTGGCCTGGCTCGCCTCCGGCGTCATGGTGGCCGCGATCGGCCGGGAAATGCACCCCGGCCTGATGGCCTATGAGGCCGTCGGCATCGCGGGCGTCGCCGGCGTCCTCTTCGCCGGCTGGACGACGGCCAACCCGACCCTTTACCGGGCCGGCCTGGCCCTGCAGACCGTGACGCCCGGCTGGCCGCGCTGGAAGATCACGCTCGTCGCGGGCACGGCTACGACGGTCCTGGCCTGCTTCCCCGTCTTCTTCCTCAAGCTCCTCGATTACGTCGCCATCTACGGGATCGTCCTGATGCCCATCGGGGCCATCGTCTTCGCCGAGCATTGGCTCTTCCCTCTGCTCAAGATCGAACAATACCAGGCGGAGAAGCGCGGCTGGACCTTCAACGGCGCGGCGCTTGCCGTCTGGCTGGGCACCCTGGCCGTCGTCTTCTTCCTGCCCCTGCACCTCTATTTCCGTTGGCTGCCGGGCTGGATGATCGCCCTGGTGTCCTACACGGCCCTGATGGCCGCGAGGAGGTCGAAATGAAACACTCCTTCCTGACTCGCTTGACCGGTTGGCTGTCCCTGGTCAGCCTGGCCCTGTGTCTCGCGGCCGCCCTGTTCTACTTCCTCGGCCGGATCCCTGAGGCGACATACAAGCTGACGTTCCTGCTGGCGTCGATCGCCTGGTTCGTCCTGGCCACCGGCCGGAAGATTGCCGGGAAGGACGGGCCCGCGGCCGGCTGAGGTCCGGGCCGCCGGGCTTAGAGAACGACCTTTTTCCCGGCCTTTCTCGCGGCGTACTGTTCCGCGATCCACGCGTACGTCTTGGCCATGCCGGTCCGCAGCGGCGTCGACGGCTCCCACCCCAGGACGAGTTTGATCATCGTGTTGTCGGAGTTCCGTCCCCCGACGCCCAGCGGCTGCGTGAGGTCGTAGCGGCGCGCGACCTTGAATCCGGCGATCGCCTCGACGATGCCGAGGAGCTCGTTGATCGAGACGAGCTCGTGCGAGCCGAGGTTGATGGGCGTCGCGATGAGCTCGTCGCAGTGCATGATCATATCGATGCCCTCGAGGCAGTCCTCGATCCACATGAAGCTCCGGGTCCGCGTCCCGTCGCCCCAGATCTCGACCGAGCGGGTGCCGTTGTCGTCGGCCTCGATGACCTTGCGGCAAAGGGCCGCCGGGGCCTTCTCGCGTCCGCCGTCCCAGGTCCCGTACGGGCCGTAGACGTTGTGGAACCTGGCGATCGCCGTCTTGAGGCTGCGCTCGGCCCAATACTCCTGGCAGACGATCTCCGAGAAGAGCTTCTCCCAGCCGTAGCCGCGCTCGGCGTTGGCCGGGTAGGCGTCGGACTCCTTGAGGGCCCGGGAGTGGGTGTCCTTTTGGAGATCGATGTTGTAGGCGCACGCGGACGAGGAGAAGAAATAACGGTCGGCGCCGGCCTTCTCCGCGGCCTCGATCATGTGGGTGTTGACGAGGACGCTCCGCAGGCATTCGACCCGATAGCGCTCGATGAAGCCCATGCCGCCCATGTCGGCGGCCAGGTTGTAGACCTCGACGGCCCCCTCGCAGGCCTTGACGCAATTGTCGCGGAAACTAACGTCCAGGACGAGATCCTCAACCCCGGGCGTCCGCCGGTACCATTCGTCGAGCGGCTTCTTGTCGACGGCCCGGATCCGCGAGAAGCCCTTGTCGTGGAAATAGCGGACGAGCGATCCCGCGATAAAGCCGCCGGCCCCGGTGATGACGAGGAGATCGTCCTTCTTCCGGACGTCTTCAATGCGCTTGGGCTTGGATACGGCCATGGGATCTCCTTTTAGTCCGCGACGTAGCCCACCCGGTGGGTGACCTTGAGGCCCTCGCCTTTGACCCGGACCTCGATCGTCTGGAAGCGGCCGTCGGCGCGGTAATTGACGGGCCGGTAGTAGAGGAGATAGTAGTTGCTCGAGGCCTCGGCCGCCTGGCGCAGCGCGAAATCTGGGTTGGTCGTGCTCTCGGACAGGCCGCCCGTCGCGGCGGCCATCTCCCGGAACGAAGCATAGACGTCAGACGAAAGGTCCTGGAGCTGGGTGGCGAGGACGGAGCCCCGTTGGAACAGGTCGCGCGTAGCGAACGTGGGCCGCTTCGTGATGTAAAGACAATGGACGGTGATCGAGGCGTCCGAAAAATGGCGTTTGATCTTGTCGACATCAAAGCCCACCGGCTTGACGAGCTCGGTCTGGCGGTCGTCCGCGAAGGCATGGGACGGCAGGACTTCCCTCTGGAATATCAGGAAGACGTGCTTTTCCCCGTCGAGAGACTTCAGGATATCCGCGAAGGCCATCACCCGCTCCTCGGTGATCTCGGTGAGGTCGCGGATCTCCTTGGCCAGGTCGAAGAGCATGGTCTCCTTGACGTCGGCCAGCTCCGCCGGGAACTCCTCGTCCTCCAGCTTGTAGAAATCCAGCATCCTGCCCCGGTACGCGGAATTCCCGAGGGTGATGTCGGTCTTGAGAATGCCCTTGAGCCGGTCGGAGACCTGGCGCCTCGGCACGCGGGACAGATATTCGGAGCGGAACTTATAGGTTTTAGCCGGCGTGACGACGAAGAGCGAATCTTTGTCGCCCAGGACGTCGCTGAAGAAATAGTCCAGGGCCTCCCCGATCTTGGGAAGGTATTCCTTGAGGTCCAGATAGAGGACGTAGTTGCGGGCCTTTGGGGGGGGCGGCGGCGCGGCCCCCGGCGCCTTCTCCTCCCGGAGGACCTGCTTGTCCTTGATCAGGTAGACGGCCTCGACCGTCTGGCGGACGCCGTTCTCGTAGACCTCGAAGTCCGCGAGCGTCAGCCCGTCGACAAAGGCGTCCTTCCTCAGGACCCGGACCGGGACCTCGATGTTGACGACGACGGATTCGTGCTGCTGCTGAGGCGAGATGACGTCCTGGACGCCCGCTCCCGTGCCGCTCAGGAGGCCAAGTCCGAATCCGAGGCCTCCGGCGAGGAATAGGAGCGGCCGCCGGGTCAACGGCTCAACTCTTTCCGGTCAGCTTGACTTCGCTCTTGCTCGTCTGCGTTATGGGGATGGTCATGCCGGCGGAGGAAACGTCGACCGACATTTCGGTCGTCATCTCTGAGGCCGCCTTGACGTAGATCCCCTCCTTGACCGCGAAGTGCCAGACGTTCTTGCCTTTGCTCGTCCCCGAAAAGGTCATGTCCTGGCCCATCTGGTTCCCGGAACCGGAGATCGTCCCCGTGACCTGGGCCGAGACGCGGGCGCACTCCATCCCGTCGACGGTCTCGAAACCTTCGAGCGTGTTGGTGTTCTGGAGCTGGATCTGAATGGTCATCGATCCCGTCTTCTCTTCGACCGCGTCGCTCGACGGCCACGTGTCCCCGATCTTGACGGCCTTCCCCGGAAGGTCGGGGAAGAAGGCCTTGAAGCCGCTGGCGAGATTCCGCGTCTCGGTGGCCATCGCGTAGGTGAGGGCCTCGGCCCCGGAGACATCGATTTCCGATCCGAGAGGCGAGAAGACCATATCGAAGGACTTCCCTTTGATCGAGCTCATGTCCGGGGACATGTCGCCCTGGGCTCCGGTCACGCTCGCGGACATGTCGTCGATGGTCACGCCCACGAGGAGGTTCTTGTCCTTCCGGCCCTTCGCCTTGAAGGTGTAGGTGCTCGTGCCGGTCGTATGGGTATCCATCGATTGGCCCATGACCTCCATGATCTGCGCCTCTTCAGAGCTGGCCTGATAGGTCAGGACCCGCCCGGCGGGCATCTTGTACTCGAGGACCGTCGAGGCGGGCGCCGAAGCGGCCAGACCGATGGCGCCGACGAGACATGCCGCCAAGGCCGCGCGTCTGGCGAAATTACGTCCGTTGGTCATAAATAAACCTCCTGATCTGGATCATCCCCCAGGATCAAACCTCCGGATCATCACCTGAGACCCGATTATAGGCGTTCGATCAGGCGGTGTAAAGGCCGCCTACTTCTTCTTGGCGGCCGCGTGGACCTTTTTGATGAAGTCCCAGACCTCCGGCGCGATCATATTGTATTCCTTGGGGATGGCCCCGGCGTTGTAGGCCTTGGCGATCTGGGTCTTGAGCTCGGGGTGGCCGCCGTAGACCTCATCCAGCAGGACGGTCCAGCGCCTTCCCAGGTCCTGGGCTTTTTCGCTCGCGGGATCGAGCCCGAGGCTCTTCTTGACCTCCTCGATGAGCGCGGCCCAGCGATTCTGGTAGTCGGCCATCATCTCGGGCGTGTATTTCTTCCCGAGCTCCCGGAAGCCCTTGAGCTCCTGCTCCGTGTA
>MEYC01000070.1:1097-3009 GCA_001775715.1 Candidatus Aminicenantes bacterium RBG_16_66_30 | reverse complement strand
TCGTGCCAGGCTTTCTTGACGTCTTCGCCCATTTGAATGACCTCCATGATCTTGATGAGTTTCTGCTTGTGGATGCGGCCGTCCTTCTCGAGCCGGGCCAGGACCTGCCCGATCGCCCGCGAGGCCTCGCGCAGACGGGCGATCTCGTCTCTGACGGCCTCGGCCTGGACCTTGAGGGCCTTCACGGCCTCGTAGCCCCTGCTGTCGAGGAGGCGGCGGATCTCGTTGAGGGAGAAGCCCATGAACTTCAAGGTGACGATCTGCTGAAGCCTGAGCAGGTCTGCGTCCGTGTAGACCCGGTAGCCGTTGGGCCGCTCGAAGCTCGGCTTGAGCAGGCCGACCTGGTCGTAGTAATGGAGCGTCCGGACCGTCACCCGGGTCAGCTTGGCGAACTCCCTGACGAGATATCCGTTCTTCATGGCCTTGTCCACGCCTCCATTCTGCACTATGACGTAACGTCAGAGTCAAGGTTTTTTTAACATTTTTTGAGAACCCCGGCCTCGATGATACGTCCCAGGTTATATATGGCTATGAGAGAGAAGGGACCTTGACATAGAGGAGAACGCGTATTACAATGCTTTACATGAAAACGGCGATATTGACCATCCGCTTGGACAAGGAGCTCGACGAGCTTCTGTCGAAGGCGAGCCGGCGAACCGGAAAGAACCGGAGCGAGATCGCCCGTGAGGCGTTGCGCCGCCAGATCCGGCTCGAGACCTTCGAGGATCTGCGGCGCCGGATAATGCCCTTCGCCGAAGCCCGTGGCTACCTGACCGACGAGGATATCTTCGCCAAGATCTCATGAGGGTCTTCCTCGACACTAATGTGATCGTCGCGGCCGTGGCCACGCGAGGTCTCTGCGCCGATGTCTTCCGGGAAACCCTCGCTCGTCATGACCTCGTCGCATCCGAGGACCTGCTGTCTGAAATCCAAATGGTCCTTCCGGACAAGCTCGGGGTCCCGGCCGAGATCGCCAACGAGGTCGTCGCTTTGCTCAGGGAAAGCGCCCATTTGTCGGAACCGGCTTGGACGATAGATCTGTCGATCAAGGACCGAGCGGACCAAGGCTTGATCTCGGCCGCGATCGAAGCCCGCGTTGAGCTTTTCGTCACCGGAGACCGCGAGCTTCTCGACCTCAAGAGCCTCGGAAAGATGGAGATCGTCTCGCCCCGGGCATTCTGGGAGCGCATAAGGGGGAAGGCCAGGGACTGATGGACGCCAGGATACGGTTGGTGCCTCGGACTTCCTCGGCTCACCAATGATCCTGGCGGACAAGGTCCGCGAGCGGCCGTCTCTTCTTCGGTGCGGCCGTATCGGCCGGAATGCCGAGCGGTGTGAAGGCCGAGGGAATGACCTCGGGAGGCAGGCCGAGGACATCGCGGGCTGCCGCGGGATCGAAGGCCGCGATCCAGCACGTGCCCAGCCCCTCTTCGGCCGCGGCCAGGACGATGTGCGCCATGACGATCGCCGCATCGACCTCGGCGGCGTTCCAGCCGTCGGCCTTCCGGACCCAGGCCTCGGAGGGGAGGGCGCAAACGCACAGGACGAGCGGGGCCTGGACGAACCACTCGCGCGAATAGATGCGGGCCATCTCCTTCTCGCGGCCCTTGGTCGGGATGACCATGACGCGGACGGGCTGGCGGTTGGCCGCGGTCGGGGCCAGACGGGCGGCCTCGAGGATGCGGGCGAGCTTGTCCTCGTCGACCGGGTCGGGTTTATAAGCGCGAACGCTGTAGCGGGCCCGGATCAAAGCTTGGAAGTTCATGGGATTAATCTCCTTCAAGGACGAAGACGTAACGGCCGCCGCCCGTCCTGATGCGGATGGCAGAGTCCTTGTCCTCGGCGCCGGCGACGCCGGCCGGTCCGGCCAGGAACTTGCCGTCGAGCCAGATCGGCGTCCCGCCCTCGGTCA
>MEYC01000070.1:0-1022 GCA_001775715.1 Candidatus Aminicenantes bacterium RBG_16_66_30 | reverse complement strand
GCTCGTTTCCGTCCGTGACCACGAGCAGGCGACCTCGCCCCGCACGGTCATCGTCGAGCCCGAGGCGTGCATCAGGTCCCGGACCGTCCCCGGCGTGATCAGGACCTTCTCGAACCCGGTCGTCCCCGGGGCCAAGTTGATCCCGGCCAGCGCCTTGTACAGCCAGGAGCCGACGCTGCCGAACATGGGATGGTTGTGCGAGTTCATCGACGGGCCCTCGCGCTTCTGCCACAGCTCCCAGAGGGTCGTCGCCCCGTTGGCGATCATGTAGCCCCAGCTCGGATAGTCGGTCTTGCAGGCGATATCGTAGGCCAGGTCCAGCTGGTCGTTCCGGGTCAGGAGCTCCATGATGTACTTCGTGCCGATGATGCCGGTCGTCAGATGGGAGTCGTGCTTATAGACGACGTCGTCGAAGAGCCGGCCCCAGGCCCGGCCGCGCTCCTTGTCCGTGGCGAGGTCGAGGAAAAGCGGCAGGGTGTTGGCGGTCTGCGTCCCGTCGGCGTAGCTGCCCGTCTTCGGATCGAAGAACTCCCGGTTGAAGGCCGTCCGGATCTCGGCGGCGAGCTTGTCGTAGAGCGCGGCGTCCTGGGCCTTCCCGAGGACGCGGGCGGTGTCGGCCAGGACCTTGGCGTCGTAATAGTAATAGAACGACGAGACGATCGCGCCGGGGCACTTCTCGACCGCCACCCAATCGCCGTAGTGGCTCCACTTGAGGACGCCGTTCTCGGCCGTGCTCCTCAGGAACTCGACGTACTTCTTGAGCCCGTCGTAGTGATCCTCGAGGACGCGCGCGTCGCCGTAGTATTGGTACATGTACCAGCAGATGAGGGGATAGGCCGTGCCCCAGGCCGGGTCGGCCGGCCGCGAGCCCCAAATGTGGGGGACCGTGTCGGTGATCCGGCCCTTATCGTCCTGGACGTCATGGATGTCGCGGACGAAATTCGTGTAGAAAGCGGCCATGTCGAAGTTCATGATGGCTTCCTCGGCCGTGCCCTGGGCGTCGCCCATCCAGCCCATGCGCT
>MEYC01000069.1:22216-24298 GCA_001775715.1 Candidatus Aminicenantes bacterium RBG_16_66_30 | reverse complement strand
CTTCGTCGACGTCCACCTTGTTGAGGGCGCCGAGGATGCCGAAGCCGAAGCCGCCGGTCTTGCCGGAGACCTTGGCCGCGATCTTCGGATTGGGGACGCGCCGGGAATAGAAGAGGCTGAGGTCTTCGCCCGCCAGGCTGAAATAGCGGCTGCCCTCGGTGAAGAAGGGGCGGTTCTCGTTGAGGTAATTCTCGTAGGGGGAGAGCTGAGGGATGAACGGGTCGGACTCGACCTCGCTGAAGTCGGGGCTGGCCGTGACGTCGAGGTAGAGGTTGGGCTTGATGCCCCACTTGGCGTCGAGCCCGACGGCGAACTTAGAGTCCCGGTCCGCTCCCGTCTCCTTGGACGTCCGATACCCGGCGTAGGGGAAGAATTCGAGGTTGTAGCCGGGCCGGAGGCCGGTCAGGCCGCAGAGCTCGCCGCTCTGCTGGAGCCGGGGCAGGTCGCGGTCGACGTCGGTCCAATAATCGGTCTCGTTGAGCCTGTGGATGTACCTCTCGAAGTTGACGCCCCAGATCTCGAGCTTGTTCGCCGAGAAGCGAAGCGACTTGAAGGGGATGGCCATCTCGGCGCTCCAGCCGTCCGGGCGTATGACCGCCTCGGACCTCCAGATCGTCTCGACGGAGTTCTTCTGGACGCCTCGGGGGTTGACCGCGAAGGTGATGCTCGTCCGCTTGTCGTTGTAGGCGTCGAGGATGACCTCGATCGCGTCGTTCTGGTCCCATTCGTTCCGGGGCGTCAGCTCGGCCCAGATCTTGTCCGGCTGGGAGTCCTTCATCAGGAAGGCGAAATACATGTGATCCTGGTCGAAGGCGGCCCAGACGAACGTCTCCTCGGAGGCCTTGGCGCCGTTGATGGGGTCGTACTGATAGAAGCCGGATACGGGCTGCACGGCCTTCCAGCAGGGGTCGTCGACAAGGCCGTCGATATTGGGCGGAGGCACGGTGATGCATCTGACGTCGATGCGCTTGGCGGGCTCCTGGGCGGCGAGGGACATGACGAGAAGGGCGCAGAGCGCAAAGAGGGCCAGTCGAGGGGTCGCGCGGCGTCGGCGGTGCGGCGTCATGAGGACTCCTAAAGACGCGATTATACCATACGGTTAATTAGACGGGCCGGTCCGGGATTGCTTCCCGGCCGCTAGAAAAGGAATCCCCCGCCGCGGCTTTTCAAAGCCAGGGCCGCCATCCGGATGATCATAATGATGAGGCCCCCGCCGAGGGCCGCGACATAGAGGATCAGGAGCGCGGCGTTCAGGCGGGGGAGCTTCTTCCCGTGGGCCCAGGGGTAGACGAGATCGAAGAGCGTCTTGCCGAAGAAGATGATCAGGAGGGTGATGCCAAGCGCGGACCGGTAGAGGTACGGCTTGACGTTGGACATGTCGACCCGATCGAGGTTGACCAGGGGATAGAGGAGCCATGCCGCGAGGGCCCAGAGGGCGAGGATCAGGGCGACCGTCCAGGGTTTGTTCCGCGCCGATCTCGCCATGGCCGCCGCCGGCTCCAACCTTATAATACCGGCGCGGCGTTTTCAATTATGATTTTTCCCACCGCGGCTTCGCCGGCGCGACTAATTCTTAGGAAGATCATGAGGTGAACATCATGAGGAAAACCGCTATTGTCTTCGTTTTCTTGGCCGTTCTGGCCGGGCCGGCCGTCCGCGCGGCCCAGGTCGATCTCGGGATCTCCGTCGCCGACGTCCGGCTGCGGAGCTTTTATCTGGCTGTCGGCGACCACTATCGCGTGGCGCCCCGCGCGGTCGTGGACCTGAGGTCCCGACACCGGCTCCTCGACGAGGAGCTGCCCGTCGTCTATTTCCTGGCCGCCAGGGCCCACGTCGGTCCCCAAGCGGTCATAAACCTCCGGCTCGGGAAGAGATCGTGGTTCGACATCGCCGTTCATTTGGGCTTATCGCCGGAGATCTTCTTCGTCCCCGTTCATATGGAGAAGATCGGCCCGCCGTACGGGAACGCCTACGGGTACTACCGGAAACACGGGCACGCCGGCGACTGGCGGAAGATCGTCCTCGCCGACCGGGAGGTCATCGACCTGGTCAATCTCCGCTTCATGTCCGAGTACCACGGGC
>MEYC01000069.1:0-22102 GCA_001775715.1 Candidatus Aminicenantes bacterium RBG_16_66_30 | reverse complement strand
GGACGCCAAGGGCGGGCCGAAGGACAAGGGCAAGAAGAAATAGGGCGGACCGGACGCCCTAGTAGCGCCAGCTCTTGAGGTCCGCGCCCGGCGGGGCCGTGGCCTCGATCCTTTTGACGATCCGGGGGACGTACATCTGGTGGTAGCGGAGGCGCGAGATCGCGTTCGGCCGCTCTTGATCGCCGTTCCAGCAGTGCTCGGCCCTGTCGCCATAATCGACCTCGCCGGCGTAATAAGGGTCTTTCGTCGACTCGAGGAAGGACTCCATAAGGTAGACGGCGTTGTTGAGATAGTAGTTATCCATGTCGCCGACGTAAATGTGGATCTTCCCTGCGAGCTTCGGACCGACCGTCTTCCAGTCGCGCTCGAGGATAGAGCGGAGGTCGTAGTTCTCCTTCCAGTATCCGGCGACCTCGCGGTCGATCTCGCCGGTGAGCTTGTCCCAGATGGGCTTGGGATAGCCGTCCTCGCCGGCCGGCCCGAAGACGGCCTGCCAGATGTCCCACTGGTCGCCGGACCGCGCGCGCGAGCCCAGGACGAGCTCGCGGAGGTTGGTCTCCTCGAGCGTCGCGCTGACCTCGCCGAGCCAGTTGCGGAGGGCGGGCCGGGGCGTTCTCTTCCAGGGGCTGTCGACGAAGAAGGCGTTCCTGTGCTCGTAGATGTTGACGATGGTGTAGGCGCGAAAGTCGATCGGGTCGGGGCAGGCGGCGTAGCAGCCGTTGAACTCGTCCGGGTAGAAGATCTGCGCGGCCAGGGCCTCCCAGCCCCCGGTCGAGCCGCCGTAGAGGAAGCGGGACCAGCCCTTGCCGAGGCCGCGGTACTTCTTCTCGATGTGGGGGATGAGCTCGCGGACGATGGCGTCGCCGTAGGGGCCGAGGTTGGCCGAGTTGACGGCGTAGGAGTCGTCGTAATAGGGATTGGCGTGCTGGATCTCCATCAGGATGACCCGGGGGAAGTCCTTCCCCGTCCATTCTTTATAGAAGGCGTGGGCGTACTCCTGCTGGATCCGGTTGTAGCCGGCGAGGCGGAAGCGCTCGCTGTAGTCCGGCTCGAGGGCGGGGTCGGGCGGCTCCTCGCGGAAGCCGCCGAAGGTATAGGGAAAATGGCCGTGGAAGATGACCAGGGGATAGCGGGCCTCGGGATGCTCGTCGAAGCCTTCGGGCAGGAGCAGGCAGGCCCCGAGGTGCATCGGCCGTCCCCAGAAATCGGTCAGGAGCTTGCTAGGGACGCGCTCATGGCGGATGTACTTCGTATCCTTCGGCGGCGCGATGGGCGGGATCTCGCGGTCGAGGACGATGCGCACCGTCCCGTCCCGGCCGGGATCGAGGACGATCTTGCGGGGCGCGCTGTAGAGGTTGCCGGGGGCCGCGTTCCAGCGCTGGCCCTCGCCCCGGTCCATGGGCAGCTTGACGACGTGACCGTCGGAGCGGCGGAAGGTCTCGTAGCGGTGAAGGAGGGCCTGGACGCGGTATTCGCCGGCCGGGAGCTCGGCCAGGCTGCGCAGGGGATAGCCGAGGACCGAGGCGTCGAAGACGGCTTCGGCGCCCGGGGCGAGCCCGTCGACGTCGACGCCGAAGACGAGCTGAGTCGCCGGCCCGTCGCTGATCTGGAAGCGCGGCTCGGCCTGGTCGTTCGTCGAGAGGAGGAGGAGCATCCGGCCGTCGAGAGGGGTTTTCGACCGCTCGGCGGGGAAGGACACGGCGAACTTGACCTCGGCGAGGGCGACTGGCGGAGCGGCGAGCAGGATGACCACGGCGGCGAGCGCCGCGGTCCGGGCCGGGGACCGGCGATGGGCGAGATTCATGGGATCCTCCCTGAGGAAACGAGATCGGTCGTTCTTATGAAAGGAAGATAGCACAGAGCGGACGGGACTGTCGACAGCTATCCCTGTCCGTTCGGGTGGCAGGCGTAGCAGGCCGTGGAGCTGTAGCTGTATCCGGTGACGCCGCTGTGGCGGTTATTCGTCTCCGTCTGCCCATGACAGCCGAGACAGGTGAAGACCCGATAATCGCTGGTCTGATGGCATTCCGAGCAAGCGACCGAGTGCCGTCCGGACGCGATGGGGAAGGCGTGGTCGAAATCCGCGCCCTCCCAGCCGGTCGCTGCCGTCCCGTGGCATTGCTCGCAATCGAGCGGGAATCCCGCGGCGCTGTGGTTGGGGTCGGTCGTGCCCTGGTAATCGACCAGGTGGCACGATGCGCACTCCGGCGACGTGCCCTGATAGACGCCGCCTTCATGGCAGTCCGAGCATGAGGCCGACGCGTGCCGGCCCTGGAGGACGAACTCGCCGGTATGCTCGAAGGAGGCGTTCTCCCAGTCCCTCTGGTCGTGGCACGACGGGCAGCTCGTCGGGAATCCGGCCTCGACGTGGTTCGGATCGCGGGTGCTGCGGTAGTCGGATTCGTGGCAGGCGAAGCAATCCGGCGATTGAGCCGTGAAGCCGCCGCTCCCGTGGCAGTCCTCGCAGTCGAGCGTCCGGTGGACGCCTTCGAGGCGGAAGCCGACGTTCACTTCGTGGCTCCAAAGAGCCGGGTCGACCTTCTTCCAGGACTGGGGCGTATGGCAGTCGGAGCAGCGCGTTCCGAGGCGGAGCGAGTAGCGGTCGTCCTGGCGGCGCTGCCAGTGGCAGACCTCGCAGTCGGTCGGCGTGCCCTCGAAGACGAGGTTGATGTGGCATTCCCGGCAGCCGAGCGTGCGGTGTTTCCCGACGAGCGGGAAGCTCGTCCGGTCGTGCGACTCGGCCGTCCAATCCTGGCCGGGGACGGCGGGCTTGGCGCCGGGCCGGTCCTGGCCTGTGCCCGTCCCGGCCCCGAGGACGAGCAGGAGCGGGAGGACGAACGCCGCGGCCAGGGCGATCGCGGGCGCGGATTTGATGCGGGAGGGTGTCATGGCGTCCTCATCGGCTCCTGTAGATCAGCCTGACGAACAGGAAGTGCTCGTTCCCGCCGGACTGGAGGAAGCCTCCGTACTCGACCGAGGCCGTGAGGCCCCCGCCGATCCGGATGAGGGTCCCGAGCGTGACGTTCCGATAGTCGGGGAGGTAGACGGGCGTCGGGTCCCCGGAGCCCGGATCGAAGCGCAGCCCCTTGAACGTGTTGGAGAAGCTGGCGTTCACGGAGAACCGCCCGAAATCTTTGGCCAGGGAGAGGTAATAGGTATCGGATTCGGACGCGTCGCCGCGGTTGAAGGCGTAGTTCCCCACGACGGAGAGGCCCCGCGCGAGGACGTTCCAGGCGGACAGGCCGAACCGCCAGGTGTGGTTGCGGATGTCGAGGTCCCGCTGGGTGCTCTCCTGCCGGGTGACCGACAGGCGCACCGTCCGGGCCGGCTTGAGACTGAGCCGGGCGCCGTAATAGCTCGAATAATAGAAGCGCTCGATGTCCTGGTCGAAGACGGTCGGGTCCTGAGAGGCTTCGAGGAGGTAGCGGTGGAAGTCGAGGCCCCTGCCCGAGCTGTAGCTCGCCGTGACGTCGGCCCAGCGGCCGAGGTCGATCCGGACATTCCCGAACAGCCGCGACAGGCGGTCCGCTCCGCCGACGTGGCTCCCCAGCTCGACCTCCGCGTCTCCGTAGAGGACGAAGGCCTTGCGGACGGGAAAGAAGACGTTGGCGTAGCCGAATCGGCGCTCGACGCTGCCGTCGTACCAGACGTTGTTGAAGGTCAGGCCGATCGTCCGGCCCTGCGAGCCGAGCCAGCGGACGAAGGCCCCCGCTTTGATGTACTTCGCGTCGAGGCGGGCGATGTACGGGGTCGATTCAAGCCCGCCGAACGCGCCGACGAGGATGTCGCGGCTGAGCTTGAAGCCGGCCATCCCGCCGAGAAGCGCCCCGATCCCCGCCGTGTCGTAGAGGTTCATCTGGCCGACGGAGAGGACGAACCGCGACCCGGGCTTGTCGAAGGTCAGACGGGCGCTGTAGAGGATGACCTGGTTCGTCGCCTCGTCGCGGATGCCGACCCGGTCGCGGGCGTCGAGGGCCAGGGTCCAGCCCTGGCCCGGAGGGTCGATGAGGTCGAACTTGACCCGGACAGAAGCCTGGTTGAAGAACATGCCGTCCGAATAGCGCGAGCCGTTCCAGTCGAGGTAGACCGTCCCGCGTTGATAGAAGCCGGATCCCGGGGTCTCGGCCGCCAGGCGCGCTCCGGCCAGGAGAAGCCCCGCCGATATGACGAGACGGAGTCCGGCAGAAACGCGCATCGATCAATCCTCCGCAGGCCGTCTGTCGACGATCCAGCTATTTTGATGATGACAGGCCAGGCATTCGTCCTGCCGCCCCGGATGGGGAGGGGCGTGGCAGCCGCGGCAGCCCGGGACTTTGAGCAGGTAAGACCGGCCCACGCTTCTCGGATGGGAGCCGGCCGGCGTATGGCAGGCGTCGCAGGTCTTGGGCCTCAAATGAGCGCCCTGCAGATCGGCCCCGGTCTCGGAGTGATCGAAGTCGGCGGGATCCAGGGGCACGATATTGGCCTTCCGGCCCTGATGCTCGGCGTGACAGACGGCACAGTCGTCGGCCTTGTCACGGTGGAAGCCCGTCCCGGCGGCGATGCGGGAGCCGATCTCGGTATGGCACGCGAGGCACTTGGCCGGAGAGATCTCGCCCGGGGCCTGATGGCATTTCGCGCATTCGGCGTCGCCGGGCTTCGCGGAATGCGCCGCGCTCAGGGGGCCGGGGATCTCCTGGAGGGCGCCGACACGGGCGGCGAACGGGACCGCGGCCAGGGCCAGGAAAAGACCCAGGCCGGCGAGCGGGGCGATCGGGTATCTTGACCTCATAATTCCCACTAACGCGATATATCCTATATTTTTAATATGATATTGTCAAAAGAACCGAGCCCGGCGTTTCTGTCCCCCAGCCGGCGGGAATTTCCTCCAGGGGTTCACCCTTAGGGGTGATTGACGGTAGACGCGACTAGTCCGATGATGGGGTGACAATTCAAGAAGGAGCCCGCGCATGGCCAAGATCATTTTGCTCGATTTCAGCGAGGCCGATCGGGACCTCCTCGTCGGGAAAAAGTACGACGTAGGATCCCTGTCGACGGGCCGGGCGACGGGCGAAGACGATCTCCTCGATCTCCCCGACGAGACCGAGATCGTCTTTTACGAGGCCGGCGGCCAGGCGGTGTCCGGCCGGGAGGATCTTCCCGCAGGGTTCCATGAAACCCTCGCGGAGAGGGTCCGGCAGGGCCTCCGGTTCGTTTGCTTCGTCGGCGGGGGCGAGACGCGCCGGCTGACGGACATCGTCGGCCCCCTGGCCGGCCTCCAGATCAAGGACAGCGGCCGGGGCGACGCGGTCGTCTTCAATCCCCGGGCCCTCTTCCACGTGCCCTTCGAACGCTTCAAGCCCTATATCGCCAAGGCCTACCGGCTCCTCGACGAGACCCTCGCCGAGGGCGTCTGGGAGAAGGAGACCGCGGCCGACGGCAAGCTCGAGATCTTGGCCAAGACGGCCGACGGCGCGGCCGCCGCCCTGGTCGTCCGGAAGGGCCGCGGCTGCGTCTTGGTCCTGCCCTCGTTCGGGGCGAAGACCGTCGAGGTCGTCGATCATATGCTGAAAGACAAGCTCTCGCTCGGGGCCGAGCCCGCCGGGGTCCCGGCCGGCGACTGGTTCGAGAGCGACGAGTACGCCTTCCCGGAGCTCAAGGCCCTGACGGCCCGGCGCGACGAGGAGAAGAAGCGGTTCGAAGAGGTCTTGGCCGATTACGACCGCCAGATCCGGGAGCTGAAGGCGGGCGGACACGAGGACTTCCTCCGCCTCCTCAAGGGCGAGGGCGCGGCCCTCAAGAAGGCCGTCGTCGGCGCCTTCCGCACCCTCGGCTGGGGCCGGGTCGTCGACGTCGACGAGTATTGGAAGAACGTCATCCGCAATAAGGAAGAGGATGCCTGGCTGATCGAGCCGGGCGATCTCCCCGTCGAAGCGGGCATCCGCAAGGGCGAGCTCGTCATCATCCTCGTCCGGGGCGGGAAGAATTGGGCCGCCGACGACGAGTGCGCCCTGCTCCAGAAATACAAGGGCCGGCGGATGCAGGAGTTCGACAATACCCGGATGAAGGCCGTCCTCGTCGGCAACTACTTCGCCGCCGTCGATCCCAAGGACCGGGCCGATCCCTTCTCGGCCGGCCAGATCGAGGAGGCCCAGAAGGACGGCAACGGCCTGCTCACGACCACCGAGCTCTTCCGGGCCATCAAAGCCGAAAAAGAGAACCGCATATCCAAGTCCGCCCTCCGCGAGCAGATCCGCCTCAAGACCGGCCTCCTCGCCTTCGACATCTAGATCGTTTTATCGTAGAATCCTCCTCCGTCCGCAAGCGCCGGCGCGAGGAGGCCGCCCGTGAACCTGACCTGGATCGATTGGGGGATCGTGGCCGCGGTCTTCGCCTTCGTCATCGGCGTCGTCGTCCTCAGCAAGCCGCTCATGCGGAGCGTCTCGGACTTCCTGGCCGCCGGCCGCACCGGCGGGCGCTACCTCATCAGCCTGTCCCAGGGCACGGCCTCGCTCGGGGCCATCACCATCGTCGGCATGCTCGAGATGAACTACATCGCCGGCTTTAACATGCGCTGGTGGGAGATGGTCATGGCCGTCGTCGTCGTCGGCATCAGCGTCTCGGGCTGGGTCCTCTACCGGTTCCGCCAGACCCGGGCCCTGACCATGGCCCAATTCTTCGAGATGCGCTACAGCCGGTCGTTCCGCGTCTTCGCCGGCGCCCTGGCCTTCCTCTCCGGGATCATCAACTTCGGCATCTTCCCGGCCGTGAGCGCCCGCTTCTTCATCTACTTCTGCGGCCTGCCCAAGACGGTCGACGTCTTCGGCCTCGAGGTCTCGACCTTCGCCCTGATCATGATCGTCATCCTCTGGGTCCCGCTCTACTTCGTCTTCTCCGGCGGGCAGATCGCGGTCATGATCACCGACTTCGTCCAGGGCATCTTCGTCAACGCCGTCTTCATCGTCATCGTCATCGTCCTGATGCTCAAGGTCGACTGGGCCCAGATCTTCCAGGCCCTGGCCCAGGCCCCGGCCGACGCCTCGCTCGTCAACCCCTTGCGCACCGGGAGCACCAAGGACTACAACTTCTGGTACTTCTTCATCGGCATGATCGGGGTCATCTACGGGAAGCTGTCCTGGCAGGGGACCCAGGCCTACAACGCCTCGGCCAAGAGCGCCCACGAGGCCAAGATGGGCGACGTCCTGGCCAACTGGCGGGGCATCCCCCAGTGGGGCCTGTTCCTCGTTTTCGTGCCCATCGTCGCCTACACCTTCTGGCACGGGGCGGGTTTCACCGAAGCGGCGGCCTCGGTCCGGCCGGTCCTCGACGGCCTGGGTTCGGAGGCCCTGCGGAGCCAGCTGACCGTGCCGATCGCCCTGACGAAGCTCCTGCCGGTCGGGCTCATGGGGGCCTTCGCCGCGGTCATGCTCGCGGCGGCCATCGGCTGCAACGAGACCTACCTCCACTCCTGGGGCAGCATCTTCATCCAGGACGTCGTCATGCCCATCCGGAAGAAGCCCTTCGCGCCGGAGCAGCACCTCCGGCTCCTGAAGCTCTCCATCCTGGCCGTGGCCGTCTTCAGCTTCGTCTTCAGCCTCCTCTTTCAGCAGAGCGAGTACATCTTCCTCTTCTTCGCCATCACCGGGGCCATCTTCGCCGGCGGCAGCGGGGCGGTCATCATCGGCGGCCTCTATTGGAAGCGCGGCACGACGGCCGCGGCCTGGTCGGCCATGATCGTCGGCTCGGTCGTCGCCGTCGGCGGCATCGTCGTCCACCAGATCGTGCCGGATTTCCCCATCAACGGCCAGATGTTCTGGGGGCTGGCCATGGCCGGGTCGGCCGTCGTCTATGTCGTCGTCTCGCTCCTCACGGGCGGCCGCAAAGCCTTCGACATGGACAAGCTGCTCCACCGCGGCAAGTACCTCGTCCGGGAGGAGACCACCGTGGTCGACGCGGTCCCCGTCAAGGGCTGGAAGGTCCTGGGCATGGGCCGGGAGTTCACCCGCTGGGACAAGGTCATCTACATCGCGACATACGCCTGGACGGCGAGCTGGGTCGTCGTCTTCGTCGCCGGGACGGTCCTCAACCTGACCCGCGAGGTCTCGACCGAGGCCTGGCTCGGCTTCTGGCGGGCCTACACGATGATCTTCCTCGCCGTCTCGATCGTCGTCATCGTCTGGTTCTCGATCGGCGGCATCATCAACCTCAAGGACATGGTCCGGACGCTCAAGGTCATGACGCGCGACCACGCCGACCACGGCTTCGTCGAAAGGGACCGGGACTGAGGCCATGGCCTTCGGGCGCTTCTCCGACGACGGCCGCGAGTACGTCATCACCGACGTCCGCACGCCCAGCCCCTGGATCAACTACCTCGAGAACGGCCGCTACTTCGCCATGATCTCCGCGAACGGGGGCGGCCTCTCCTACGACCGCTCGCCCCTCCACGGCCGGATCACGCGCTACCGCATCAACGACGTCCCGCCCGACCGGCCGGGCAAGTACATCTACGTCAAGGACCGGGACTCCGGCGAGATCTGGAGCCTGACGTGGCAGCCCGTCGGGCGCGAGCCCGCGGCGGCCTACCGGGTCGCCCACGGCTTCGGCTACACCCGGGCCGAGGCCGAGGTCGAGGGCGTGCGCTCGTCGGTCGTCTTCTTCGTGCCGGTCGACGACGACCGGGAGATCTGGCGGGCCGTCCTGACGAACGCGTCGGGGCGGCGGCGCCGGCTCGCGGTCGTCGGCTATGTCGAGCTCGCTCTCGGCCACGCCCTCGTCGACCTCATCAACCAGTGCGACGACCAGCATTTCAACCGCGTCCGCTTCGACCGGGACCTCGGGGCCCTCTTCGCCACGAAGACCTACTGGGTGACGGAAACGCGAGGAACCCAGCACCAGGAGAACAAGGAGTGGGACCGCTGGGCCTTCTTCACGGTGAACCGGCCCGTCGCCGCCTACGAGACCGTGCGGGAGCGGTTCATCGGGCCCTTCCGGAACGAGTCGGATCCCCTCGGGCTCGAAAAGGGACTGAGCTCGGAGGACATGGATTGCGGCAACGCCGTCGGGGCCCTCCAGGTCGAGCTCGATCTCGCGCCGGGGGAGTCGGCGGACGTGATCTTCTCGCTCGGGGTCATCGCCAAGCCCGAGTTCGAGCGGACCAAGCGCGACGTGGTCGGGAGATTCCGCGAGCCGGCCGAGGTCGATGCCGCCCTGGCCCGCGTCCGCGAGGACTGGGACCGCTTCCTCGGCCACACCCGGGCCCGGACGCCGGACCCCGAGGTCGACGTCTTCCTGAACGGCTGGACCCCCTACCAAGCTAAGGTCGCCTTCGACGTCGGGCGGGTGGCCAGCTTCTATTACTGGGGGATCGGCCGGGGCTTCGGCTATCGCGACACGGCCCAGGACACGATCGCCATCGTGATCGCCGATCCGGCGCGCGCCCGGGAGCGCGTCCTCCTGCTCGCCCGGCAGATGACGGCGGACGGCCGCGTCTACCATCATTTCTACGGCGACGGGCAGGGTGAGTTCACCCGGCACTGCGACGATCCGCTCTGGTTCATCCTGGCCGTCACGGAATATCTCAAGGAGACGGGCGACTTCGGGCTTCTCGGCGAGGTCGAGCCCTACGTCGGCGGGGAGAAGGGGACGATCCTCGAGCACCTCCTGGCCGTCGTCCGCTTCGCCGCGGGGAACCTCGGCGCCCACGGGCTCCCGATCTTCGGCCGGGGCGACTGGAACGACACGCTCGACTACATCGGCGGCAAGGACGGCGGCGAGAGCGTCTGGGGCGCGATGTTCTATGCGGCCATGCTCAACCGGCTGCTCGAGCTCCTCGAGCATCGGGGCGAGGCCGGGCGGCACCCCGGCGTCCGCGGCCTCCGCGACCGCCTGGCCGAGGCCGTCGAGGCCGTCGCCTGGGACGGGGCGTGGTATATCCGGGCCCTCGGCGAGGGCGGGCGCAGGATCGGCTCGAAGGAGAACCGCTACGGCCAGATCTTCATCAACACCCAGAGCTGGGCCGTCATCGCGGGCCTGCCGGACCGCGGCCGGCTCGTCCGGGCCATGGACAGCGTCGGAGAGCGCCTCGACACGCCCTTCGGCCCGAAGATCTGCGCCCCGGCCTTCCGCGAGATCGATCCGACGATCGGCCTCATCACCCGCTGCGTCTGGGGCAAGAAGGAGAACGGGGCCGTCTTCTGCCACCCGGCGGCCTGGCTCATCCAGGCCGAGTGCCTCCTCGGAAGGGGGGAGCGGGCGTTCGCCTACTTCAGGAAGCTCCTGCCGGACCGCGTCGACCCCGCGACCTTCGTCGCCGAGCCCTACGTGTATTCGCAATACATCACGAGCGACGAGCACCCGACGGCCGGCCGGGCCAGCCATTCCTGGCAGACGGGAACGGCGGCGTGGATGTACCGGGTGAGCTACGACCACATCCTCGGCCTCCGGCCGTCCTACGAGGGGCTCGTCGTCGACCCGGTCATTCCCAAGAGCTGGAAGGGCTTCCGGGCCGAGCGGGTGTTCCGGGGGACCCGGTATCTCGTCGAGGTCGGGAACCCGGAGGGGGTCGAGTCCGGGGTCAGATCGATCCGCGTCGACGGACATCCCATTGACGGGCGCGTCCTGCCGTTGACGGGCGCGGCGGTCTGCCGGGTTCGGGTCACGATGGGCCGGACCGAATGACGCCGAAAGGGGGATCCTCCATGCACCGACATCCGGGGAATCCGATCCTGACGCGGGCCGACGTCCCGGACGTCCCGCCGCTCCTCACGGACGCGACGTCCGTTTTCAATCCCGGCGCGGTCAAGGCCGGCGGCCTCTATGTCCTGCTCCTCCGTGTCCAGGCCCGGTCGCGGGAGACGTTCACCATGGTGGCCGAGAGCGCCGACGGCTTCCGGTTCGGCGTCCGGCCCGAGATCGTGGAATTCAAAGGGATCGAAGCGGTCCGAGAGAAGATCTATCATATCTATGATCCCCGCATCACCCGGCTCGAGGGCGCCTTTTACGTGATGTTTGCGATGGACATGGACGGCGGCTGCGGGCTGGGCCTCGCCCGGACCGAGGACTTCCGCGATTTCCGTTTCCTCGGCCTGACGTCGACCGACGACGTCCGCAACGGCGTCCTGTTCCCCGAGAGGATCGGAGGCGCCTACCTCAGGCTCGAACGGCCCAACCGGGCCAGGCACGCGGGAGGGCCGGCGACGGGCAGCGAGATCTGGCTGGCCGAGTCGGACGACCTCCTCCGCTGGAGGCCGCGCGGCCCGGTCATGGCCGGCCGCTTCCACTACTGGGACGAGTTCATCGGCTCGGGGCCGCCGCCTATCAAGACCCGCCGGGGCTGGCTCCATGTCTATCACGGCGTCGCCACGCACTTCGGCAGCGCCAACGTCTATCAGGCCGGGGTCTCGCTCCTCGACCTCGGCGATCCGTCACGGCTTGTGGGGCGGTCGCGCGGCAATATCCTCGAGCCCCGGGAGATCTACGAGCTCGCCGGGCAGGTGCCGAACGTCGTCTTCCCCTCGGGAATGATCGTCGAGGAGTTCGACGCCGAGGGCTTCGCCCTGCCCGCGAGCCCGGTCAAGATCTACTACGGGGCGGCCGACACCGTGGTCGGCCTGGCCGTGACCACGGTCGGCGAGCTCCTCGAGGCGGCCTCCGAGAGCCCGTTTGACCCCATCTTGCTTATATGATAAATTCACCCGGCTGGAGCAAGACATGAAAAGAACGGAGAGGCATCACCTCAAAGAAGACGAGATGGCCCACGGCCTGAGCTGGCTCGTCCATTTCGTCGGGAAGTACCGGCGCGAGATCCTGACCGTCGCCGGGGCCCTGGCCTTCGCGGCCGTCGTCTTCGCGGGGCTCCTCATGGTCCGGGCCCACGGCCGGAGCGTCCAGAGCCGGGCCGTCGGCGAGGTGGGCGACCTGGCCGCCGCGGCGGTCGAGAAGCCGGAGAAGCTGGCCGACCTCGAGAAGCTGGCCGCGATGGGCCGCACCGCCCGTCTCGCCAACCTCGAGCTGGCCCGGTATTGGGCCGAGCGGGGCGACTGGGCCAAGGCGGAGTCCTTCGCCGGCCGGATCCCCGAAGGGCGCAAGGACCTCCTCCATTACCAGGCCGAGGACCTCAAGGCGCAGATCGCCATGGGACGGAAGGACTTCGACAAGGCCATCGCCATCTACAAGAAGGCCGTCGATGAGAAACCCAAGATCTACCCCATCGACGCGCTCCTCTTCCGGCTCGCCGAGAGCCACGAGCTCAAGGGTGAGACGAAGGAGGCCCTCGACCTCTACAAAAAGCTCCAGGAAGAGCACACCCAGTCCTACTTCGGCTACGAGGCCTCGCTCAAGGCCGGCCGGCTGGGACAGCAGAAATAATGTGCTATAATATCCCCTAATTCTCCGAGGAGGAACCCGATGGCTTTCACGATCACCGAAGAGTGCATCAACTGCGGCGCCTGCGAGCCCGAGTGCCCCAATCAGGCCATCTCGGCCGGCGAAGAGCGCTACATCATCGATCCGGCCAAGTGCACGGAGTGCGTCGGACACTTCGACTCGTCCCAGTGCGCGGCCGTCTGCCCCGTCGATGCCTGCGTCCAGGATCCCGACAACAAGGAGACCCGGGACCAGCTGATGGCCAAATTCCACAAGCTGACCGGCAAGTAAGACCGATCGATCGAGATCGCACCTGAGGAGTGAACGCGGTTCACTCCTCTTTTTTTTCCCGAGACCATGAGCGACGCGCCGGCGGCCGACAAGACCTGGCTGAACGGGCTCCTCTTCGTCCTGACCGTCCTGACGACCTGCTTCGCCGGCCTCGGCTGGAGCGCGAGCTTCCTTTCGTTCGGGGCCGGCGGCGTCGGAGGGACGGACCTCGTCGCCGCGTCCGGCCGCGCCCTCGCCGATCCCCGCATATTTCCGTTGAGCGCGCTCTACGCGGCCGTCCTGATGACCATCCTGGTCGGCCACGAGCTCGGCCATTACCTGACCTGCCGCCGCTACGGCATCCCGGCGACCCTGCCGTTCTTCCTGCCCGGCCCGCCGTTCATCGGGACGTTCGGGGCGTTCATCCGCATCAAGTCGCGCATCTTCTTCAGGCGGCAGCTTTTCGACGTCGGAGCCAACGGTCCGCTCACCGGATTCGCCCTGGCGCTCCCCGCCCTGGTCGCCGGCCTGGCCTTTTCGCGCGTGGCGCCGTTCGTCCCCTCGGCCGACACCATCACCTTCGGCGAGCCGCTCCTCTTCCGGCTCCTCGCGGCCCTCTTCTTCGGCCGCGTCCCCGAGGGCTCGGTCCTCGTCCTCCATCCGGTCGGCTTCGCCGGCTGGGTCGGTCTCCTGGTCACGGCCATCAACCTCGTGCCCCTCGGCCAGCTCGACGGAGGACATGTCGCCTACGCCCTTCTCGGGCGCAACGCGCGGTTCCTTTCCCGCGTCATGGTCGGCGTCCTCGCCGTCCTGGGCATCTTCTTTCATATCACCTGGCTCGTCGTCGCCGGGATCCTGCTCTTCTTCGAATTCAAGTCGAAGCTGCGCCTGAACCACCCGCCGGTCGTCGACGAGGGCGCGCCGCTCGGCTGGAGGAGGCGCGTCCTGAGCGTCGTCGTCGTCATCATCTTCGTCCTGTCCTTCATTCCCGACCCGGTCAAGGGCGCGGGCTTGATCGATCTTCTGACCGGCGCGTGGGGCGGTCCGTGACGCTTCGCGACGGCCGCGGGACGTCGCGGATATTTTCACACATATTGTGGAAATGCTGTGGAAAAAGTCCGGCTTCGCCGCGTCAACTCGTTTTCCTGCATGAACATAGATCGGATTGCACAAAAATCCGTCAGCGGCGCATGTCTTTCCTTTTCAGCGAGATAACAACTCATTGAAAAGACAGACGTTGTAACGCTAATATAAAGGAGGTCCGAAGGAGACGCGCATGGCCGACCAGTTCCGCGAAGCCGAGGCGACGTTCAGCCGGCTGCGCGAGAGATTCCGGGACAAGCAGATCAGCCAGAAGGAGTTCTCCGATTCGCTGAAGCAGCTCCGGATCAAGGACGACGACGGCCGCTTCTGGGTGATCGGCGCGCAGAGCGGCCGCTGGTACGTCCACGAGCGCGGCCAGTGGATCGAAGCCAAGGCGCCCTCCCAGATGGAACGGAAAGCCATCTGCATCGCCTGCGGTTTCGAGAACGATCTCGAAGCCGAGACGTGCGCCCGCTGCGGCAGCCCGCCGGACGAGGACGTTCTTAGCGCGCCCGCCGGGGCCGATGGCGAGGGCCTTCCGTCTCCGGGCGAAGCGGCCGCCTCCTCCGCTTCCGGCGGGATCGTCGTCCGCTCCCTCGATCTCAGATCGTTCTTCTGGTTCTTCGGGGTGTTCGGGCTCTTCTCCGGCATCCTCGTCGGCCTCCTGGCCGGCGCGACGGGCCTTTTCGGCGGCTTCGTCGACCGGCTGCCCGCCTTCTTCGTCGAGCACCGGGGGGACCTTCTCGGCGGGATCTCCTGTTCCGTCGTCGGCGGGGTCCTCGGGTTCGGAGGCGGCGGCGCGGCGGGCCTTCTCCTAGCCGCCGTCTCGAACGGGATCCTGTCGCTCGTCGGCGGGCTCAGATTCCGCCGGTCCTGATCCTGTCCAGCCCCCAGGCGATCTGCCCGAGCGACAGCGACTCGTCGTTGGGGGAATAGAGCAGAGGCCGGAAGACCCTGAACCCCTTCGCCGCAAGGAGCTTCTCCGTCCGTTCAAGCAGGCGCCGGTTGAGGAAGACCCCGCCCGCGAGGGCGACCTCGCCGGTCCCGCGCTCGCGCCGGGCCCTCTCGGCGACGCGGACGATCGTCCGGGCCAGGGAATCGTGGAACTTCGCCGAGACGACGCGGACCGGCGTCCCGTCCGCGAGGTCGCGGACGAGGGCCCGGACGAGCGGGCCGAAGGAGATCTCCGCCGTCCCGCCCGGACCCGCGGCTCCGATCGAGACCGGGTAGACGCCGCGGAAGCGCGGGTCGGCCAGGGCCTCGAAGCGCATGGCCGCCTCGGCTTCGAACTCGAGGCGCTCGGGTGACGCGCCGGCGAGGTACGATACGGCGTCGAAGAGCCGGCCGCAGCTCGAGGCGAGCGGACTGCGGACCCCGGCGCGGACCATGGACAGGACGGCGGCCGAGCGGCGGCGGCCGATCCTTCTCAAAGCGGGAAGGCCGGGGAGCTCCGTGACCGCCGCGCCGTAAGCCCGGTCGAGGTAGGCCAGGGCCATCCGCCAGGGCTCGCGGGCGGCCAGGTCGCCGCCCGGGAGGGCCACGGGCTCGATCCGGGCGAAGCGCTCGTAGCCGCCGTAGTCCGCCAGCAGGAACTCGCCGCCCCAGGCCGTCCCGTCCTCGCCGTAGCCGTAGCCGTCGAGGGCGACGCCGAGGACGCGCCGCTCCGGCACGTGCCCGTGTTCGAGGAGCGGGGCCAGGACGTGGGCGAAATGATGCTGGACGCGGAGATGCGGGACGCCCATCCGGGCCGCGTAGCGGGTCGTCCGGAAGTCGGGATGGAGGTCGGTGACGACGGCCTCCGGCTTGGCGTCGAACAGGCGGAGGAGGTGGGCCAGCGTCTCCTCGAAGTAGCGGAAATTCCGGTAGTCGTCGAGGTCGCCGAGGAACTGGCTGGTGATGACGTAGCCGCTCTTGTAGAGGGAGATCGTGTCCTTGAGCTCGCCGCCGAGGGCGACGAGGACGCGGCCGGAACGGAGCTTTTCGGGAACGGCCTGCGGGTAGGGGACGTAGCCCCGGGCGCGGCGGACGAAGACCGGCCGGCCCGAAACGACCTTGACCACGGAATCGTCGGCCCGCATGGCGATGGGGCGGTCGTGGGTCAGGACGGCGTCGCAGAGCCCGCGGAGGCCGCCGCCCTCCTCCTCGTCCCTGATGATCGGCGCGTCCTTGGGGTTCGAGCTCGTGGCCACGATGAGCCCGAGGTCCTCGAGGAGGAGGCGGTGCAGGGGCGTGTAAGGCAGCATGACGCCGATCTCGTCGAGCCCCGGCGCGATGAGGGGGATGTCCTCCGTTTTGCGGAGCAGGACGATCGGCCGGCGCGGCGAGAGGAGCAGGCGGCGCTCGGCCGGCGTCGGCGCGGCGAACCGGCCGACGGCGGCGAGGTCGCGGGCCATGAGCGCCAGCGGCTTCGTCCGGCGGTCCTTGGCCCGGCGCAGGCGGGCGACGGCCGTCCTGTTGCGGGGATCGCAGACGAGATGGAACCCGCCGAGCCCCTTGACGGCCAGGATCTTTCCGGCGCGGACAAGGGCGGCGGCCTCGGCGACGCCGCCGCGGAGCTTGCGGCCGGTCCGGGCATCGCGGAGCGTCAGGCGCGGCCCGCAGGCCGGGCAGGCGATCGGCTGGGCATGGTGGCGGCGGTCGAGCGGGTCCTCGTATTCCCGGCGGCAGTCCGGGCACATCGGGAACCCGGACATCGTCGTGCGCGGCCGGTCGTAGGGCAGGCCGCGGACGATCGTGTAGCGCGGCCCGCAGTTGGTGCAGTTCGTGAAGGCGTAGCGGTAGCGGCGCTCGCCCGGCGTCTCGATCTCCTCGACGCAGTCGTCGCAGGTGGCGATATCGGGGGAGATGAAGACGAAGCCTCCGGTCTCGCGGGTCTTGCGGATCTGGAAGCCCGCGCGGTTCGAGACCGGGGCGGGCCGGGCGTCGAGCCGTTCGACGACGGCGAGAGGCGGCAGCCCCTTCCGCAGCGCGGCGGCGAATCCGCCCCGCACGACCGCCGCGGGCCCCTCGATGTGGATCTCGACGCCCGAGCCGGCGTTGGCGACCCAGCCGTCGAGCCCGAGGCGGCGGGCGAGCCGGTAGACGCAGGGGCGGAAGCCGACGCCCTGGACGACGCCGAAGACGGTCAGGCGCGACGCCGTCCGGCGGCCGCGTGCGATCCCCGGCCGGACGGGGCGCTTCATGGCGAGGTCCTCGATGTCCTGGCTCGGGCTCGGACCGCGTCGCGGCTGTAGAGACAGCCGCAGTAATCCTGGCGGTAGAGGCCGTGCGCCCGGCTGAGGTCGACGCTCTTCTTGAAGCCGTCCTTCTTCTTGAAATCGGCCTCGAGGAAGGCGACGCCGGCGCGGGCGGCGAACTGGCGGCCGATGCGGTTCATGACGGCGGCCTTTTTCCAGGGGCTGAGGCTCATGACCGTGGCGAAGGCGTCGAAGCCGTCGCGGGCCGTCCTCTCCGCCGTCCGCCGGAGGCGCGCGGCGTAGCAGACGTCGCAGCGGCGCCCCTTCTCCGGCTCGTCCTTGAACTTGAGGGTCAGGCGCGTCCAGCCGTCGGGATCGTAATCGTCCTCGAGCAGCGGGACGCCGGCGGTCCGGGCGACCTTTCGGGCTTCCTCGAGGCGGAGGTCGTACTCCTCGCGCGGCTGGATGTTGGAGTTGGAGAAGAACCCGGCGACGTCGTAGGTCTCCCCGAGGACGCCGAAGACGTAGAGGGCGTCCGGGGCGCAGCAGACGTGGACGAGGAGGCGGGGCTTCGGCACGCTATTTCAGGCGCTCGAGGCGGGTCTCGAGCTCGGCGATCGTCCGGTTGACGCCGTCGATCTGGAAGTAAAGGACGGCCAGGGCCTCAGGGCCGATCCGGGCCTCGTCGAGGATGCGGCCGACGCTCTCGAACAGCGGCTCCATCAGCCGCTTGACGTCGACGATCTTGTCCTGGGTGTGGTCCTTGGCCTTCTGCCACTCCCGGATCTCCTTCTCCCGGGCCTGGAGGCGCTCGCGGTACTCCCCTTCGATCCGGTGGATGGCGGCGTTGAAGACGCGCACGCGGCCCTCGACCTCCTCGAGCCGGCGATCGAGCCGGTAGCGCTCGTCCTGGAGGCGGGGGGTCTTGTCCCGGAGGTCCCGGACGAGCGCAGAGAGCGACGAGGCCTTCTCGCGGACCCTGTCCGATCGGGCCTTCCGGTCGGCCTCGGCGAGCTTGGGATTGTCCTCGATCTGACGGATCTCCTTCTCGACGGACGCGAGCTGGGCCTCGGAGGCCTCGGCTTCACGAAGGGACGACTCGAGGGCCTCGAGGAGCTCCTTCTTCCGGTTGGCCAGGGCGAGCATCTCCTCTTGGTGCGGCCGGCGGGCCTCCTCCTGCTCGGCGACGAGAGAGCGGTAGCGCGTGAGCGCGGCGTCGTGCTCGCGGCCGAGCACCTCGATGCGGGAGTAGACGTCGTGCCAGGTCTTCTGGTGGCGGCCGATCTCGTCGTCGAGGTCAGATAGCTTGACGCATTCCGCGTCGATGCAGGGGGCGCGGACGTCCTCGTTCCAGGCGAGCTTGCCCAGCTCGCGCCAGAGCGCGATCTTCTTCTCCCGTTCCTTCCTTAGCTTGACCTGGAGGCGGAGGCGGGCCATGTGGCGGCGGGCCCCCGACAGGAAGGCGCTGATGCGGCGGCGCAGGTCCTTGTCGCGGAGGAAGATGAAGGCGACGAGGAGAAGAATGACGCAGAGGAGAACCCAAAGCAGCCAGAAGGGGAGGCCCTCGGGAATGCTAACCTGAGACGGGGCCTGGGACACGGCGTCCATGCCCCAATTATGGCACAGGGCGGGCGCCCCCGACAACCAAGATAGGGTCAAACCTACCTTTTACCCGTTTTCGGGTAAGAGGTAGGTTTGACCCTATCTTTTTCTTACTGATACTCCTGGAAGAGGCGGACGAGCGTCTCCTTGTCCATGAGGCTCGCCTGGCGGTAGCGGATGCGGCCGCTGCGGTCGATGATGATCGTGGCCGGGATATACTCGCCCGGCTCGAAGTCGCGGACGATCTCCGGCGTCGCCAGGGCGATCGGGTAGTTGATGCCGGTCTTCTTCGTCCATTCGAGAAGAGCCTCCGCCGTGGTCTCGTCGACGGAGACGCCGAGGATCTCCAAGCCCTTGTCCTTGAACTCCCTGTAGACCTCGATGAAATCGGGGATCTCCTTGCGGCAGGGCGGGCACCAGGTCGCCCAGAAGTTGAGGACGAGAACTTTGCCCTTATAGGAGGCGAGCGAGAGGTTCGCCCCCTGGAGGTCCTTGATCGCGAAATCGGGGGCGGGCGTCGTTTCCGTCTGGGTCTTCGCGGGGGAACACGCGGCGACGGCCGCGGCGAAGGCGACCGTCACCAGGGTCGCCAGAACGAATATCCGTTTCATGGGGGTCTCCGTAAATCTAGAAATACGATATAAATTATAGTGTAAATATTGTAGAAAAGAAAGACGCCCGCTCTTATCTTAGCCGGCGAGCTTGAGCAGGCGCTCCCAGCGGGCGTCGACCTCGGCCTGGACGGCGGCGATCTGCACGTCCGTCAGGTGGCGGAACCGGCCCTGGAGCCTGAGGTAATCGTCGACCGGCTTCTTGTCCTTGAGCTTCAGGTTGATCGCGTAGTTCTCCCCGTCCTCGACCTCGAAGAGCGGGAAATAGGCGTTCTGGACGGCCATCCGGGCCAGCTTGATGCTGTCCTCGGGCCGGCTCTTCCAGCCCGTCGGGCACGGCGCGTAGACGTGGAAGAACCGCGTCCCTTTGATGCCCTTGGCCTTCTTCATCTTCTTGACGAAGTCCTCGGGGTGGGAGACGCTGGCCGTGGCGATGTAGGGGATCCGGTGGGCGGCCATGATGGAGACGATATCCTTCTTCGGCCTGGTCTTGAAGTGCTTGACCGGCGTCGTGGTCGTCCAGGCCCCGTAGGGCGTCGCCGACGAGCGCTGGATGCCCGTGTTCATGTAGGCCTCGTTGTCGTAGCAGACGTAGATGATGTCCTCGTTCCGCTCGGCCGCCCCGGACAGGGCCTGGAGCCCGATATCGAACGTCCCGCCGTCTCCGGCCCAGGCGACGACCGTCGTTTCCTTGTCGCCGACCATCTCCAGCCCGGCCTTGACGCCCGTCGCCGTCGACGCGGCCGTCTCGAAGGCGCAGTGGTAGATGGGCACGTCCAGGGAGGAGTAGGGATAGGGCCCGTCGATGACCGCCCAGCAGCAGGCGGGGATGCAGAGCGCCGTCCTCTGCCCGAGGGCCTTGAGCATGTAGCGCATGGCCAGCGTCGCGCCGCAGCCCTGGCAGGCCAGGTGGCCGCAGGCCATCGGCTCGTCGGCCGGGATGGTCAGGGTCATCTTCTTCTGTTTCTTGATCTCGGTGCTCATGTCTTGACTCCGATCCAGACGATGTTCTCGTCGGCGCGGTCCTTGGCCAGGGCGTGGGCGGCCACCTCCTTGAACGCGTCCACGGTGATATCGCGGCCGCCGAGCCCGGCGATGAAGCCGAAGACGGGCGGCATGCCCGCCTCCCCGTAGATCGCGGATTTCACTTCCTGGTAGAAGATGCCGTGGGCGCCGTAGGAGCAGTTCCGGTCGACGACGGCCGCTCTCTTGACCTTGCCGAGGACCTCGCGGACCCGGGCGAAGGGGAAGGGGCGGAAGACCTTGATGCGCAGGTTCCCGGCCTTGACGCCGCCCTCGCGCAGCTCGTCGACGGCGACGCGGGCCGTGTAGCCCGCCGTGCCCGACGTGACGAAGATGAACTCGGCGTCGTCGCACCGGTAGGGATCGACGAGGCCGAGGTTGCGGCCGAACGTCTTTTCGTATTCGCGGCCCGTCTCCTCGATCAGGGCCGGGGCCTTCTCCATGTCCTTCTGGAGCCGGTAGCGGAGCTCCATGTAGTGCTCCGAGCCGGTCAGCCCGCCGAAGGCCCGCGGGTCGTCGGGCGTCAGCCGGATGGGCGGCTTGAACGGCGGCAGGTACGCGTCGACCGGGGCCTGGTCCGGCACCTCGACGACCTCATACGTGTGCGACAGGGCGAAGGCGTCGAGGATGACCATGGCCGGGATCATCAGCGCCTCGGAGACCTTGAAGGCCTGGATGACGGTGTCCACGACCTCCTGGTTGGAGGCGCAGTAGTATTGCATCCAGCCCGTGTCCCGCTCCGACAGGCTGTCGTTCTGGTCGGTCCAGATCGACCAGCCCGGGGCCATGGACCGGTTGATATTGCCCATGACGACGGGATGGCGGCCGCCCGAGGCCCAGTGGAGCATCTCGTGCATGAGGGCCAGCCCCTGGGACGAGGTCGCCGTGAAGGTCCGGGCCCCGGCCACCGACGCGCCGATGCACGCGGCCATGGCCGAGTGCTCCGACTCGACCTTGATGAACTTGGCGTCGAGCGTCCCGTCGGCGCACATCTCGGACAGGAGCTCGACGACCTGGGTCTGGGGCGTGATCGGATATGCGGCGATGACCTGCGACCGGGCCAGCTTCGCCCCGTAGGACAGGGCGTGGTTGCCCATCATGACTTTCTTCATTTCCGCTCCTCCACCATGACGATGCACTTGGATGGGCATTCCTCGGCGCAGATCCCGCAGCCCTTGCAGTAGTCGTAATCGACGACCGGCCACTCGTCGACGATCTCGATCGCCGGCTCGGGGCAGAACTTCCAGCAGATGCCGCACTGGATGCACTTCGAGCGGTCCACCTCGGGCCGGATGTTCCGCCAGGCGCCCGTCAGGTTGTGGGTCTGGTGGCCGACCGAGCAGATCAGGAGCGGCATCTCCGCCGCCGACTTGAAGACGACCTTTTTCGCTTTCTTGGGCCTCATGTCCTCTCTCCCTCAGGCCTTGGCGAAGGCCTCTTCGGCCGCCTTGACGTTGTCCTCCGGCTTGATGGCGATGCCCTCGCGGATGGCCGCGGCCAGGGACTCGAGTTTGGCCAGCCCCAGGATCTTGACGACGGCGCCGGCGATGGCCGTGTTGACGATGGGCGCGGCCAGGCTGCCCAGGCGGTGCTTGACGGCGATTTCCGTGGCGTTAACGGTCCGGACCTTGAACTTGCCGTGGAAGGGGAACTCCTCGGGCCGGCGGTCGCTGTTGATGATGATCGTCCCGCCGGGCTTGAGGCCGTCGGTGATGTCGATGGCCTCGACGAGGGTCGGGTCGACGACGACGACGTCGTCGGGGGCGTAGATCCGGCTCTTGTCGTAGATCGGCTGGCTGTCGATGCGGATGAAGGCGACGACGGGCGAGCCCCGCCGCTCGACGCCGAACTCGGGATAGGCCTGGACCCAGTTGCCCTCTTTGGCGATGGCGTCGGCGAGGATCTTGGAGGCGACGACGGTGCCCTGACCGCCGCGGCCGTGGAAACGGATTTCGACCATGGGCCTCTCCTTATCGGTTCGATATGAGGCGCTAT
>MEYC01000068.1:1406-6707 GCA_001775715.1 Candidatus Aminicenantes bacterium RBG_16_66_30 | reverse complement strand
TCAGTATCCGGACCTCTATGCTTTAAGCCATTGCGCCCTGGGGCAGCTAGCGGAGGCCGCGGGGGACCATGAGAATGCCCGAATGAGCTACAATAAGTTCCTCGAGCTATGGAAGGACGCCGATCCGGGCCTCCCGGAGGTCGAGGACGCGAAAAAGCGGCTGGCGGCGCTCGATCAGCGCTGAAGCCGCCGAAGAAAAGCAAAGAGGGACAGTCCCCTTCGGGGACAGCCCCTGAACGGGGACACGTACCAAGGGTACATGTCCCTTGGCCAATCCCCTAGCTGAGCTTCATTTCCCGTTCCACGACCGCCTCGAGGTCGGGGGGCAGGGGCGAGGCGAAGGTCAGGCGCTCCTCCGTTTCGGGGTGGAGGAACGACAGGGTCTGGGCGTGAAGGAAGATGCGCGGGAACTCGCGTGGCTCTTTTTTTCGCCCGTAAACGGGGTCGCCGACGATGGGATGCCCGGCCGCGGCCAGGTGGACCCGGATCTGGTGCGTCCGGCCCGTGACGGGCTTGACCTCGAGGAGGGTCGTGTCCTTGAACGCCCGCTGGACCTGAAAGAAGGTTTCGGCCCGCTTGGGGCTTCGGGCCCGCACCGACATCCTCGACCCCTCTTTCGGATGGCGGCCGAGGGGCCAGTCGAGCTTGCCCTCGGAGGCCGTGATCCGGCCCCAGGCCAGGGCGAGGTAGGTCTTCCAGACGACGCGCCGTTTGAACTGGTCGGTCAGGAACGACCAGGCCCGCGGCGAACGGGCCACGACCATGACGCCGGAGGTGTCCTGGTCGAGCCGGTGGACGATCCCCGGCCGGTCCTCGTGGCCGACTTTGGCGACCTCCGGGAAATGGTGGATGAGGGCGTTGACGAGCGTCCCCGAGGGATGCCCCGGGCCGGGATGGACGACGAGGTTCGGCGACTTGTCGATGACGATAACGTCGGCGTCCATGTAGATGATCTTCAGGGGAATGTTCTGGGGAACGAGGGCGCCTTCGGGCTCGGGGAGCTCGTACTCGACGTGGACCCGGTCGCTCGGCTTCAGCTTGTAGCCCGCTTTGCGCGCGTACGAGCCGACCCGCACGCCTCCGGCGTCGATGACCTTGCGGACCTGGGCCCGCGATAGGCCTTCGATCCGGTCGGCGAGGAAGACGTCGAGCCGCGTGCCGATCCCGGCTTCGGGCCCGACGACAAGGTCAGCTTTGGGCACTTTTGCGCCTCTTCAGGACGACAAAGAGGACGGCTCCGGCGACGAGACCCAGGATGCAGAAGAGCTGGGGATAGGACAGGCTGGAGAGGGCCGACGCGCCGCGGATGAAGTAGATATTGTCGCCGTGGTCGCCGCGGAAATACTCGGTGAAGAAGCGGATGACGGAGTAATTGATGATGTAGAAGGAGAAGACCTGGCCGTCGAACCTCTTCTTCTTCAGGATGAGGAAGAGGACGCCGAAGTTGAGGAAGTTGAGGACGGCCTCGTAGAGCTGGACAGGATGGATGGGCTCGTTGAGGTGGACCCCGGTGAGCTGGGCGGCATATTGGTTCTTGAAGACCGCGGCCCAAGGCAAGGTGCACTCGGTGCCGTAGCAGCAGCCGGCGCTGAAGCAGCCGATCCGGCCGAAGCCGTGGCCCATGGCCAGGGCCGGGGCGATGAGATCGGCCGTCTTCCAGGTGGGGATCTTCTTGCGGTGGAAATACCACAGGGCGAAGACCGTGCCGAAGGCCAGGCCGCCCTGGAAAACGCCGCCCGACCGGGCCAGCGAGAAGAGCTCCCGGGGGTAGCTGACGTAGTAACCGACGTTCGAAAGGAACAGGACGAGCTTGGCCCCGATGAGCGAGATGATAATCGTGTAGAATGCGGCGTCCATGATCCGGACGGCGTCGAGGCCGCTCTTTTTCGCCTGGACGTAGATGAACCAGAGGCCGCAGGCGACCCCGACGGCCATGAGGAAGCCGTAGGTGTGGATGGTCAGGGGGCCGATCTTCACGAGGATGGGGTACATGCGGGTTTTCTCCTGAACAGGATGACCAGCATCAGCAGCGCGCCGATCGTGATGCAGGAATCCGCGGCGTTGAAGAACGGCCAATGGGCCTTGCCGACGTAGAAGTCGAGGAAGTCGATGACGTGGCCGCGGACGAGACGGTCGAACTGGTTCCCCAGGGCGCCGGCCATGATCAGCGTCAGGGAGACCTTCATCAGCTTGTCGGACGCGGGGGTCTTGAAGAAATAGTAAACGACCATGGCCAGGGCGGCGAGCGAGGCCGCCGTCAGCAGGAGGAAGACGTACCGGTTGTTCGTCTGGGAGAACGTCCCGAAGATGGCCCCGCGGTTGTGGATGCGGGTGATGTTGAAGAAGCCCGGGATGACCGGCACGGATTCGTAGAGATCGACCGTCCGGGCGATGAGGTTCTTGGTCGCCTGGTCGAGGGCGACGAGGCCGAGCATGAGCAGGAGATAGGGGCCGTTCTTATTCATGACCCGGACCCCTCGACGGCCTTCTCGCACCGGGCGCAGAAGGTCGGACGGGCGGCGCTCGTCCCGACATAGGT
Source organism: Candidatus Aminicenantes bacterium RBG_16_66_30 (assembly GCA_001775715.1). GTDB lineage: Bacteria > Acidobacteriota > Aminicenantia > Aminicenantales > Saccharicenantaceae > RBG-16-66-30. The sequence goes on along the minus strand of MEYC01000068.1, from coordinate 4,168 downwards.
CGAGAAGTTCCAGCAGCGCTCGCACTTCTCGCCGGCGGCCTTGGCGACGGCGACCGCGAGCTCGGCCTCATCGGACGGCTCGAGCGCGACCTGGGAGACGATGAACAGCGCGGGGAGGCCGCTTAGGCGGGCCTCGAGGAAGGCCGCCTCGGCGGCCGGGGCCCGGAGCGTGACGCAGGCCTCGAGAGAGTTGCCGATGAGCTTCGACTCGCGGGCCTTCTCGAGCTCCTTGAGGACCTTCTCCCGGACGGCCAGGAGCTTCTCCATGTCCGCGGCGAAGCCGGCCCGGCCGCGGCCGAGCCAGTCGCGGCCCTCCGGGAACTCGCCCAGGTGGACCGACGGGTCCTTGCCCGCGAAGGCGGGGACATGCACCCAGGCTTCCTCGGCGGTGAACGAGAGGATCGGGGCCATGAGGAGCAGGCTGTCGCGGAGGATCGTGAACATGGCCGTCTGGGCCGAGCGACGCTCGAGCGACGCTTTGGCCGAGCAGTAGGCCCGGTCCTTGACGACGTCAAGATAAAAGGCGCTGAGGTCGACGGTGAAGAAGTCGAGGACGTCGTGGAGGATGGGGTGGAACTCGTAGTCCTTGTAGGCCTGGACGACGCGGCCGCGGACCTCCTCGAAGCGGTGGAGGATCCAGCGATCGAGGTCGAGGAGATCGGCCTCGGCCACGGCGTCGCGGCCGGGATCGAAGTCGGGGACGTTGCCGAGGAGGAAGCGCCAGGTGTTGCGGATCTTGCGGTAGGCCTCGACAAGGCGCTGCTCGATCTCCGGGCCGAAGCGGGCGTCCTCCTTGTAGTTGAGCAGGGCCGCCCAGAGGCGGACGATCTCGGCCCCGCTGCGCTTGATGACCTCGCCGGGCTCGATGACGTTGCCCATGGACTTCGACATGGCCCTCCCCTGCTCGTCGAGGACGAAGCCGTGGGTGATGCAGGTCCGGAAGGGGCTTCCGCCCTTGACCCCGACGCCGATGAGGAGCGAGCTGTTGAACCAGCCGCGGTGCTGGTCGTGGCCCTCGATGTAGACGTCCGACGGCCAGGCGTGGCCGGCCTCGCGCTCGAGGACGTTCTGAGAGGAGCCGGACTCGAACCAGACGTCGAGGATGTTGTTCTCCTTGTCGAAGTCCTTCCCGCCGCAGGACGGGCAAGCGGCGCCGGACGGAAGGAGCGAGGCGGCGTCGCGGATGAACCAGGCGTCCGAGCCCTCGGCGGCGAAGATCGCGGCGACGTGGCGGCAGACGCCGGCGCCGGCGAACGGCGCGCCGCAGGCCCGGCACTTGAAGGCCGGGATGGGCACGCCCCAGGAGCGCTGGCGCGAGATGCACCAGTCGGGCCGGCCGGCGACCATGCCGTCGATCCGGTCCCGGCCCCATTCGGGGATCCACGCGACCCCGGCGATGGCCTCGCGGGACTTGGCCCGGAGGCCGTTCTTGTCCATCGAGATGAACCACTGCTCGGTAGCCCGGAAGATGACCGGATTCTTGCACCGCCAGCAGTGCGGGTAGGAGTGCGTGATCACCGATTCCTTGAGGAGCGTCCCGTCCTTTTTCATGTCCGCGGTGATGCGGGCGTTGGCCTCGAAGACCCGGAGGCCGGCGTATCGGGGCACCTCGGGCGTGAACCGGCCGTCGTCGTCGACGGGCGTATAGATGTCGATGCCGTAAGCGACGCCCGTCAGATAGTCGTCGTGGCCGTGGCCGGGGGCCGTGTGGACGGCGCCCGTGCCGTCGTCGAGGGTGACGTACTCGCCGAGGACGAAGAGCGATTCGCGATCGATGAACGGATGGCGGGCCTTGAGGCCCTCGAGCTCGCGCCCGGCGAAGGTGGCCAGGACCTTGGGCGAGGGCCAGCCGAGCTCCTCGGCGACGACCGGGAGGAGGCGCTTGGCCATGATGTAGACGTCGCCGTCGACCTCGGCCGCGGCGTATTCGTAGTCGGGATGGAAGGCGATGGCCATGTTGGCCGGAAGGGTCCAGGGGGTCGTCGTCCAGATGACGACATAGGCGCGGCGGCCGCGGAGGGCCGGGAACTTCGCCCCGAGGTCGGAGACGACGGGGAAGCGGACGTAGATCGAGGGCGAGGTCTTGTCCCGGTATTCGATCTCGGCCTCGGCCAGGGCGGTCCGGTCGTGGATGCACCAGTGGACGGGGCGCTTGCCCTTGTAGACCTCGCCGCGCTCGAAGAAAGCGGCCAGGTACTCGAGGACCTTGGCTTCGTAGGCCGGGTGCATGGTCAGGTACGGCGTCGCCCACGCGCCGAGGACGCCCAGACGCTTGAACTCCTCGCGCTGGATGCCGATGAACCTCTCGGCGTACTTGCGGCATTCCTCGCGGACGGCCGGGACGGACAGGGTCTTCTTCTGCTCGCCAAGGTGCCGGTCGACGTGGATCTCGATGGGCAGGCCGTGGCAGTCCCAGCCGGGGACGTACGGGGCGTAATGGCCGAGCATGGAGCGCGACTTGACGATGAAGTCCTTGAGGATCTTGTTGAGCGACGTGCCGAGGTGGATGTGGCCGTTGGCGTAGGGCGGCCCGTCGTGGAGGATGAACGGGGGGCGGCCCGCGGCGGCGCGCTTCTCGAGGATCCTCTCATAGAGGCGGTCGGCCTCCCACGTCCTGATGGTCTCGGGCTCCTTCTGGGCCAGGTGGGCCTTCATGGCGAAGTCCGTGCGGGGCAGGTTGAGCGTGCTCTTCACATCCGGCTTGTCGGCCATCGGGGTCTCCAGTCACCTGAATACAATGCGCCATTATAGAACAAGATAGG
>MEYC01000068.1:0-1366 GCA_001775715.1 Candidatus Aminicenantes bacterium RBG_16_66_30 | reverse complement strand
CAATAATGTCCCCTCAGACTGCTAAGCTAAAATGTCCCCTTCCGGAAGGAGGAGGGCATGAAGGAGTCGGTCACCTTGAGTTCTCGTGAGATCCAACGGATCCATGTGCTGGAGCGAGTCTATCGCGGGACGATGGCACTTATCGAGGCGGTGCCTCTTTTGCTCGTCTGCTACCGTCAGGCTAAACGACTGCTGGCTCGGTATCGTCAGGAGGGGGCTTCCGGCCTGGCTCATCGACGCCGCGGGCGACCGGCTCATAATGCCTATAGTCCGGACGTCCGGAATCGGATCCTAGCGCTTCGACAGGGACGATATGTGAACTTCAATGACACGCACTTCGTTCAGATGCTGGATGAACGGGAGGGAGTCCGGATCAGCCGGGAGACGGTCCGGGGCTGGCTGCGTGAGGCCGGGATCCCGGCCAAGCGACGGCGATGCCCTCCCCGACACCGCAGCCGGCGGCCGCGACGTCCTCAGATGGGCCTCCTGATGCAATGGGACGGCAGCCCCCACCGTTGGTTCGGGCCGAAGCGGCCGGCTTGCTCGCTGATCCATGCCACCGACGACGCGACCGGGACCGTGCTGGGGATGAAGTTCCGGCCCACCGAGGATGCCGTCGGCTATCTCAGGCTCCTGGACCAGGTCCTGCGGCGGCACGGCGTCCCGGTGGCCGTCTATCAAGACCGCCACGCCGCCCTCTACCGCAACGACGACCACTGGAGCCATGAAGAGGAGCTCGCCGGCATCCGCTTCCCCACCCATGTCGGCCGGGTCCTCCGTGACCTCACCATCGAGCCCATCCCCGCCTTCTCCGCCCAGGCCAAGGGCCGCATCGAACGGCAGGGAGGAACCCTCCAGGACCGGCTCATCGCCGAGATGGCGCTGGACGGCATCACCGAGATCGACCAGGCCAATGAATGGCTGGACTCCATCTTCCTCGACCGCTTCAACGCGCGCTTCGCCAAGCGGCCGGAACAGCCGGGCTCGGTCTTCCGCAGGATCACGGCCGCCGAACGTTACCTCAAGGTCAGCTTCGCTTACGAAGCCACGGTGGCCAACGACAACACGGTCCGGCTCGGAGGGCTCATCATCGATATCCCCCCAGGCCCGAACCGGAGAAGCTATGCCCACTACAGAGTCCTGGTCCGTCAACACCTCGATGGCGCCTGGACGGTCTGGCTCGATCAAACCAGGATCGCTCGCCACCCCTCAACACCCCTGAGAGAACCTGTGCGGACTTGGCGGCCTCGTCAACGGAACGAGAGCCACCGGACCCGGCACATCCTCCAAACCTACCTCGAGACCACACCTGCCCCCACTCCATGGGGACATTATTGCCCGGCAGATAAGGGGACATCTTGACTTG
>MEYC01000067.1:18484-23982 GCA_001775715.1 Candidatus Aminicenantes bacterium RBG_16_66_30 | reverse complement strand
TTCAGAGCGAAGCCCGGATACGAAGCGAGCCGGCTCGCCGGGCCGGCGAGCGGCCGACGGAGGGAATACCCCGAGCGTTAGAAGGTGGATTCCCAAGAGACGATCCCCGAGGCCCCTCTGCGGCCTACATAAGGACTACAGGCTAAGAGGGACAGTCCATATGCGGCGGGGAGTGTGGTAGAATCCCGGCGAGTTCCCGCTGGAGACGGACCCATGAAAAAAGCGCTTCTCGCGGCCTTCGCGGCCGCCTCCCTAGTCCTCCCCGGACTGGCCGACGTCGACAGCTTGTCCCGGCTCTTCGGCCCGGGCCGGGCCGTCCTCGACCTCGACGGCGACGGCTTCCCGGAGAAGCCGGCCGTGGCCATCGTCGTTCCCGACCGGCCGACGGCCGGCGAGCTCGCCCTGGCCGCCGATATCGCCGCCAGGATCAATTTCGAGAGCCTGGCTGTCGATCTCGGCCTCGTCCGGCGCGAATCGGAGCTCGGCGCCGCCGCGCCTCCGCCCCTGCAGATCCTGATCGGCGGCGGCCTGGCCCGCGTCCGCGAGGCCATGAAGGAGCGCCGCCGCGAGCCCGCGGTCCTGGGACCGAACCAGGGACTCGTCTTCCTCTCCGCGCGTCCCGGCCAGACGGCGATCGTCTGCGTCGCCGGCTCCGACGACGCGCTCCTCAAGACCGGGCGGGCCTTCTTCCTCCGCTGGCCCTATTTCTGGGAGATCTGGGGGCGCGAGGCCGGGGCGACCTACGAGAACCTCGAGAAGGACCTCGAGACGTTCCTGGCCGCGGCGGGCGTCAAGCTCGAGAAGCTGGTCGTCCGCGAGGCCCTCTACGAATTTCCCGCCGCGCCGCCTGTTTCCGACGGCCTCAAAGCGCTGTCCTTCGACCAGGGCCAGATCCGGGACCTCGTCGTCGAAGCGCAATGCGCGTCGGAAGCCGATCGCGGGAAAGCCCGGGAAGCCCTGGCGCTCCTCGCGGCCGACCGGCGTACGGGGAGCCGCGCGGCGACCCTTTCCTATCCGGCCTGCGCCACGCTGACCTTCGAGCTGCGTGCCGGCGGCGCGCGCTCCGCGGTCGTCCTGCCGCGGACCGGGGCCTCCAAACGGCTGCTCACCCCGGGATTCAAGGAGAGGCCGGGCACCGCCGCGGCCGGAAAGGAGTTCGACCTCCTCGGCCTGTATTCGACCAAAGGGTCCTATTCCGACCAGGACCGGGACGGCATCCCCGACGGCCTCGACTCCACGGTCGTCGTCCCCAAGGACCTCACGGGCTCGGGCCCGGCCGAGCTCGCCAGCCGGCTGGTCATGGGCACGGCCGGGGCCTCCTTCCCCATCGTTCAGCTCGACGCAGAGGTCGAGAGCCGCAAGGCCTTGACGGCTCCCATCCTCATCGGCGCGAACGCCCTGACCGCCGACCTCATCAAGACCGGCAAGCTCAAGCTCCCGGCCCTCGGAAGCGGCGCCGGATCGATCAAGATCGTCCCCAAGGCGTTCGGCAGCTCCTCGGCGCTCATCGTCACCGGCGCCGACCCGGCCGGGCTCGACAGGACGGTCTCCTACCTCTCGCGGACCTTCCCCTACCTGGCCGACTACGGCGAAGGGAATCCGCAGCTGGCCGACCTGGCCGCGGACCTCGAAGGTCTCCTCGCGGGCGGCAAGGGCGCCGCCGAAGCGTTCTTCATGAGCGCCGTCGAAAAGGCCGCGGCCGAGCTGAAGGGCCGGGAGCTCGAATCCGTTGACGCCGAGTTGCTCCTGCCGGGTCCGAACGCGCCCTACGAGGAGGCCGTCCGGTCCGCCCTGCTCGCCGCGGCCGGAGGCGCCCCCGTCACGGTCAAGGCGGGATCGCTCAAGGCCGGCAAGGCTGTCTTCGAGAAGGACAAGGTGTTCACGTGGGAGGTCGACGACGCCAAGGCCCTGCTCGAGGCGCGGCTTCGGGCCCTCGTCGACGCCGCGGGCAAGGGCGGAGGCGTCGAGGTCAGCCTCGGCGTCAGCGAATCGCCGGCCGTCCGGGAGAAGGTCGGGGGCGAGATCCGCGCCCATCTCGCGGCCTCCGGCTTCCCATCGGCCCGGGTCGAGGTCCTCTCCGCGTTCAAGCCCGGCTATTTCTGGCTCGTCGAGCGGGTCCTTCCGGCCATCAAGGGCCGGGGCGTCGAACGCCTGACGGTCCGCTTCGCCGAGGAGCGCGAAGACCTCAGCCGGGCCAAGCGCACCTACGCCGAGCCGAGCCGCTGGCTCCAGGAGCTCTATCCCGTCGACGAGGTCCTGTCGCGCGAGCTGGGCATCCCGCTCGAGCGCATCGCCTTCGAGGCCGCCGCTCCGGGCGGCCCCGTCTATTCGGTCGAGGCCTCCGGAGCCGGCGGCACGGTCGTTCATGCCGGAAGCTTCACGCCGCGGACCCGCGAGATCCTTCTCTCGAGCGTCCTGCCGGAATGGGGGACGGCCAAGGTGACCACCGGCTGGCTTCGCGTCGTCGCCGGCGGCGCGGTCGTCTGCGACGAGGCGATCGAGACCGACCTCGAGAAGTTCTGGCGCTTCTACCAGGAGGACGTCCTCAAGGCCGTCGTCGGCCACGTCCGGAAGAAGACCGGCGACGAGCCGACGTTCTCCAAGCAACCCTACTTCAAGCGCCTTCTCGTCGACCTCCGGGCGAGCGAGCCGGACTTCCGGACCGGCCTCGACGAGGAGATCGTCTCTTCGCTCGAGGCCATCCACGACGAGATCTACTTCGACACGCTCGACATGCTCCGGGGCATCACCCGTTTCGATCCCGAAGACAAGGAGACGGCCGCCGACACCTCCCGGTCGTCGGCCCCCGGCAACGTCTTTCCGTCGCTTCACCCTTCGCTCGAGGGCGGCCCGGCCAGGGTGCGCGTCGTCCTCGAGGACTGGCCGGCCGCGTCTCCCCAGCTCGTCCTCCGCTCGAAGGAGAAGGCCCACGACGAGGTCTCCCGGAAGACCGTCTTCCCCGCGCTCAAGCCGAAAGAGACGCGGGCGACGGAGCTTCTCTTCGACGGCGCGGCCGGCCGCGTCGACAGCGTCGTCTTCGAGATGGACTGGGAGAAGGAACCCGACTACCTGGCGGCGATCGAGATGCTCGGCGCCTGGCGCCGGCTCTTCGACGCCGGGCTCATCGCCGACCCGCTCCGCTTCCCCGGGCTCGGCGCCGTCACGATCCGGCCGCGGTATCAGGCCCAGGAGAAGGACGAGCGGCTCCCCGTCCTTCCCCCCACGGGCGCGGAGAAGACCTCCCCCGCGCCGCTCCGGCCCGAGGAGACCCTCGTGACGACGCGGGACATCATCTCCCCCGGAATGGCCGGGGACATCGTCCGCCGCCTGTCCGCCCTGAAGGGCGTCAGAGGCTACGTCGGCGGCAGGTCCTACGAGGGCCGCGACGTCCCCGTCCTCGAGCTGTACCGGCCGTTCGAGAAGTACGTCTCCCTGCCGCGCCTGGTCACGTCCAAGCCGACCCTCCAGGCCGTCGCCCGCCAGCACGCCAACGAGGTCTCCTCGACCAACTACATTCTCCGGTTCGCCGAGCTCCTGGCCCGCGACGCCGCTGCGGGCGAGGCCCTCAAGAAGGTCAGCTTCGTCTTCCAGCCGATGGAGAACCCGGACGGCGCCGAGCTCGCCTACGGGATGCAGAAGAACGAGCCGTTCCACAGCCTCCACGCCGGCCGCTACGGGGCGCTCGGCGTGGACATGGGCTATCAGACGGGGACGAGGCCGCTCCTGCCCGAGGCGGCCGTCCGCGGCCGGCTCTATGACCGCTGGGTCCCCGACATCTTCCTCAACCTCCACGGCTACCCCTCGCACGAGTGGGTCCAGCCGTTCTCGAACTACACGCCGTACCTGTTCCGGGACTACTGGATCCCGAAAGGCTGGTTCGCCTATTTCAAGTCCCTGCGCCTGCCGATCTATCCGGACCATCAGGAGGCCGCCCGGGCCCTGATGGGCTTCATCGCCGAGGAGCTCAACGCCGACGCCGCGATCTCGGCGTCGAACCGCAAGTTCTACGACCGCTACGAGCGCTGGTCCGCCCGGTGGGCGCCCCACATGAGCGTCCTCGAGATCGCCGACGGCGTCAACATCTACGCCATGCGCCGGGGGCCGGCCGAGAACAGGCTGAATCCGCGGGCACAGGCGACCTTCAGCGAGCAGACGCCCGAGCTCATGGACGAGACGGCGACCGGCGACTGGCTCGAATTCCTCTGCGCTCAGGGCCTGGCCTACCTCCGGGCCCACGTCAAGTATCTCGAACGGGCCGGGTTCGAGGTCGTGCGCATCGAGGAGGAGGTCCGCCAGCGGGTCCGGCTGACCCTCGTCCGGCAGCGGCCCGGAAAGGTTGTTTCTTCCGGACAAAATTGATAAGATAGCGGAGCCGCCGAGGAACCTGGGCGGGGATCGATGGAAGCGCGAACCAATCTCCTGATCGTCTCCGACGATTTCTCCCTCTACGAATCGGTCAAGAGATCCCCGATGGGCGTCGACGTCAACGTCTTCTTCGCCCAGCTCGAGGACGACTACGTGGACATCGTCCGCGAGAACGGCATCCGCGTCGTCCTCGTCGACTCGGGCGACGCCCTGGCCGCCGGCCTCCTCGTCCTGAAGAGGATCAAGAAGTCCGACGCTCTCGTCGACGTCCTCGTCGGCGGGGACCCGATCGGGCGCGAGGCGGTCCTCGACGTCATCCACGCCGGGGCGACCGATTTCGTCCCCAAGCCCTACGAGCGCGATATCCTCCGGGACGTCCTGAGCCGGATCGCCCGCAAGAGCGAGCTCCGCCGGGAGACCCTGCACCTCGAGAAGAAGCTCGAGCGCAAGTACGTCTTCGAGGGGCTCGTCAGCCGCAATCCGATGATGCTCGAGATCTTCGGCCTGATCGAGAACATCGCCAAGTACTTCTCGTGCGCGCTCATCACCGGCGAGACCGGGACCGGCAAGGAGGTCGTCGCCCGGGCCATCCACAGCCTGAGCCCGCACAAGGACAAGCCGCTCGTCATCTGCGATTGCGCCGCCATCCCCGAGAATCTCTTCGAATCCGAGCTCTTCGGCTACCGGAAGGGCGCCTTCACCGGGGCCGACCGGGACAAGCCGGGCATGTTCGTCGAGGCCGACGGCGGGGTCATCTTCCTCGACGAGATCGCCGAGATCCCGGTGGCCGTCCAGGCCAAGCTGCTCCGGGTCCTGGAGAGCCGCGAATTCCGGCCGCTCGGGGCGAACGAGAGCACGGCGGTCGAGGTCCGGGTCCTGGCCGCTACGAACCGGGACCTGGCCGAGCGGGTCCGGGCCGGCGCCTTCCGCGAGGACCTCTTCCACCGCCTGAACAAGGTCGTCATCGACCTCCCCCCTCTCCGGGAAAGGCCCGAGGACATCCCCCTGCTCGTCCGCCATTTCCTCCAGATCGCCAACACGAACTTCGGCAAAGGGGTCCGCGGCGTCTCGCGCGAGGTCCAGAAGCTGTTTCTCAAATACGGCTGGCCGGGAAACGTCCGCGAGCTGGCCAA
>MEYC01000067.1:0-18295 GCA_001775715.1 Candidatus Aminicenantes bacterium RBG_16_66_30 | reverse complement strand
GCGCCAGACGGCCAAGATCCTGGCCATCTCGCGGACGACGCTCTACAACAAGCTGGCCAAGTACGGGATCCGGAAATGAGCCGGGCCGGCGGCGGTCAGGCCGTCGCGGCGGCGGCCTTTTTGGCCGTCTTGTCCTGATACATCCTCTTGTCGGCCAAGGCCAGAAGGTCCTGGATCGTGGAGGGCTCCTCCGGATCGTAGCGGGCGATCCCGAGGCTGAACGAGACGGCGAAATCGTTTTCCGGCTTGGCGTTGCGGGCGTGGACCTTCTCCCGGAGGCGGCGGACCATGTGGGAGATCCGGCTCTCGCCGACGTCGATGGCCAGGACGACGAACTCGTCCCCTCCCAGGCGGGCGACGATATCGGAATCCCGGAACGCGTCCTTCAGGATGCCGGCCGCGTCGACGAGGGCGGCGTCGCCGGCCTCGTGGCCGAAGGAGTCGTTGATGCTCTTGAGGTTGTCGAGGTCGGCGTAGAAGAGAGACATCTCCTTCTTCGTCCTGTGGGCGACCTTGATCTGCTGCTCGGCCAGGGCCATGAAGCCCCGGCGGTTGTAGGCCTTCGTCAGCTCGTCGACGAGCGAGAGCTCCCGGAGCTCGCTCTCCGTCCGGGTCCTGTGGACGGCGATCGCGTAAAGGGTGGCCAGGCGCTCGACGGCCTTGAGGTCCCTCTCCACGTACGGGTTCTCCGCGTTGGCGACGACGATGAGCCCGACGATGCGGTTCGACATGATCGCCGGGACGGCCAGGAGCTGGCGGACCGGGAAGTGCCACTCCGGCATCCCCGTGTAGCGGGGATCGAGGCTGGTCATATTGGTCAGGATGGCCTTCTGCTTCTCGAGGACCCAGCGCCACATGCCCGAGCTCTCGTGGAGGCCCTCCCCCTCTCCGGAGCGGGCCCCGAGCATGTCCTGGGCGTCCGGGGTCAGGGCCGCGGCGACGAGGCGCCCGGTCCGCTCGTCGACGTGCCCGACGAAGGCCGTGTCGCTCCCGGTCAGCCGGCGGGCTTCGTTCATGACGACCGAGGACATGACCTCGATCGGCGTGGGCGACAGCAGGCGCTCGGAGACCTCCCTCACCGAGTTCTGGAGCCGGACGTCCCAGGAGTGGTCCTCCTCGATCTGCTTCTTCCGCGAGATGTCCTCGATGAGGCCGTCGTAGAACAGGACGTTGCCGCTGGCGTCCCGGGCGGCCCGGGAGGAATCCTTGGCCCAGAACAGCGTGCCGTTCCGGCGCCGGAGCTGGGTCTCGAAGATCTCGACCATGGCGCTCGATTCGAGCACGGCCTGCCAGCTCTCGCGGTCGCGCGGGTCGTGGTGGAGGTCCCAGAAGTTGACCGCCTTGAGAGACGCGACGTCGGCATACCCGAGCATGCGGGCCAGGGTCGGCGTCGCGTCCATGATCTGCCCCTGGGGCGTCGTCCTGTAGGTCCCCAGGGGGTAGCTAAAGATCAGCGACATCTTCTCTTCGCCCGCGGCCAGGGCCGCTTCGGCGCTGGAGGCCCTGTCGCGCTCCGCGGCGAGCGCCTGAGCCGTCCGGACGTTCAGAAGGGCCAGGGCCGAGATCTTGGCCAGGGCCAGGGCCGTATCGAGGTCATGGTCGCGCCGCTCCGGGCCGCCGAACCCGAGCTCGACGATGCCCAGGAGATCGCGGTCGTGGGCGACCTTGAGGAAGACGGTCTGCCGGTCGTCGGTCCAGGCGAAGTCCGCGTTGAGGGCGACGATGCGGTCGATCGGCGAGCCCTCGGGATTGGGCTGTCCGGCAAGGGATCCGACGGGACGATAGACGATGTCGCGGGGAGAGAGGAGAAGACGGAAGATCTCGAGGATCCCCGCCTGGGCGTCCTCCATGGACTTGACCTTGGTCACCGCTCCGAAGAGCTGGCCGATCCGCGAGAAGCCGGAGGCATTTTGGCGGACGGCGGACACGCGGTCCTCCGTATCCTCCATCTGGCGTTCCATGCGCCAGGACAGGACGATGCGGGCCAGGTTCAGCCGGAACAGGTCCAATCCGGCGGGATGGACTTCGCCGGAAAGCCGGAGGAACCGGGTGAACGCCTTGAGCTCGCGGTCGATGCCGGGATGAACGCCGGTATCGAGGAGAACGACCTTCTTGGCCACTTCGCGGAAGTAGGCCTGGGCGGCTTTGGGGTTCTCCGGCCAGCGGGCCTCGACGTGGGCCTCCCAGTCGGCCAGCCAGCCGGGCAAGAGCAGGAGCGCGCCGGTCTGGAGGAGCCTGTCGATGACCTCCTTGTCGGCCACCCACTCGAAGCACTGGCTCTTCTGGTGGAGCCGGCATCCCCCGTCGAGCCCGAGGTCCTTCGTCGGCCGGGTCAGGCAATAGCCGCCGGCCAGGGCGGCGGAACAGCCGTCCCGGCGGCACGACGCCACGGCCTCTCCGAGGCCCGGCCAGGACGCTTCGGACTGATCGCAGCGGACGGGCAGAGAGACGAAGCGGACGTCACCGAAATCCGGCGAGGACCGGAGAGCCAGGATCTCGCGGCCGAAGCTCGAACATGTGATCAGGCCGAGCCGAGGGGGCATTGTTAATGGCACCCAGTACGATAAAATATGTTCTAAATATGGACATAATGATTATAGCATCTATTTTGTATCTAAGTCAAGGATAATATTAAATATGACAAGATTTATATGTCCTGATTAATTACATACAATTCCAAGCCTTCCAGAAATTAATGTTTAATTCATTTATATAGAATGAGTTCGAGATGATCTCGCCGGGACCGATCATAAGGTTAATCGAGGGGGGATTCCGGGGCTAATCCCAGTGAGAGACAACTCAGCGCCCAGGGAGGCGCCGCCGGCGACAGCGGGGCGCGCGAGGTTTGGAAATTAACGAACGATGTATTAGAATAACCGTATTGTCGCATGTCCGAACGCACCCACTCTCAGGAGGAACTCATGAAAAGAACGATCCACCTGTCCGTCGCCGCCGCTCTGCTCATATCGCTGGCCGTCCTGCCCGCGTTCACCGCGCAGGCCCCGGCCGCGGCCGCGAGCGGCAAGGAAGCCCTCGACGTCCTCGGCAAGATGGTCGAGGCCATGGGCGGGCGCAAGGTCCTCGAGGCCATCAAGGACACGACCATCTCCGGCCAGCTCGAGATCGCCCAGGCCGGCACGACGATCACGGCGCCCATCACGATCTATCAGAAAGAGCCCAACAAGATGCGCCTCGACATCACCATCGCCGAATACAACATGAGCATCACCCAGGCCTACGACGGCCAGAAGGGCTGGTACACGAATCCCCAGACCGGGATGACCGAGGAGATGCCCGACTTCATGGCCAAAGAGTTCGCCCGGCAGGCCCTGGCCGTGGGCAGCCAGACCATCCTCGATCCGAAGAAGGCCGGTGTCACCTACACCATGAAGCCCAAGGCGGCGATAGAGGGCAAGGACTACATCGTCCTCGAACAGACCCTGCCCGACGGGCACAAGGTCACCCTCTATATCGATCCGGCGACCTACCTCCCCTACAAGACCCAGACCCTGGCCCTCGACGAGACAGGCGCTGAGGTCGAAGCGGAGAGCTTCACCACCGACTACCGGAAGGTCGGCGGCACGATGGTCCCCCATTTCAACCGCGTCCTCCATAACGGCACCGAGGCGCAGAAGATCACGATCACCTCCGTCACCTATAACTCGAACCTGGACGACGCCTTCTTCATCCTGAAATGATCCGGAGGACGCCATGACAAAAGCGAAGGTCGCGGCTCTCGTCCTGCTCGCCCTCGCGGCGCTATCCTGCGCCGTCAATCCGGTCACCGGCAAGAAGGAGTTCATGCTCTACTCCGAAAGCCAGGAGGTCGAGCTGGGCAAGCAGACCGACGCCGAGGTCGCGGCCGCGTACGGGGTCTACGACGACGCGGCCCTCCAGGCCTATGTCGGCAAGCTGGGCGCGGCCCTGGCGGCCAAGGGTCAGAGGCCCAACCTACCGTGGCGCTTCACCGTGCTCGACAGCCCGGTCGTCAACGCCTTCGCCGTCCCCGGCGGCGCGGTCTATGTCACCCGCGGCATCCTGGCCATGATGAGCTCGGAGGCGGAGCTGGCCGCGGTCCTCGGCCACGAGATCGGCCATGTGAACGCCCGCCATTCCATGAGCCAAATGAGCAAGCAGCAGGTCGCCCAGATCGGCCTCGCCGTCGGAAGCGTCATCGGCAAGAAGTTCGCCCAGTACGCCGGCCTGGCCGGCGCCGGGCTTCAGGTCCTCTTCCTCAAATACAGCCGGGATAACGAGAACCAATCCGACGCCCTCGGCGTCGAATACGCCCGGGCAGCCGGATACAATCCCGCCGATATGGCCGCCACCTTCGTCGCTCTGCAGAAGTTCGGTGATGTATCGGGCTCGGGCTCGAGCTCCCTCCCCGGGTTCCTATCGACCCACCCGTTAACCTCCGACCGGATCGCCCACGTCGAAACCATGCTGAAGCCCGGGGACCAGAAGCTCGCCCGCAAGCCCGAGGCCTACCTCCAGACCGTCGAGAACATCGTCTACGGCGAGGACCCCCGCCAAGGCTACGTCGAGAACGGGATCTTCTACCACCCCGGGCTGCGCTTCCAGTTCGCCGTCCCGTCCGGCTGGACGGTCAACAACATGGCCTCCCAGGTGGTGCTCGTGGCGGCAGATCAGAACGGCGGCGTCATCATGCAGGGCGGCCAGACCGCCGACTCGGCCGAGGAGTTCGGCAAGAAACAGGCCACGCAGATCACCCAATCCGGCGGGACACTGCTCGGCGAGACCCGGACGACGGTCAACGGCCTGGCCTGTTACGAACAGGCCTACCAGATCACCCAGGAGAACGCGGCCCCCATCCGGATGAGCCTGTCCTGCCTGAAGAAGGGGGACTGGGTCTATGCCTTCCAGGCCATGAGCTCGGTCGAGGGGTTCTCGAAATACTCCACGGATTTCAAGCGGATCGTGACGTCCTTCCGCGACCTGACGGATGCCTCGAAGATCAACCGCTCTCCCAAACGCCTGGCCCTGGTCAAGGCCAACGGCCGGGACACCCTTCAGGCGATCTTCAAGCAGGCGGGCATGCCTGAGAAATCGTGGCCCCAGTTCGCCGTCTGGAACGCCCTGGAGGTCACGGCCGTGCCGGCCGCGGGGAAGCTGATCAAGATCTTCCGGTAACGAACGTCTCGACGTCGAGGACCGTCGCGAAGATCTCCGCTTCCGCGGCCACCTCGCCGTCGACGAACGCTTTGCCTTTCATCTGCAGGATCCTCCCCTTTTGCCGGGTCCATTCGACCTCCATCCGGAGCTGATCGCCGGGGACGACCATGCGCTTGAACTTGGCCTTATCGACCTTGCTCAGGACGCAGAACTTCTTCTCGGGATCGGGGATCGAGCCGAAGAGCAGGATGGCCCCAGCCTGGGCCATGGCCTCGATGATCAGGACACCGGGCATGATCTTCCAATCCGGGAAATGGCCCTGGAAGAAATGCTCGTTGCAGGTCACGTTCTTCAAGGCGACGATGCTCTTCCGCGGGACCATGTCGACGACGCGGTCGACGAGCAGGAAGGGGAACCGGTGCGGCAGGAACCGCATGATCTGTTCGATCGGGACCATGGGCGGGCCTCGCTCGGACTACTTCTTGGCCGGCGGCGCCGCTCTGAGGGCGTCGTAGCGCTTGATGATCTCGGCCGTGAGGTCGAGGGCCGGAGTGAAATAGACGACCCCGCCCTTGGTGACGTCGAAGATGACGTCGAGGCCCATGTCCTTGCGGACCTGCTCGATGAGGGGGATGAGATCGGTCTGGATCTCCTCCAGGGTCCTCGCCTGTATCTCGCGCATGGCCCGGGCCGCGTCCTCGGCCGACCGCTGGCGGTCGGTCGTCTTCTTCTGGATATCGGCCTGCAGCGCCGCGGCGGCTTCGACGGTGAGGGTCAGCCTCTGGGCGGCCAGGCGGTTCTGGAGCTGCCGGATCTGGTCGTCGACGCGGGTGACCTCGTCGGCGTACTTCTTGTCGGCGGCCTGGATCTGGGCCAGGGCCCGTTTGCCCTCGACGGACTTGTCGAGGATCTCCTGCGAATTGATCATCCCCAGCTTGCCGGCCTCCTGGGCGGCGGCAAAGCCGGCCAGGCCGGCGGCGGCGGCGATGAGCGCAAGAAGCCGGTGGTGTCGTCTCATGGTCGGAACCTCCCTAGAACGTCGTGCCGACGGCGAAGCGGAACGTGAACTCCGAGTCGGACGCGTAGATCTTCTTGTTGTTATAGGCGAAGATCAGGCGGAACGGCACGCGCAGGGCCGGGATGAAGAGCCGGGCCTCGATGCCGAGCGACGAGTACATGTCCGGCAGGCGAAGCTTCTGGCCGTAGGCGACGGCGTTCCCCACATCATAGAAGAAGATGGCGTAGAGCGGCCCGCCGACGGGGATGATGTACTCGGCGTTGAACAAGACGGATTTGTCGCCGCCGATGTTGTAGCCGTTCGCGTCGAGCGGGCCGACCGTGTAGACCTCGTAGCCGCGGATGGACCGCTCGCCGCCGAGGAAGAACTTCTCCCAGTAAGGGATCGGCGAGTCGCGGAGGGCCTTGATGAACATGACCTGGGCGTGGACGCCGAGGACGTGGGCCTTGGCGCCGCGCCCGAAGAGCGGCTGATAGCGGGTGAACTCCAGCATGGGCTTGAGCAGGAACACGTCGCCGCCGAGGAAGGGGAAGGAGTACTTCAGGCTCGCGGAGTACATCGTCCCCCGGGTCGGGGTGAGCGGGCTGTCGATCGTCGACCGCCAGAGCATCGGGGTGACCGAGCTCATGTCGTACTTCTGGTTGCTGTAGAGCTGGTAGTAGGACGTCGGGAGCGTGAACTCGGGACTGTCCGAGACGGTCATCTGAACCTTCTCGAAGGTATAGGTCAGGTTGGCCCGCCACATCCCGAAGAGCCGCATCCCGGTCGACAGGTCGATGCCCGCGCCCTTCCTCCAGAACCAGGGGTAATGGATGTCCCTCTTGTAGACGTTGAAGCCCGCCGTGATGGGCTTGTCGAAGAGGTACGGCTCGGAGAAGCCGAAGGAGTAGCTCTTCGTGAGCTTGCCCTGCTGGACGCCGAGCTCCAGCGTCTCCCCCGCGCCGAGGAAGTTCACCGTCGAATAGCTGAAGGCCACGAAGGTCCCCTCGTAGCCGCTGTAGCCGGCCGTGAACTGGATGTTGTTCCGCTGCATCTCCTTGACGTTGACCGTGACGTTCATCTTGGTCGGATCGTCCGGGTCCGGCTTGATGTCGGGGTCCTTTTCGAGGTCGACCAGGCCGAGCTGCTTGATCCGGAGGATGCTGTTCTTGAACGCGCTCATGCCGAAGCGGTCGCCCTCCCGCATGATCATCTCCCGGCGGATGACCTTGTCCTTGGTGTAGTTGTTGCCGCGGAACTCCAGCCGGTTGAGGAAGGTGATCTCCCCTTCCATGATGTTGAAGGTGACGTTGACGATCTTGCGCACGGGATCGAGGTTCTCGATCGGGATGACCTGGCAGTAGACGAAGCCGCCGTCCCGGAAGACCTCGGAGATGTCATCGACGCTCTTCTCCCGGGCCTTGGTGCTGTAGATCTCGCCGGGCTTGATCTTGACCAGGCCCCGGACGGCCTTGAGGTTGACGGACTTGCTCCCCTCGATCTTGATCTCGCCCGTGCGGTAGAGGTAGCCGGGGGTGACGGGGAAGACGAGCCGGATCATCTTCTGGCTCTTGAACGTGACGCTCCGCTTTTCGATCTCCTCGGTCCGCGGCTCGCCGACCGCCGCCTCCATATAGCCCATCTCCTGGTATTTCTTCTTGAGGGCGTCGGCGCTCTCGCTGATCTTGTTTTCCTTGTAGACGTCCTTGCCGGCGATCCAGTTGAAGAGGGTGTGAGGCCGGTTGTCCTTCATCGACCACTTGAGGCTGCTCACCTGGACCTTGGTCGCGCCCTCGAAGACGACGTCCCCGACGCGGACCTTGGGACCCTCGTCGATCCGGATCAGGACGTCGACCTCGTTCTTGCCCTGCCGGACGGTCTCCGTCTCGATCTTCGAGGACAGCAGGCCCTTCTCATAGAGGAGCTCGGTGATGGTGTCCTTGATGCGCTGGACCTTGTG
Source organism: Candidatus Aminicenantes bacterium RBG_16_66_30 (assembly GCA_001775715.1). GTDB lineage: Bacteria > Acidobacteriota > Aminicenantia > Aminicenantales > Saccharicenantaceae > RBG-16-66-30. The sequence goes on along the minus strand of MEYC01000067.1, from coordinate 10,205 downwards.
GGGGCTGTAGTAGGAATAGGGCAGGATGGCCTGGTCCTTCTCCTTCAGCTTGTTGACGATATCGTTTTCCTTGACCTTCTTCCCCGTCTTGTAGGTCACGGCGCGAACGACCGGGTTCTCCTGGACCGTGATCCGGACGATGCGGCCCCGCTCCCCCGGGAGCTCATCGAACTTGATATCGGCGAAGAAGCCGGTCGACCAGAGGACGCGGAAGTCCCGGCGGAGCTGTTCGGCATTGTAGGGGTCCCCTTGGCGGACCGACAAGTAGTAGATGATGGTCTCGGGCGTCACCCGGTCGTTGCCGACGATCTCGATCTTCTCGACGATCTCCTGGGCGGCCAGCAGGCCGGGCGCGGCCAGGAGCAGGAGGACGAGGGCGACCTTTTTCATGTCCAATTTCCCTTAACATATACCATATCGGGCGGATTTGGTCAAAAGCCCGGCCCCGCCGGGCGGGGTCCGGCATGACCCTGACAAAGGATTCAACTCTCGGGGAGGGCCAGGCGTTTCATCGCCCCTGCCGCCATCTCGTAGACCCTGTCGCAGTAGCGGGCGATCTTCTCGTTATGGGTGACCAGGATCGAGGACAAACCCTTCTTCTCATGAAGGTCGAGGACGAGGCGGAGGACCATCTCCCCCGTCCGCCAATCGAGGTTGCCGGTCGGCTCGTCGGCCAGGAGGAGGCGGGGCGCGCCGACCAGGGCCCGGGCGATGGCCACGCGCTGCTGCTCGCCGCCCGACAGCTGGCTCGGACGGGACGGGATCTTGTCCTCGAGGCCGACCTCGCGGAGAAGGTCCGCCGCCCGGGCAAAGGCCTCCCGCTTCGCCATCCCCCCGATCAACAGGGGGAAGCTGACGTTCTCGAGGGCGGTGAACTCGGGCAGAAGGTGGAAGACCTGGAAGACGAAGCCGATCTTGCGGTTGCGGACCGCGGCCACGTCGCGGTCGCCGCCGGCGAAGATGTCCTCCCCGTCGAGGAGGACGCGCCCCTCCGTGGGCCGGTCCAGGCCGCCGAGGAGGTTGAGGAGGGTCGTTTTGCCGACCCCGGACGCCCCCATGACGGCCACGAGCTCCCCCCGCCCGAGCTCGAAGTCGAGGCCCTCGAAGACGCGGAGGTCGCCCTTGGGCAAGGGGTAGGTCTTGCCCAGGCCCTCGGCGACGAGGACGCGGTCACTCATATTTCAACGCCACCACGGGATCGACCTTGGCCGCCCGGCGGGCCGGGAACAGCGTCGAGACGAAGCTGATGAGGAGGGTCACCCCGACGATGAGGGCGAGGTCGAGGGGCCTCAGCCGGAAGGGCACGTAGGAGATCTGGTAGATGTCGACGGGGATCTTGATGAGCTCGAAGGCGTTGGCCAGGGCGCACCAGCCGAGGCCGAGCAGGACGCCCAGGGCCGTCCCGATGACGCCGATGAGCGCCCCCTGGAGGAAGAAGATCCGGTTGATCATCCGGGGCGTCGCGCCCATGGCCATGAGGATCCCGATGTCGCGGGTCTTCTCCATGACCATGAGGATGAGCGTCGCGATGATGTTCAGGGCGGCCACGATGACGATCAGGGTGATGGTCAGGAACATGATGTTCTTCTCCAGCTTCAGGGCGGAGAAGAGGGACTTGTTGAGCTCCATCCAGGTCGTGATGTAGACGACGGGCGGCAGGATGGCCCGGATCTTCTCGCCGACCTCGGGCGCGGCGAAGATGTCCTTCAGCTTGACCTGGATGTAGCTGGCCCGCCCCTCGAGGCCGAAGAGCCGCTGGGCGACGCCGATCGCGACGAGGGCCGTCGCGTTGTCGAACTCGTAGAGCCCGGTGTTGAAGATCCCCGACACGAGGAACCTCCTCCTCTTGGGCAGGAGCCCCATCGGGGACAAGGTCGAGGAGGCCGTGACGACGTCGACGAGGTCGCCGACCTGGGCCCCGATCCTCAGGGCCAGCTCCCGGCCGAGGAGAAGGCCCTCGCGGGCCCCGCCGCCGACGGGGATGCTCCCGGCCTCGAGCTTCTGGAGCCAGTCGGCCCCCGGCCTCTCCCGGTCGAAATCGATGCCCTTGACGAGGGCCCCCGAGCTCTCGCCGATGCCGGTGATGAGCACCGTGCTGTAGACGACCGGGGACACCGATTCGACGCCCGGCAGGGCCCGGATCTTCTCGGCCATCGCCTCGTAGTCCGCGACGCCCTGGCCGCCGAGGTCGGAGACCATGACGTGGGAGGTCGCGCCGAGGATCTTGTCCTGGACGTCGCCCTGGAAGCCGGTGATCAGGGCGATGGCGATGACCAGGGCGGCGACGCCGATGGCGATGCCGACGACGGAGATCGTCGTGATGACGGAGATGAAGGCCTGCTTCCTCCTCGCGGTGAGGTAGCGGCGGGCGACGAAGAGCTCGAAGGTCATAGTTCTATTTCGGCTTCAGCAGGGGGAAGAGGACGACCTCCCGGATCGATCTCCGGTCGGCCAGGAGCATGGTCAGCCGGTCGATGCCGATGCCCTCCCCGCCCGTCGGCGGCAGGCCGTACTCGAGGGCCTCGACGTAGTCCAGGTCGACGGGGTGCGACTCTTCGTCCCCCCGGCGCTTGGCCTCGGCCTGCTCCTCGAAGATGGCCCGCTGCTCGGCCGGGTCGGTGAGCTCGGAGAAGGCGTTGGCGACCTCCATGCCGGCGACGAGGAGCTCGAACCGCTCGGCCTCTTCCGGGTCGTCCCGCGACGTCTTGGCCAGAGGCGAGATCTCCCGGGGCGGGTGGGTGATGAAGGTCGGCTGGACGATCTTGTCCTTGACGAACCGGTCGAAGACGACGTCCAGGGCCCGGCCGAAGGTCAGCGGCTTCTTCTCGGGCGCGAGGCCTTCGGCGAAGGCGACGAGATCGGGCCGGTCGGAGAAGCGGCTCGGGGCCAGGCCGCTGAGCTCGACGCAGGCCTCGAGGAACTTCAGCCTCCGGAAGGGCCTCTTGAAGGAGATCCGGTGCTCGCCGAAGGGGACCTCCTCGGATCCGCGGAGGCTCACGGCCAGGCCGTTCAGGAGCTCCTCGGTCAGCTCCATCATGTCGTGGTAGTCCCGGTAGGCCTCATAGAACTCGAGCATGGTGAACTCGGGGTTGTGCTGGGCGTCGATGCCCTCGTTGCGGAAGCTGCGGTTGATCTCGTAGACCTTGTCGAGGCCGCCGACGACGAGCCGCTTGAGGTAGAGCTCCGGGGCGATCCTAAGATAGAGGTCGAGGCCGAGGGCGTTGTGGAACGTCTTGAAGGGCCGGGCCAGCGCGCCGCCGGGGATCGGGTGCATCATGGGCGTCTCGACCTCGATGTAGCCGCGGCCGTCGAAGAACCGCCGGATGTGGGAGACGATGGCGCTGCGGAGGCGGAAAACCTCGCCGACGTCCGGGCTCATGATCAGGTCGAGGTAGCGCTGGCGGTAGCGGAGCTCGACGTCCTGGAGGCCGTGCCACTTCTCCGGGAGCGGGTGGAGGCACTTGGCCAGGAACGTCACGGCGTCGCAGAGGACGGTCAGCTCGCCCGTGCGCGTCTTGAAGAGCTTGCCGGAGACGGAGACGACGTCGCCGAGGTCGAAAAGGGAGAAGCGCTCGTAAGCCTCCGGACCGGCCTGGTCCTCCCGGATGTAGGCCTGGAGCTTCGTCCGCCCGTCGGAGATATGGAAGAAGGTCGCCCGGCCCATCTTCCGGATGGACAGGATGCGGCCGCGGACGACGACCTTCTCGCTCCTCGCTTCGAGCTCGGGCGCGGTCAGGCCGGCGAAGGCGTCGACGGCCTCCTTCACAGCGTGCGTGCCGGGCGCGGTGTAGGGGAAGAGCGGGACGCCCGCCTCCGCGAGCTTGCGGAGCTTCTCGCGGCGGGCGACGTCCTGATCGAGCTCGTTATGATCGTCCTTCGGACTCATGTTCACCTTTTCAGGGGTCCTGTCCGGCCGGGCGGTCGGACTTCGCCGCGAGCCGCCGGACGATGGCGTCGAGGACGCCGTTGACGAACACGGCCGACCCCTCGCCGCTGTAGCGCTTGGCGATCTCGATCGCCTCGTCCATGACAATGGCCGGGACGAGCGTCGGCTCATAGAGGAGCTCGGCGACGGCGATCCTCAGGATGTTCCGGTCGATGACGGCCATCCGGGCCAGGCGCCAGTTCTTCGAGGCCGACTGGATGGTCCGGTCGATCGCCTCGCCGTTCTCGAGGATGCGCTCCACGAGCCAGGCCCCGTACTCCTGGGCCTCCAGGGCCGTCTTCCGGCTCTCCCAGTACGCCCGGACGACGTCGCTGGGATCGCCCGAATGGAACTCGAGCTGGAACAGGATCTGGAGGGCGCACTCCCGCGCCTGACGGCGTTTTCCCATGGCTCGGACGGCCGGACCGCTCAGCGGAGGCCCGCCTCCTTGATCACGTTCAGGGTCTCGACGAGCGAGAAAGCGGCGTCATAGCCCTTGTTGCCGGCCTTCGTCCCGGCCCGCTCGATGCCCTGCTCGACCGTGTCCACGGTCAGGATGCCGAAAGCGACCGGGATGCCGTCATCCATGGCGATCTGGGCCAGTCCCTTGGTCACCTCGGCGCTGAGGTAGTCGAAGTGGGGGGTGTCGCCCCGGATGAGGGCGCCGATGCAGAGGATGCCGTCGGCGGTCTTGGCCTTGGCGATCTTCTTGGCCAGAATGGGGACCTCGAACGAGCCCGGGACCTTGTAGACGGTCAGGTCGGCCTCGAGGGCGCCCATCTTCTGGAGGGCCTCCAGGGCTCCCTCGAACAGCCGCTCCGCGATGAAGCTGTTGAAGCGGCTGACCACGATCGCGATCTTGAAGCCCTTGGCCTGGAGCTTGCCTTGGTGGATCTTCATGATGTCACGCCCCTTTTTCGGAGATCGTCTTCCATGGGGCCTTATTCTAACAGATGTCCGGCGGTTTTTCACTAAAAAAGGGCGGCCCGGCCCCCCTCGCCGGGCCCCTTCGCCGCCTTGAGGAATCCCTGTGATTATGATAGGTTGGGCCGGAGGAGTTGACGCATGCGGACCAAGAGCGGATTTCCCGAGCTTCCTCCCGACAAGCTGCGCTGGACCTGCTGCCCCGAGGACATCCCCGTCGATTCGAGCGCGGAGGCGCGGGCCTGCCTGGAGATCATCGGCCAGGCGCGAGCGCTCCGGGCCATCCAGACGGGCCTCGACATCAAGAGCCTCGGCTACAACATCTTCATCACCGGGATGGTCGGCACCGGCCGGACGACGACGATCAAGCAGCTGCTCGACCAGCTCGAGAAGGCCGACAAGACGCCCGACGACATCCTCTACGTCAACAACTTCAAGTACCCCGACGAGCCCGTCCTCATCATGGTCCCGGCCGGCCGGGGCAAGCAGTTCGGCGAGTCGATGACCAAGCTCCTCGACATGCTGAGGACGAACATCCCCCAGCTCCTCAAGAGCCCCTATTATTCCGAGAAGCGGGACGGCATCGTCGAGGTCCAGCAGAAGAAGCAGCGGGACCACCTCCAGGCGTTCGAAGAGGAGGTGGCCGCTCAGGGCTTCTCCGTCATCCAGGTCCAGATGGGCCTGTTCAGCCGGCCGGACCTCATCCCCGTCCTCGAGGGCCAGCCCATCCCGTTCGCGAAGATCGAGGGCCTGGTCAAGGAAAAGAAGATCCCCAAGGAGACGCTCGAGGGCCTCCGGGCGAAGTACGAGGAGCTGACGGCCAAGCTCGAGACGGTCTTCGAGCGGCTCAAGGAGATCGACGAGGAGACCCGGACCCTTCTCCGGGCCTGGGACGAGGAGTCGATCACGCCCGTCATCAAGGGAGCCATCAACGACGTCCGGTCGAGGTTCGACTACCCCAAGATCGGGGCCTACCTCGACGAGGTCGAGAAGGCCCTCATCAAGGGCCTCGAGCTGTTCAAGAGCCAGAAGAAGGACGAGAAGGAGCCCGTGGAGGACTTTCTCGAGTACCGGGTCAACCTCCTCGTCGACAACTCGGACCAGCGCGGCGCGCCCGTGGTCATGGAGACGAACCCGAACTACGTCAACCTCTTCGGCTCGATCGAATCGACCATCACCCGGGTCGGCCTGAGCCAAACGGACTTCACCATGATCAAGGCCGGCTCCTTCCTCAAGGCCAACGGCGGGTACCTCGTCGTCAACGCCCTCGACGCCCTCGTCGAGCCGGGCGTCTGGGCGACGCTCAAGCGGACCCTGCGCAACCAGATCTTCGAGATCCAGAACTACCTCCAGATGTACCTGTTCACGAGCGCCCGCCTCAAGCCTGAGCCGATCAAGGCCGACGTCAAGGTCGTCATGATCGGCGACGCCGCCATCTACAATCTCCTCTACTTCATGGACGAGGACTTCAAGAAGATCTTCAAGATCAAGGCCGAGTTCGACGCGGAGATGGAGAAGGACGGGAAGTCCTTCGCCGAGTACGTCCGGTTCATCAAGAAGATCTGCGACGAGGACGACCTCATGCCGCTCGACAGGGACGGCATCGCCGCCCTCATCGAATACTCGACGCGCATCGCCGGCCGCCAGAGGAAGCTCTCGACCCGGTTCCACATCATCGCCGACGTCGTCCGGGAATCGAGCTACTGGGCCCGCCGGGGCAAGAAGACGGCCGTCGGGCGGGAGGACGTCGAGAGGGCCATCACCGAGCGGTTCGAGCGGGTCAGCCTGATCGAGGACAAGATCCAGGAGATGATCGAGGAGGGGACCATCCTCATCGACACGGAGGGGGCCGTCGTCGGCCAGGTCAACGGCCTGTCCGTCTACGACATGGGCCAGTTCATGTTCGGCAAGCCGGCCCGCATCACCGCCCGGACGGCCATGGGCCGGGCCGGGGTCATCAACGTCGAGCGGGAAGCCGACCTGAGCGGCCCGACCCACAACAAGGGCGTCCTCATCCTCAGCGGGTACCTGCGCGGCAAATACGCCACGAAACGGCCGATGTCCTTGACCGCCTCGCTGGCCTTCGAGCAGTCCTACGGCGGCGTCGACGGCGACAGCGCCTCCTCGACCGAGGTCTACGCCATCCTCTCGAGCCTCTCGGGACTGCCCCTGCGCCAGGACCTCGCCGTCACGGGGTCCCTCAACCAGAAGGGCGAGATCCAGCCGATCGGCGGCGTCAACGAAAAGATCGAAGGCTTCTTCGACGTCTGCCGGGCCAAGGGACTGACGGGGACCCAGGGCGTCCTCATCCCCCACCAGAACGTCCAGAACCTCATGCTCCGGGCCGAGGTCGTGGACGCGGTCAAGGCCGGGAAGTTCCACGTCTACACGGTCCGGGGGATCGACGAGGGGATCGAGATCCTGACCGGCGTCGAAGCGGGGACCGCCGACGCGAACGCCGAGTACCCGGACGGCACCGTCCATGGCCTCGTCGACCGCGAGCTCCAGCGGCTCGCCAAGGGCCTGAAAGCGTTCGCCGGCCCGGCCGACAGGGGCGAGGGCCCCGACGGATCGAAGTAGCTAGCGGCCGGCCGGCCGGCGTCCGCCGGATCTCGGCCCGGACCGCTTAGCCCGATCCGGTCGGGGCGCGGGCAGGGGGCGCGGGGACCCGCCGGCGGCCTGAAGGCGCCGGATCTCAGGCTTCCCGAGATAGCGCCACTCCCCCGGCTTGAGGCCGTCGAGGGTCAGCCCCGCGAAATCGACGCGCACGAGCCCCGCGACGGGAAAGCCCACGGCTTCGAAAAGCTTCCGGATCTCCCGTTTCCGCCCCTCGTGGATCTCGACCCGGAGGAGCGTCCATCGCTGGCCCCGCCGCAGGACCTGGACGCGGGCGGGGGCCGTGCGGCGGCCTTCGAGGAAGATGCCGTGCCGGACCTTGTCGAGGTCGGCCTCCGCCGGCCCGCCCTCGATCCGGGCCTCGTAGGTCTTGCCGACGCCATAGCGGGGGTGGGTCAGCTTGAGGGCCAGGTCGCCGTCGTTGGTGAGCAGGAGGGCCCCGGCCGTGTCGAGGTCGAGCCGGCCCACGGGATAGACCCGGACCGGGAGCCGGCCCAGCAGATCGAGGACCGTCGGCCGCCCGAAAGGGTCCTTGACGCTGACGACGCGCCCGGCCGGCTTGTTCATCAGGATGTAGACCGCCCGCTCCTCTTCCGCCTTGACGGCCCGGCCGTCGACAACGATCTTGTCGCGCGCCGGGTCGATCCTCTCCCCCATCTCCATGACAGACTTGCCGTTGACGGTGACCCGGCCCGCGGCGATCCACCGGTCGGCCTCCCGCCGCGAGCACACCCCGGCATGCGCTAAGAATTTGTTGAGTCTCGTAAGCATTTGAGCTGGCCCATTATAAACCAAAGCCCCCGGGATTCGTATAGATAAGGTAGAATATAGAGCGGTCGAACTATGGCGAAGCTGCAGATCAAAGAGTCGTTCGGGATGGCCCTGTTGTCCCTCCGATCCAACAAGCTCCGGACCTTCCTGACCCTGCTCGGCATCATCATCGGCGTCCTGACCATCATCGCCGTCGTCTCGGTCATCCAGGGCCTCAACAACTATGTCTATACGAAGATGTCCTTCTTCGGGGCCAACGACTTCTCCGTCCAGAAGTTCTCCATGATCGGGACCTCCCTCAAGGACTTCCGCGAGCAGATGAAGCGCAAGGACCTGACCCTCGTCGAGCGCGACCTCATCCGGGCCAACTGCCCCACGTGCGAGCTCGTCGGCGCCTCCGCGTCCTACGGCACGACGGTCAAGTACGGCAGCCAGTCCCTCCGGGACACCGAGGTCCGCGGCGTGACCTATCTCGACCACGAGATCGGCTCGGTCGTCGAGCTCACGAGCGGGCGCCACCTCCAGAGCCAGGACGAGACGAACTCCCGGCCCGTATGCGTCATCGGGTCGGACGTCGCCGAGAAGGTCTTCGGCGGGCTCGATCCGCTCGGCCGCTGGCTCAAGGTCGGCTCGCGGAACTTCCAGGTCATCGGCGTGGCCAAGAAGAAAGGCAAGATCCTCGGCTTCAGCCAGGACAACTTCGTCCGCATCCCCATCACGACCTTCAACAAGGCCTACGGCTCGCGCCGCTCGATCAGCATCAACATCCACACCAACTCCCAGGAGGAGATGGCCCAGGCCCAGGAGGAGGTCCGGACCGTGCTCCGCTCGTGGCGGAAGCTCTCCTACAAGGACCCGGACGACTTCTCCTTCGCCACCTCGGAGACCTTCATCCAGTTCTACAAGACGGCGACGGCGGGCATCTACTTCGCCATGATCGCCGTCTCCTCGATCGCCCTCGTCGTCGGCGGCATCGTCATCATGAACATCATGTTCGTCTCCGTGTCGGAGCGGACCAAGGAGATCGGCATCCGCATGGCCGTCGGCGCCCGCCGCCGGGACATCCTCTACCAGTTCCTCATCGAGTCGTCGGTCATCTCCGCGCTCGGCGGGATCATCGGGATCGTCCTCGGCTTCCTCGTCGCCCGCATCGTCTCCGCGGCCACGTCCATGCCCTCGAGCGTCGAGCCGGCCTCGATCGTCCTGGCCATCGTCATGTCCTGGTCGATCGGCCTGTTCTTCGGCATCTACCCGGCCAACCGGGCGGCCAAGCTCGACCCGGTCGAGGCCCTGAGGTCGGAACAATGAGGCTCCAGATCGTCCGGGAAGTCTTCCGCATGGCCGTTGACTCGCTCCGGTCGCACAAGCTCCGCTCGTTCCTGACCATCCTGGGCATCGTCATCGGGGTCATGACGGTCATCGGCATGGTCTCGATCATCCAGGGCCTCAACAAGAGCTTCCTCAGCGAGCTCCAGTCGGCCGGCTCCGACATGATCGTCATCCGCAAGAACGAGGCGGTCCAGATGGGCCGGATGTCCGAGGAGGAGAGGACCCGGAAGGACCTGACCTTCGACGACGCCAAGGCCGTCGAGGCGGGCGCCCCGCTCGTCCGGGCCGTGGCCGTCAGCATCTATGTCAGCGTCTTCGACCAGGTCGAGATCAAGTACCGGAGCGCCAAGAGCGACAGCGCCATGGTCATCGGCATGAACGAGCAGTGGCCCGTCGTCATGTCGCTCTACCTGCCCCGGCTGGGCCGGTTCGTCACCGAAGCGGAGGTCTCCCGCTCAGCCCGCGTCTGCGTCCTCGGCTCGGAGCTCGCCGACGTCCTCTTCCCGACCACCAACCCCGTCGGCAAGGAGATCCGCGTCGGCCCGGAGGCCTTCACCGTGGTCGGCGTCCTGTCCAAGCGGGGCCAGATGTTCGGCCAGAGCCGCGACAACTTCGTCGGCCTGCCCATCACCACGCTGAT
>MEYC01000066.1:4693-4998 GCA_001775715.1 Candidatus Aminicenantes bacterium RBG_16_66_30 | reverse complement strand
ATGGAGATCTTGTACATCTGGTAGAAGTTGAAGAGGAGGTCCTCTTTGTGCAGGCCGGCCGTCTTGATCATGCTCTTCGACAGGACGAGCTCGTAGTCGACGATGTCGCGGAGGCGCCACCAGCCGCCCGGCCAGGGATCGACGAAGTCCATGCGCTTCTCATAATAGGAATCCGGGATCTCGTTCGGCTCGATGTGGACCGGCGTGGCCCCCCGGACCGAGGCGGCTTCGCTGAGGATGCCGATGACGTTGTGGAGCCAGGACGTGTCGTCGCAGGCCCCGATCCACCAGGCCGTGTAGGAGCG
>MEYC01000066.1:0-4677 GCA_001775715.1 Candidatus Aminicenantes bacterium RBG_16_66_30 | reverse complement strand
CTCAGGCCATGCTTCTGGAGGTCGTAGCCCATCTCCGTGCCGACGAGGTTGACGCCGCGCCAGACCATGGGCTGGATGTTCGGCAGCGGCGGGTCCATGAACGGCGGGACGAAGAGGCGCGCGCCGTTCGAGCCCATCTGGTGTTCGTCGACGTGGATCTGGGGCAGCCAGTCGTGGTAGAGGACCTTGGTCACGGCCCGGGTCTCGGGCAGGTTGAACATGTACCAGTCGCGATTGTTGTCGTGGCCGGCGTAATGGTGGTAGAGCCAGGGCATGCCGCCGCCCTCGTACTGCGTGCCGACGTATTTCCGGTACCAGTCGGCGACCATCTGGTTGCCGTCCGGGTTGTGCGTGGGGACGAGGAGGACGACGACGTCGCCGAGGATCTTCCCGGCGTCGAAGAAGGTCTTGCCGGTGACGAGATCGTAGGCGAGCTCCATCGACATCTGGGAGGCGGCGATCTCGGTCGCGTGGAGGGAACAGGTGATGAGGACGATGACCTTGCCCTCCTTGGCCAGCTTGCGGGCCTCGTCGACGGGCGTCACGCGGGGGTCGCGCAGCTTATGGGTGATCTCTTTCCAACGGTCGAGCTTGGCCAGGTTCTCGGGCGTCGAGATGGCGGCCATGATCATCGGCTTCTTGAGGACCGACTCGCCGATCGTGAACAGCTTGATCTTGTTCGACTCCTGGGCCAGCTTCTCGAAGTAAGCCTTGATCTGGCTGTAGTCGGCGAGCTTGCGGTCCTCGCCGACCTTGTGGCCGAGGAACTTGTCGGGCGGCGTCTGGGCCGCGAGCGTGCCCGCGGCGAGGATCGTCGCGGCCAGGGCGAGGGCCATCGGGATGGAGAGGCGGGACCTTGTCATGAGCGACCTCCTTCGGACGATCGAAGAGGTCTATCTATCACCGGGGAAATCACCTGTCAAGCTCGGCTCGCGGTGGCCGGGCTCGCAGGATGGCAGGGGAGGGGCCGATATCAGCCGGCCGGGGGGATAGGCCTCGTTCCGGCGCGAGGCGGAAAGAGCCCCGGGCTAGTCGCGCGACGAGCGCAGGATGAACATGCGCAGGAGCTGGGTCGCCGCCATGGCCGTCGAGGCGACGTAGGTCAAGGCCGCCGCGTTGAGGACCTTCCGGGCGCCGACCATCTCGTCCCCGGAGAGGAAGCGGCGCTCCTCGAGAAGCGCCAGGGCCCGTTTCGAGGCGTTGAACTCGACCGGCAGGGTGACGACCGAGAAGGCCACGGCTCCGGCGAAGAGCAGGATGCCGATGTCCATGAGCAGGCTCGGCCCCTTCGAGGTGATGAAGCCGATGAAGAAGAGGGGGAAGGCCAGCGTCGAGCCGAGGTTCGCGACGGGGTAGATGAGCGAGCGGAGATGCATGGGCTGATAGTGCTGCCGATGCTGGATGGCGTGGCCCGTCTCGTGGGCGGCGATGCCCAGGGCCGCGATCGAGGTGCTGTCATGAACGCCCTGGGACAGGCGCAAGACCTTCTTGCGGGGATCGTAGTGATCGGTCAGCTCGCCCGCGGCCTTCTCGATGGTGACGTCGCCCGCGCCGGCCGTCTGGAGAAGCTGATAGGCGGTCTGGGCGCCGGTCGTCCGGGACGAGGCGTGGACCTGGCTGTATTTCCGATAGGCCCCCTTGACCCTGGCCTGGGCGTAGAAAGCCAGGATGAGGGCCGGGATGACCAGGATGAACGTGGGGTCGCCGAGAAACATAGCGCTGTCCTCCTATGGCACAGACCTCCATTGTACCCCATTCGCCGGGAAAACTGTATAATGGACCCGACCGTGCTAGACGGGGAGCTAGCGGTGCCCTGTAGCCCACGATCCGCTCCAGTGGGGTCGAATTCCCTGCCGAGGCTTCCCTCTTTCTGGCCGGTGCCCTTGCACGTGGCGTTGAAGGCCGGGGTCCTGCGCGAAGGGCTTCCCGCGAATCCCGTCAGGACCGGAAGGTAGCAGCGGTAACGGGACTGTTCCTTGTGCGGCAGTCAACCTCGCCGGAGCCGGCGGCTCGGGACACGCAGGGAGAGTGCTGTCGGAGCAGGGTGCACGGTCGCTTTTCCTCCGCTTGACTCCGGGCGGGGCCCGGTCTACCATTCCTTCAGCTCGCAAGGAGGGATCCCATGAAGAGATGCGTCGTTCTGGCCGCGCTGGCCGTCCTCATGGCTCTGCCCATCGCCGCGCACGCCCAGGAAGTGGACGAGGAGGGCTGTAAGGACCACCCCCTGCTCAGCCGGATGAAGGGCTTCGTTATCGGCTCGTGCGAAGCGAACTTCGACGCCGTCGAATTCTATATCGGCGAGGATCAGGCCCAAACCCTCGAAGGTCAGAAAACCCTCATCAATTATTACCTGAGGGAAGGCGAGGCGGCGCCGTCGGAGCTTCAGATCCTCAGGAACTACGCCAACGCCGTCAAGGCCATCGGCGGCACGGTCGTTTATCAGACGGACATCTACATCTCTCTCAAGATCGTCAAAGGGGCGAGCCAGGTGTGGGTGGCCGTCCAGCCGGCCAATAGCGGCACGGTCTACTCCCTGACCATCCTCGAGATCGGCGAGATGACCCAGGACGTTACGGCCAGAGACATGCTGGCCGCCCTCAATAGGGACGGCCGGATCGCGCTGGCCATCCACTTCGACACGGGAAAGGCGACCATCAAGCCGGAGTCCCAGAGGATCGTCGGGGAGATCGCCGCGCTCCTCAGAGATAATCCCGGGCTCCAGGTGTCGATCGAGGGCCACACCGACAATACGGGGACGCCCCAGGGCAACAAAACCCTCTCGGACGAGCGGGCCCGGGCCGTCGTCGCGGCCGTCGCCGCCCAGGGCATCGAGGCCTCGCGGATGGGCGCGGTCGGCTGGGGTCAGGACAAGCCGGTCGCCGACAACGCGACCGAAGAAGGGAGGGCCAAGAACCGCCGGGTCGAGGTGGTCAAGAAGTCATGAGCCCCTGCTTCCGGAGCAGGGCGGCGATCTCGCGTTTCGCGGCCTCGTCGACGGGGAGGAGCGGCAGCCGCGTCGGGCCGCCCGCGTATCCCCGCAGGTCCTGGGCGTGCTTGAGCCCGGCGATGCCGTAGGTCTCCATCAAGGCCTTGTTGAGCGGCACGAGGTCGAGCTGCAGCCTGCGGGCCTCGTCCTTCTTCCCGGCCCGGAACAACCGGTAGATCTCGCCGCACATCTCGGGGGCCGCGTTGGCCACGGCCAAGATGGCCCCGCAAGCCCCCATCTCCAGCCCGGGATAGACGACGTGCCCCGACCCCACGAAGTAATGAAAGCGGTCGGAGACCTCGCGGATGACCTCGGCCAGAAAGGATAGGCTTCCCGAGCTCTCCTTGAGGCCGGCGATATTGGGATGGGAGGCCAGATCGATGACGAGACGGGGCTCGAGCGATATGCCGGTGTTCTGGGGCATGTTGTAGACGAGGACCGGATGGCGGCTGGCGTCGGCGACCGCGAGGTAGTGCGCCCGGAGGGCCTCCCGTGTCATTTTCGATTTGAAGTAGGAGGGAGGCCGGACGAGCACGGCGGCGATGCCGCGGGCCGGGAGGCGGGCGCCGAAGTCGATCGTCCCTTTGGTCCATTCCCGGGCCGTGCCGACGAGGATCTTCTTGTCCGGGGCGGCGGCCTCCAGGACGGCCTCGACGAGCTCCAGGGATTCGGCGTCGGTCAGGGAAACGCTCTCTCCCGTCGAGCCCAGCACGAGATAGCCGGCGACCGAGGTCGCATTGAGCCGGCCGACGTTCTCCTTGAGCTGGGCCGTCGAGATCCCGTCGCCGGCGAACGGCGTCGTCAGCGCGACATAGATGCCTTCGAGCGGCTTGTTCATGGCGTTTCTCCCTTGCGCTGCTCCCGCACGGCCCGCTCGATCTCGCGGAGCTCCGCTTCGCCGAGCCCGAAATAATGTCCGACCTCGTGAAGGACGGTGTCCCGGACGTGGTCCTTGATCTCCTCGTCGGACCGTGAGATCGATTCGATGGGGCGCTGGTAGATGACGATGACGTCGGGCGGATAATTGCCGTACGACGCGGGGCTCCGGTGAGGGTAGGGGACCCCGTGATAGAGGCCGAGAAGGCTCGTCCCCGGCGGACAGTCGTCCTCGACCATGACAGTGAGATTTTCGATGAGCTTGCGGAACCTCTTCGGGATCTCGGCCATGGCCTCGCCGACGAGGTCCTCGAACCGGCTTCGGTCCATGGACGGCCGGAAGGGGCTCCGGCCGAAGGGGTCCGGCCGCCGGCTCATTTCTCGATGCCCTCGCGGGCCTTGACGCCCCGGTTGAAATAGTGCTTGACCTCGCGCATCTCGGTGACGAGATCGGCCCGGTCGACGACGGCCTGGGGAGCGCCCCGCCCGGTCAGGATGAGCTCGACGCCCTCGGGTCTCTCGTCGAGAAGGCCTAGGACCTCCTCGACCGTCAGGACCTTGAGCAGAACGGCCGTGTTGATCTCGTCGAGGACGACGATATCGTAGCGGCCGGAGAGCATGGCCTCGCGGCACTTCCGCAGGCCTTCACGGGCCCTGCGGATATCCTCGTCGTCCGGCCCCTCCGTGATGTGCAGGAAGCCCTCGCGCCCGAAGCGCTCGATGTGGACGAGGGGCGACAGCTTCTCCGCGGCGTCAAGCTCGCCGTAGTGCTGGCCCTTGAGGAACTGGCCGAAATAGGTCCTCAGCCCATGCCC
>MEYC01000065.1 GCA_001775715.1 Candidatus Aminicenantes bacterium RBG_16_66_30 | reverse complement strand
GATCAGCAACCTCAAGGACTTCCTGCCCCTGCTCGAGAACGTCGCCCGCATGGGCCGTCCGCTCGTCGTCGTGGCCGAGGAGGTCGAGGGCGAGGCCCTGGCCACGCTCGTTGTCAACAAGCTCAAGGGCACCTTCCAGTGCTGCGCCGTCAAGGCTCCCGGTTTCGGCGACCGCCGCAAGGCCATGCTCGAGGATATTGCGACCCTGACCGGCGGCCAGGTCATCACCGAAGAGATCGGCGTCAAGCTCGAGAAAGTCAGCGCCGACTGGCTGGGTGAAGCGAAGAAAGTCGTCATCGACAAGGACAACACGACGATCGTCGAGGGCATGGGCAAGGCCAGCGACGTCCAGGCCCGGATCAAGCAGATCCGCGTCCAGATCGAGGATACGACGTCCGATTACGACCGGGAAAAGCTCCAGGAGCGGCTGGCCAAGATGGTCGGCGGCGTCGCCTTGATCAAGGTCGGCGCGGCCACCGAGACCGAGCTCAAGGAGAAGAAGGCCCGCGTCGAGGACGCCATGCACGCCACCAAGGCGGCCGTCGAGGAGGGCATCGTGCCCGGCGGCGGCGTGGCCCTGCTCCGCGCCCAGAAGGCGCTCGAGAAGCTCCAGCTCGAAGGCGATCAGCAGATCGGCGCCAATATCGTCAAGCGGGCCATTGAAGAGCCCCTGCGCCAGATCGCGGCCAACGCCGGGTTCGAAGGCTCCGTGGTCGTCGAGAAGGTCAAAGAGATGAAGCAGGACATGGGCTTCAACGCCCTGACCGAGAAGTACGAGGACATGATCAAGGGCGGCATCCTCGACCCGACCAAGGTCGTCCGGATCGCGCTCCAGAACGCAGCCTCGATCGCCGGCCTGATGCTGACCACAGAAGGCCTCGTCGCCGAGCTCCCCGAAGAGGATAAGAAGCCCGGGTACCCGTCTCCTCCCGGCGACATGTACTAAGGGACTGTCCCCGGAGGGGACTGTCCCTCTGGAAGACATCCGCGCGACAACGCATCGCCAAGCCCCGGGCGGCCCCCCGCCCGGGGCTTTTTTTTCGCCGCCCTCTCCGCCCCCTTTTGAGCCTGCCTGTGTTATAGTTTGTCCGGATGCCCAAGCTTCTTGACCGCTACGTCCTGCGCGAGGTCGTCCCGCCCTTCTTCATCGGGCTCCTGCTCATCGTCTTCGTCCTGTTGATGAACCAAGTCCTTCTCCTGGCCGAGCTGTTCATCGACAAGGGCGTACCCGCGCTCGAGGCGCTCCGCATCCTCGGCCTTCTCGTCCCGTCTATCCTGGCCTTCGCCCTCCCGATGGCCGTCCTGATGGGCGTCCTGGGCGGACTGGCCCGCCTCTCTTCGGACTCCGAGGTCGTCGCCCTTCAGTCCCTGGGTGTCGGGCCGCGCCGCCTGGGTCTCCCCGTTCTCGCCTTCGGGCTCGGCGGTCTTCTCCTGACGCTCCCCCTCGCCCTGGTCCTCGCCCCTCGGGCCAACAGCGCCTGGGTCCGGACCATGTCCTCCTCTGTCCTCGCCCGCGTCCGGATCAAGGTCGGGCCGCTCGTATTCAACGAATCGCTGCCCAACATCGTTTTTTTCGTCCGCGAGACCGGCCGGGACGAGCGCTGGCGGGACGTCTTCGCCTATATGGCCGACGACCCGGCCGATCCCCGCCTGGTCCTGGCCCGCTCCGGAACGATCCGTCTTTACCCCGAACAACGGCGGGCCGTCCTGGAGCTCGCGGATGGCGTCGTCTATTCGGGGCCCCTGAACGATCCGGCCAAGGACACGTTGACCTCCTTCGAGCGCCTGGAGGAGGAGATCGACGTCGAAGATCTCTTCCCGACCGTATCGAGCGCGAAGCGGGTCCGGGAGAAGGACATCGGTGAGCTCGTCCGCGATCTCGCCTCTCTCGAGGCGGGCCCTCCCGGCCTCCGCGACAGCCGCGAGGTCCGCGCCCACCGGATCGAGATCCACAAGAAATTCGCCCTGCCCGCGGCCTGCCTTGTCCTGGCCTTTCTCGGCCTGCCGCTCGGCCTCATGACCGGCCGCGCCGGCCGCACGGGGGGCTTTTCGACGGGCCTGGTCATCATCCTCCTGTATTACGCCCTGCTCACGGCTGGTGAGAAAGCGGCCATGGACGGGCGCCTGTCGGCGTTCCTGGGAATGTGGGGTCCCGATATCGTCCTTGCCGCCGCCGGAGCGGCCCTCTACGCGCGCGCCGGCCGCCCCCGGCCCGTACTTCGCCGGCCGGCCCACGGGCCGTCCCCGGCGCCGGAACGGGCGGATACCGCGCCCGTTCCCGCCCCGGCGCCCGCGCCGCCCGCCGGCCTCCGCTCCCGGCCGCTCCGCTTCCCCGGCCTCCTCGACAGATACGTCTCGCGGAAGTTCCTCACCGTCCTGGCCCTCGTCCTCGCGGGCCTTGCCGCCGCCGCCTTCATTCTCGCCTTCCTCGAGCGCCTGGGCGAAACGCTCGCGCGCGGCAAGCCGGTCGGACTTCTGGCCCGCCATGTCTGGTTCAAGCTGCCCGAGCTCCTGGCTTTCCTCCTGCCCGTGGCCGTACTGACGGCGGCCCTTCTCTCCCTCGGCTTCCTGGCCCGGACGAACGAGGCGACGGCCATGAAAGCCTGCGGCGTCAGCGCCTACCGGACGGTCTTGCCCGTCCTCGTCCTTACGGCCGCCGCCTGCCTCCTGGCTCTCGCCGTCCAGGAACGGGTCGTTCCGGCCGCCCACGCGCGGTCCGAAGCGGCCTGGAGCGCTATCAACGATCTCCCGGCGCAAAGCTACAGCTTCCTCAACCGCCACTGGATCCTCGGCCGGAGCGGCGACCGGATCTACCATTACGATTATCTCGATCCGGTCTCCGGGGCTTTCAGCCGGTTGGCCGTCTTCGACCTCGACCCCGGCCGCTGGGTCCTGGCCCGCCGGTTCTTCGCCGAGCGGGCCGCCTTCGAAGGGAACGCCCTCGGCTATCGGGACGGCTGGACGCGGGATTTTACGGCGCCCGCGGGCCCGTCCTTCGTCCGCTCGGGGAGCGGCCGGCTCGACCTGGCCGACGGGAAGGACGCCTTCCTCAAGACCCGGCGGGAGCCCCTGCAGATGACGCTGGCCGAGCTCGACCGATATGTCGACGAGGTCCGGGACATGGGCTTCCCTACCGACCGCCTCCGGGCCGAGCTGGCCCAGAAATCGGCCATGCCGTTCGTCAGCCTGATCATGGCCCTTCTGGCCGTGCCCTTCGGGTCCTGGATGGGCCGGAAGGGGACGCTCGTCGGAGTCGGTCTCAGCGTCGCGGTCGCCATGGCCTACTGGGGGACGTTCGCGGTCTTCCGCAGCCTGGGGAGCGCGGGGGTCTTGACGCCGTTCGTCGGCGCGTGGGGGGCCAACCTCATCTTCGGGCTGGCGGGGATCGTCGGGCTCTTCCGGCTGCGGACCTAGCCCGTCACATCTTGTACTTGCCGAAATCGGACGGGCCCAGACCCTCGAGCCACTTCCGGAGCTTCTCGGAGGATTCGATCTTCTCGTCGAATTTCAGGCCGTTGGCCTTCTTGACGACCTCCTCCTCGACGTAGATGGGCGAGGACATCCGCAGGGCCAGGGCGATGGCGTCGGAGGGGCGGGAATCGATGATCAGCGCCTGATCGGCCTGGCGGCAGTGGATGAGGGCGAAGAAGGTGTTGTTCCGGACGTCGTTGACGACGATCTTCTCGATGGCGATCCCGAGCTTCTCGAGGAAGCTCTTGAGGAGATCGTGGGTCATCGGCCGCGGCGTGGGGACGTTCTCGATGGTCAGGGCGATGGCATTGGCCTCGAAGACGCCGATCCATATGGGCAGGATCTGCTCGTTGCGAGGGTTTTCCAGGACGACGATCGGCATCTTGGAGATCGGGTCCACGACGAGACCCTTGACCTTCATTTCGATTTCCATGGCCGGCCGATACCTCTTCTAATATAGGGGCCGGAGGTGGGCTTGTCAAATCGCCCGGGATCCCTCTTTTTTCCGGATCAGAAGAGGTTGAGCTGGGAGGGGCAGGACTCGGCGGCCGCGTCGCCGCCGAAGATGCGGATCGTGCCGTATTCGCCGTCGTGCCCGGGGAGGATGTGGACGAGGCCCCGGCGCATCCGCTCGACGGCCTCGGCGACGCGCTCCGGGGCGACGCGGGCCAGGTCGGCGACGGGGACCTCGGTCAGGATGGCGTGCTCGTCGCCGAACTCCCGGATGAACCGGAAGTAGGTCTCCCAGACGCCCTGGCATTCCGGGGTCTTGCCCACGGCCTCGGCGATGATCTCGTTGAGCGGGATGAGGTTCTTATGGGGGACGCGTCCGGGCCGCCCTTCGTCGGACTCGCGGTCGGCCAGCTCCTCGACCCGGTGGAGGACGCCGATCGTCAGGGGCTTGCCGCATTTGGGACAGAGGTCGTTCGTCTTCCGGCTCTCGCGAGGCGAGCAGACGACCCCGCATTTGCGGTGCCCGTCGTAGTGGTATTTGCCCTCCTCGGGGAAGAACTCGACGGTGTAGAGGAACCGGGACGGATCGTTCCTCCGGAGGGCGTCGATGAGCCCGCGGAAGCTGAACTCCGTGTCGAAGACGTTGGCTTCGCGCCCGATCTTCGAGGGCGAGTGGGCGTCGGAGTTGGAGACGAGGGCGAAGCGGTCGAGGGCCGAGATCCGGCGGTTCATGGGCGGGTCGGAGGACAGGCCCGTCTCCAGGGCGAAGATCGACGGCGTCATCTCCTCGAAGCACTCCTCGATGGCGTCGAATCCGGAGTTCGCGCCGAAGAGCGAGAACCAGGGCGTCCAGATGTGGGAGGGGATGATGACGGCCCGCGGCGCGGTCTCGGCGACCATCCGGGTGAAGAGGCGGACGTCCAGGCCCAGGATGGGGCGCCCGTCCGAGGCCAAGTTGCCGACCGCCTGAAGCCGGCTGTTGACCCGCTCGACGGACTCGAAGTCCGGGGCCAGGAGCATGACGTGGACCTTGCGGACCTTGCCCCCCTTCGAGTAGATGAAGCTCAGCTCGGAGGAGAGGATGAAGGCGACGTCCCGCGCCGGGACGGGCAGGCCCTTGAAGGGCGGCGCGTCGAACGCGGTCGTGCCGTTCTTCAGACGGAGGAAGCCGTTGCCCATCGGCTCGAGCTTCTCCTTCATCAGGAAGAGCCATTCCGGGTGGGTGAAGTCGCCGGTCGCGAGGAGCCCGATGCCCTTGATCCGGGCCCAGGGGGCGAGCGTGTCGAGGACCATGTCCTTCGACGTGGCCCGCGAGAACTTCGAATGTATATGAAGGTCGGCGATGAACTTCATGATGGAGACCTCAGTTTAGAGAAAGCCGGAAGCGATTGCAAGCGCCTTGAAAACCCCGCGGGCAGGGCGTAGACTGGCATCATAAAGGCGGAGGATGACCATGAGCCCCCACGCGAAACGGCTGGCCCTTTCCATCGGCTTGATCGTGCTCCTCGGGTCCTGCGCGTCCTCGCGCCGCGCCCGCGGCCTCGATCCCGAGAGCCGCGAGTTCTATTCCAAGGTCCGCTACATCATCACCTCCGAAGAGCGAAAGGCCTTCCTGGCCCTGGCCGAGGCGGACCGTCCGGCCTTCATCGAGGATTTCTGGAAGCGGCGGGATCCGAAGCCCGCGACCGAGGCGAACGAGTACAAGACGGGGTATTTCAACAGGATCGAGACGGCGAACCGCCTGTTCGCCGGAGGCGGATCCCCAGGTTGGCTCCAGGACCGCGGCCGCGTCTACATCACCCTCGGCCCGCCCGACTACCGCGAGACGTATCCGCGCGGCATCACGTTCTACGGCCTGCCGACCGAGATCTGGTGGTACGGCTTCTTCACCATCATGTTCATCGACGAGAAATGGGTCGACGATTACCGCCTCGACCCCTATGGCGCCGACCACATCGCCATGATCAACCGGGCCCAGAAAGAGTGGAACGAGCCGCAGAGAGAGTTCACGGGCGGGCCGTCCCGCGCCGTCCCGATGCCGGGGCTCGACGTCCGGATCGAAACAACGGAGGGGGAGGGGACGCGGCTGACCCTCGTCCTACCCTACCGGTCCATCTGGGTGAAGTCCAGCGGCGACATGTTCGAAGCGACCCTCGAGGTGACGATGAAGGTCCGGGACGCCGGGGGAGCGGAAGCCTGGTCGTTCGCCAAGCCCTTTCCCATCAAGGTCGCCGCGAGCAGCCTGAAAGAGACGGCCAAGGGCGATTTCACCGCCGACGCCGTGGCGCCCCTCCCGCCGGGGTCCTATACGCTGACCGTGACCGTGGTCAACACGAACGACGGGAGCAAAGCCTCGCTCGAACGGGCCTTCACGATCTGAATCAGCCCTTCGCCCGCGCTTTCGCTGCCTCTGTCGCGGCCCGGCCCTTCCGGGCGTATTCCTCCGACCGCGCGTTGTCCCCGACGCGGTTGTAGAGGTCGGCCAGGAGGAAATAGCCGAGCGGAAGCTCCGACGGCACCGGCTTGAGCGCGATCCCCTTCTGGACCAGGGCGATGGCCCCCTCGTAGTCCTGTCCCCGCCCGAGGTGGATGCGGGCGAGATAGAAGTAGGCGACGGGGAAATCCGGCTCGACCTCGATCGTCTTCTTCAGCATTACGAGCTCGTCGTCCTCCCGGCCCATCTGCCGGTAGACGCGGGACAGGTTGAAGAGGGCCTTATGCGTTTTGGGAGCGTCCTCGAGCTCCTGGAGGTAGAGGCCGGCGGCCTCGGCCAGCCGCCCCTGCTTTTCCCGGAGCTGGGCCGTATTGTAGCGGAGGCTCAGGAGCGTCGGATTGATGGCCGCGGCGGCGCTCAAGTGCTCTTCCGCCAAGGCCAGGTCGCCCTCCGCCTCGCGGTTGAGATAGACCGCGGCCAGCCCGTTGTGGGCCGACGCCGAGCGGGGGTTCATCTCGAGGCACTTCTCGAAATAGGGGACGGCCTTCTCGGGCGCCCCCCCGTGGACCTGGATGTTCCCCAGGAGGAAATAGAGCTGGGCGTCCTCGAAACCGCTGGCGATGTGGTCGAGGACGAATGTCTCGGCTTCGTCGAAGCGGCCCATGGCCTGATAGGACGCGGCCACGTTGATGACGGCGAAGGCGTCGTCGGGCTTGAGCTCGAGGGACCGCTTGAACGCGGCGACGGCCTCCTCGAACCGGCGGGCCTTATTGAAGACGTTGCCGAGCGCGAAGTGGGCGTCGGCGATCGTCGGGTCCTCGGCGATGATGGCCGAGATCGCCAGGATGGCCGCGTCGGGATCGCCGCCGAGGCCGGTCTCGCGGGCCTTCGTCAGCTCGTTGAAGACGCCGATCTTGTCCTTGGGATCGGCCAGCTTCTTCCCCTGGAGCTTCGAAGAATCCGTGAACGAGCCGACGTAGCCGAGAGCGGCCAGCTTCTCCCGCGTCTCCTCGTCGACCTTCCCGAGATCCACTTCGAGGGCGCCCCGGCCGGCCTCGGCCATCAGAGCCTCGGCCCGGGCCGTGAGGTCCTCGAAAACCCCCTTCTCGAGATAGACGAGGTTCTTCTCTTCGCCGGGGTCCCGGTCGAGGTCGTAGAGCTCGGGAACGGGCGCGATGATGAGCTTGTACCGGCCGTCCTGGACGCTCTTGAGCTCGGACCAGCCGTAGTGATAGCGGGGGTAGAAGCTCTCCGCGTAAGCCAGGCGCTCGGGGGCCGCCGAGGGCCGGAAGAACGACGGGACGAGGCTCCTCCCCTGAACCCCGGCGGGAACGGCGAGGCCGGCCATCTCGCAGACCGTGGGCAAGACGTCGGCCAGCGCGACGGTCTCCGCGGACGTTACGCCGCGGAGGTCCGGGAAGGGCGTGACGAAGATGAGGGGGACGTGGAGGGCCGCTTGGTAAATGAAAAAGCCGTGCGTACCCTCGTCGTGCTCCCCCAGGCTCTCGCCGTGGTCGGCGGCCAGGACGAGGAAGAGGTTGTCCCGGAGGCCGGCCCGGCCGAGGTGGTCCCAAAAACGGGCGATCTGGCTGTCGGTGTAGGCGATCTCGCCGAGGTAGGGACTCTGGGGATACTCGCTCAGGAACGGCTCCGGCGGCTCGTAGGGCGTGTGCGGGTCGTAGAGATGGATCCAGGCGAAGAACTTGCCGTCCTTCTTCCCGTCGAACCAGCCGATGGCCTCGTCGATGACCTCGTTCGCGGGCCGCTGGACCTCGCCGAGCGAGATCCTCTCGAAGCGGCTCAGGTCGAACTTGTCGAAATAGGTGTCGAAGCCCTGGTCGAGGCCCCACTTGGCGTCGAGGACGTAGGCCGCGACGAAGGCCGCCGTTTCGTATCCCCGGGCTTTGAAGGCCTCGGCCATGGTCACGAGCTCGGACGGGACGACGAAGCCGCCGTTGTCGCGGACGCCGTGGTGGATCGGCAGCGTCCCGGTCATGATGGTCGTGTGCGAGGGCAGGGTCAGGGGCGTCTGGGCGATGCAGTTCTCATAGCGGATCCCGGCGGCGGCGAAGGCGTCCATGGCCGGGGTCTTGACCCGCGGGCTGCCGTAGCAGCCGAGCTTGTCGGCGCGGAGCGTATCGACGGTGATGAGGATAACGTTGAAATCCTTGCCGCCGCGAAGGCGGCCGAAATCCGGCGTCCGGGGCCGGAGGAGGAAGACGGCAAGGGCGGCGGCGGCCAGGAGAAGCGCAGCGGCGACGGACTTCTTAACGGCCATCAGACCTCGCAGGCGTCCATTTTATCATACTTCTCCGGCAAGAGCGGGGGCACGCAGCCAAGGCAAAGAAGAATCGGGGACACGTACCCGGGGTCCATGTCCCCTCGAAAAAAGAGGGCGGCGGGACTGCCCGCCGCCCTCTCGAGCGTGTGCGTGGAGCCGTAGCTAGAAGATGACGCGGATGCCGACGCGGGCCTGCCGCGGATCGGCGATCCCATAGAGATCGTGCCCGTCGGTGGAGGGGGAGGTGCCGTCGGTGAACCAGTCGTAGCCGATGCGCGTGCCCCAGGACGTGATGCTGTCGTCGTTGAAGACGTTGAAGACGTCAACCATGAGGCCTAGGCGGTACTTCTTGGCGATAGTGAAGACTTTCTCTATTCTCAGGTCGAGGGTATTCCGCAAGGCATAATGGTTGGAACCGGCCGGCTCGGTCTTGAACGTCACCCGCCCCTGGTTCAGGGAGCGCGTCCGGTAGCGCTGGGCCCAGGCGTTCCCCGTGATGCCCCGGTAATACACGTTGAAGCTGACGTCGAGGGGCAGGATGTAGGTGCCCTGGACCTTGATCATGTGCGTCGGGTCGTTCGTGCAGTTCCCGTCGTTATTGATCCAGAAGTTGGGGTCGCCGACCTCGATGCTGTCCCGGGAGCCGTAGCCGATGTCGTCGGCCATGCCGTTGTCGATCGTTCCCTGGGCCTTGCCGTAGACATAGGAGGCGAGGAGCTGCCAGCGGTTGGAGAAGCGCTTGTTGAAGAGGACCTCGATCCCCTCGTATTTGCGGTAGGGGACGCCATTGATCCAGGGATCCCCCTGCTGGATGTTCTTGATGAGGTAGTCGTAAGCCTCGAGGGTCTCATCAGTCCTCTCCCAGATCTGGAAGGTCTCGCCGAGCGGCGTGACGGGCATATCGATCTGGACATAATCCGCGGCGTAATCGACCGGAGCGATCTGGCTGTGCCACCTCCGGTTGATATAGGTGACGCCGAGGGAGGTGTCCTTGAAGAGCTCGCGCTCAATGCCGACCGTCCACTGGGCCATGTAGGGGTGCTTGATGTTGGGGTCCATCTCGTAGAGGCTTTCGTGGACGATCCGGTACCACTCGTACCAGTCTCCCGTGGTCGTCGCGGGGTCGTCGTCGTCGGGGATGAAGTAGTAGGCGACGTAGTCCCCGTAAACCTCATCGGGGTTCAGCCGGTCGTGGTAGCTGGCGAACATGGCCTCGGTGAACTGGCCGTAGTGGGCCTTGAGGATGGTCGTCTTGTCGCCCAGGATGTCGAAGGTGAAGCCCAGGCGGGGGGCCAGCCGGTTCGTATTGTAGACGGTCCCGCTGACGTTCTTGATGTCGCCCCAGTTCTGGCTGAAGCGGAGTCCCAGGCTGAGGTTGAGGCGTTTCGTGACCTGCCAAGAATCCTGGACGAATCCCTCGAGGCGGGTGTACCGGGTGTTGTTGTCGTATCCCGTATACTGGTAGGCCAGGTAGTTCCCTGTGTAGACGTAGCCGTAATAACCCACGCCGAAGAGGTCGGTGTAGGCGATGTTATCGCCCAGCGGGCCGCCCGAACCCGTGTAGCCGTAGTGGTTCCGGGCCATGGACCGCTCGAACTCGGCGCCGAACTTGAACTCGTGCGAGCCGGCCAGGAAGTCCTCGGCGTAGTGGGTCAGGCTGACGTTGGTCCCGAACCGGGCCCGGTCGTAGTAGCCGAAGTAGCCGGCGCTCTCGTAGACCCAGTTGGTTTGCCGGCCGTTGGCGTATGGCCTAAAATCGATCGGTTGGTCCGGGTCCTCACCTGTTTGGACCTCCTGCACGTAGTGGTAATAGGGCGCGGTGCCGACCTCAGGATCGAGGTAGTACCGCCCTCCGAAGGCGTTCATCTTGAGGTCGAAGAACGTCGTCGAGCTGAGGATCTTGTTCAGGTTGAAGCCGACGAGCCAGTCGGGCGAATCCTGGGTTACGGTGGCCTCAGGGGAGACCTGGGCGCCCGCGCCGCGGTTCGTGCCCTGATACGCGGTCGTCTGGAACATGGCGCTCATGTTCAGGGTGCTCGTCAGCTGGCTCGTCAGCTTGACGAAGAACCGGGGCTGCTTGTAGTCGACATCCTCGGGGAAGCCAGTCGGACGGTCCTTCGTCCGGTAGAATTGGACTCCGGTGTAGAACCAGAGCTTGTCCTTGACGATGGGGCCGCCCATATGGCCGTTGACGTCCATGAGCCATGACGACGGCGAGGACAGGTCGGGGAAATCCTCGACGTAGGCCTGATTGTTGTTGGCCTGCCAGAACTTCGAGGTGGACTGGTAGCCCTGGAAGTTGAACTCGAAGTGGCCGGAGAACGCGTTGCCGCCGGACTTCGTGATGATGTTGAAGATGACGCCGGTGAAGTTCCCGTACTCGGCCGGAAGCCCGATGCCCATGATCTTGGCTTCCTCGACGATGTTGTGGTCCGAGAAAACCCAGGCCGAGCCGGCGTCCGGGTCGGCGACGTTGACGCCGTCCATGGTGTAGGCGATGCCCGTGTCCGAAGAGGCGCCGAAGGCGACGTCGTTGTTGACGCCGGGGGCGAGGTTGACGATGTCCGCCGTGAACTGGTTGTAGGGGATGTTCCGGAGGATCTCGCCCGACAGCGTGACGGACGCCGTCTCGGTCGATTTGACGTCGACCGTCGGCGACTTGGCGATGACGGTGACCTCCTCGGTGACCGCGGACGCCTTCAGCTCGATGTCGATGGTCAGCGTCGCCGTGGTCGTCAGCCGGATGTTCTCACGGATGGTCGTCACGAAGCCCTGAATCTCCGCCCTGATCTTATAGTCGCCCGGCGGGATGGCCGGGAAGCGGAACTCGCCGTTAGCGTCCGTGATGAACGCGCGGGTGCCCATGAGATTGGGGCTGGAGATGGTGACGTTGACGCCGGGCAGGGGCTGTCCCTGGTCGTCCTTCACGGAGCCGCGGATGGCGCCCGTGTCGCGAGACTGGGAGAAGACGACGGGGGCGAGGAGGAGGACGATGGCCAGGATGAATGAAATCTTCTTTCTCAAATACGCCTCCTTTCTGGTCTGTAGGGGTGACTTGCCTTCATTCCGATGACCTCTCTTGCTTTTCTCGATGGACACCTCCTTAGGATTTGGTTTCCATCTGAATATTCAAGCTTCTGTAAATAATATCCAAAATTTTGGTCATTTTCAATAAAAAAGATTACGGTTCGGCTCGCCAAGGCCCCGGATTTGTCACGGCCCATGGCGTGTGCTATTGTGGCTCCAAGAAGGACGCGCCTTGAAAAAGACCATATCTCGCCTCCTCGTCGCCGCCGTCCTCCTCTCGGCCGGCCTTCTCGCGGCCGCGGAGAAGATGACGCCCGAGCTCGAGCGCTGGTTCGAGGACGTTTCGCCGATCCTCACGAGGACGGAGCGGGCCGTGTTCCTGAAGCTCCCGACCAACGCCGACCGGGCCAAGTTCGTCCGGTTCTTCTGGCGCATGCGGGACCCCCTGCCCGACACGGACGAGAACGAGTTCCGGAAGGAGTACGAGGAGCGGGTCCGTTTCGCCGACAAGACCTTCGGCCATTTCTCCCCGAAACGGGGCAGCCAGACCGAGCGGGGCTTCTTCTACCTCGTCCTCGGGGCGCCGCTCGAGCGGACGTCCTACACGACGCAGTCCCAGATCTGGCCCCTGGAGCTGTGGTTCTACAAGGGGGCCGAGGAATTCGGCCTGCCGGGCTATTTCTACCTGATCTTCTACCAGCCCGAGGGGCT
>MEYC01000064.1:1470-10360 GCA_001775715.1 Candidatus Aminicenantes bacterium RBG_16_66_30 | reverse complement strand
GGGAGGACCCGACCGAGCGGACCGAGGCCCGTGTCCTCTACGACGATCACAGCCTCTATATCGGCGTCTTCTGCTACGACAGCGAGCCCGGCCGCATCGCCGCCAACTCCATGGCCCACGACGGCGGCGGGGGCGGCGGCTCGATGGGCTTCGGTTTCGGGTACCACGGGCCGTCGATCTCGAGCGACGACATCGTCAGGATCCTCCTCGACCCTTTCCAGGACAAGCGCAGCGCCTACCTCTTCTTCGTCAATCCCCGCGGCGCCCGGGGCGAGGGACTGATCTACGCCGGGAGCTCCAGCCTCAACTGGGACGGGATCTGGGAGGCCAAGAGCCGTCGCCTCGAGAACGGCTGGTCGACCGAGATCCGCATCCCGTTCAAGACCATCTCCTTCAGGCCCGGCCTGTCCGTCTGGGGGCTCAACATCGAGCGGACGATCGCCCGGAAGCAGGAGACGAACCGGCTCTCCGGCACGACCCGGGACAGCAACTTCAACAACCCCAACGAGGCGGCCTCCTTGGAAGGGATCGAGGGGATCAAGCAGGGACTGGGCATCACCTTCCGCCCCTACGGTCTTATCGAGGCCGTCAAGATGCCCGGCGACGAGATCGGCGTCGATCTCGACGGCGGATTTGACCTCTACAAGAGCTTCACGCCCAGCCTCGTCGGCGTCGCCAGCTACAACATGGATTTCGCGGAGACCGAGGTCGACGAGCGGCGCATCAACCTGACCCGCTTCCCCCTCTTCTTCCCGGAGAAGCGGATGTTCTTCCTCGAGGGGTCCGAGGTCTTCAGCTTCAGCTCGAGCATCAGCTTCACCCCCTTCTTCAGCCGCCGGATCGGGCTCTACGCGGGCTCCCAGGTCCCGGTCAAGTTCGGGGCCAAGCTCTACGGCAAGATCGGCGACACGAACCTGGCCGTCCTCGACGTCCAGACCGGCGCCTTCGGCGATCCCGCCGGCGTCCGGATCGGCGGCCAGAACCTCCTGGCGGCGCGCGTCACCCAGAACATCTTCGACCAGAGCAAGGTCGGCCTGATCTTCACCAACGGCAGTCAGACGGGGGAGAGGAACTCGCTGGCCGGATTCGATTTCAATTATTCATCGTCGAAGTTCCTCGGGGACAAGAACATCATGCTCGCCGCGTGGGGCGTCTATAACTGGAACGAGCAGGAGGAGGGGCGCCACCAGGGCTTCGGCTTCCGGGCCGATTATCCGAACGACCTCTGGAACGTCCAGACGGTCTACGCCTATTACGGCGAGGCGCTCGATCCCGGCCTGGGCTTCATGATGCGGCCGGCGATCCAGACCGCCTATGGGCGCGTGGGCTTCCAACCCCGGCCGGCGAAGGGCATCTTCAGCCGGTTCGTTCGCCAGTTCCTCTTCGACGCGAGCGCCGACTATTACTGGGACCTCGCGGGGGCGCTCGAGACCCGGCGGCTCAGCGCCTCGCCCCTGGGATTCCGGACCCCGAGCGGCGAGAGCTTCGGGCTCAGCGTCAACGCCACCCGCGACGTCCTGCCCTTTGACTTCGAGGTCGCGGAAGGCGTCGTCATCCCGGCCGGCCCGTACGACTTCACGAGCGTCCGGCTCAACGCCGGCACGGCCGGACACCGGCCGATCGTCGTCGACGCCGGCTACAACTTCGGCCAGTTCTATTCCGGCCATTACGACGACGTCAGCCTGGGGCTGACCCTGAAGTTCAAGGGCTACGCGACGCTGGCCCTCGACGCCAACCTCGTCCGCGGCCGCCTTCCCGAGGGCGACTTCAGCCAAAACGTCTTTCAGCTCAAGGCGGACATCTTCCTCTCGCCCGACCTGGGGCTGATGAACTACATCCAATACGATGACATCTCGGACACCTTGGGCTGGAACGCCCGCCTGCGCTGGCAGATCAAGCCCGGAAACGAAATCTACCTCGTCTACAACAAGAACTGGGAACGGGTCTGGGACCCGATGAGCCGTTTCATCCCGCTCGGCGAGCGCGGCGTCGTCAAGATCACCCTCTCCATCCGCCCCTAAGATGGGGCTAAGAGGGGGTCAAACCTACTTGGTTCTCTTCCATCTTGTGTGGGTCAGTTGGCCTAGAAAACGGGGACATGTACTCCAAGTACGTGTCCCCGTTCAGGCATACGGGACACGTACCGGGGCGGTACATGTCCCGACACTCGCCTTCAGCTCCTCTAATAGCTATCCCCCATAGTCAATGGAAGAGAACCACCTACTTTTTTCGAAAAAAAATAGGTTTGACCCCATCTTGATGTAAAAAATATTGTAAAGACCAAGGGGGGGCCGGGTCATCAGGGGACAGGCGTCAGGGGAGAACGGGCCGAACGGCGGCCTGCCGCTTGGCATGATCCTTGCACGCAACTTTGCTGAGCCTTCAAACGTATAACTGATGAGGGGCGGGCTTTAAACAGGTGGATCGTATGAGAGTCGGGCCGAAGGACGAGGTCGAGAACGAGGCGGACGATGGCCAATCAATGCCCCACATGCAAATTCGATAACTCCGAGACGGCGAACTACTGCAGCAACTGCGCCACGGCCCTGAGGAAAGGCGAGAAGGGGACGACCCCGAAAGTATCCGCCGAGCCGTCCACCCGGACCTACGAATCCCGCAACTGGGACCTCGACACGGGCATGATCTTCGGCGGCCGCTATCAGATCATCGAGCCCCTCGGCCGCGGAGGCATGGGCCGCGTCTATCGGGCCCTCGACACCAAGACGCGCGAAGAGGTGGCCATCAAGCTCATCCGCCCGGACATCGCGGAGGACAAGAGAACCCTCGAGCGCTTCGTCAACGAGATCAAGCTGGCCCACAAGATCTCCCACCGCAACATCGGCAAGATGTATCACCTCGGCGAGGACTTGGGCCTCCACTACATCACGATGGAGTATGTCCCCGGCGAGGACCTGAAGAGCTTCATCCGCCGGTCGCGGCGGCTCGACGTCGCCACGACGGTGGCCATCGCCAAGCAGGTCTGCAGCGGCCTGAGCGAGGCCCACGAGGCGGGCATCGTCCACCGCGACCTCAAGCCCAGCAATATCATGATCGACAAGGAAGGGAACGCCAAGATCCTCGACTTCGGCATCGCCCGGGCCCTCGACAGCTCGAGCGTCACGGCCGAGGGCAGCGTCATCGGCACCCCCGAATACATGTCGCCCGAGCAGGTCGAGGGCAAGGAATCGGACCGGCGGTCCGACATCTATTCCTTCGGCGTCATCCTCTTCGAGATGGTGACCGGGCGGCTGCCGTTCGCCGCCGATACGCCCTTCGTCGTCGCCTTCAAGCAGCGGTCCGAGAGGCCGCCCCGGCCCGAGGACCTGAATCCCCAGACGCCGCCCCAGCTGAGCGCCATCATCCTGCGCTGCCTCGAAAAGGACAGCGACAAGAGGTACCAGGCGACCGAAGACGTCTGCCGCGACCTCGGCCTGGTCGAGGAGACGATCCACGCGACGCCCGTGCCGGTCCTCTGGGCCAAGCCCACGACGAAGAAGACGGCCCTGCGGGCGCTCGTCCCGGCCTTCCCCTGGCGGAAGGCGGCCATCCCGGTCCTCGCCTTCCTCGGGCTCATGGCGGCGGGCGTCGTCGTCAAGTCGCTCCTGCCCAAAGCCAAAGGGGCCGCCCGCACGGTGGCGGTCGTCGGCTTCGAGAACCTGACCGGCGACCTGACCTACGACTATCTGAAGAAGGCCATCTCCAACCTCCTCATCACCAGCCTGGAGCAGTCGAAATACCTGGAGGTCGTGTCGTGGGAGCGGCTGAACAGCCTGGCCGGGCAGGATGGCAAGGACATCGTCACGCCCGCCGACCGGGAGCGGTGGTTCGAGATCTGCGGCCGCGAAGGGGTCGACGCCATCGTGCTCGGCAGCTTCACCAAGGCCGAGAACCTCTTCGCCACGGACGCCAAGGTCTACGATGTCCAGACGAAGAACCTGCTCAAGAGCACGGGCTCCCGCGGGGAAGGGATCGGCAGCATCCTCAGGACCCAGATCGACGAGCTCAGCCGAGAGATCTCGCGGGGCGTCGGCCTCTCGGAGCGCGACGCGGCCAAGGGCGCCAAGCCCATCACCGATGTCACGACCGCCTCCATGGAAGCCTACGAGCTCTTCCTCAAGGGCCAGGAGGACTTCGACCGCTATTACTTCGACGACGCCCGGGTCTCGTTCGAGAAGGCCGTCGAGAAGGACCCGCAATTCGCCCTGGCCTATTTCTACCTGACGCGCGTGTACAAGAACCTGGCCGAAGCTCCCCAGGCGGAGAAGGCCATGGAGATGTTCAAGAAGCTCAGCAAGGTCAGCCCCGGCAAGGGCCAGGACGCTCTCTACATCAAGGCTCTGTCCGCGTACATGGACAAGGACATGGACGGGTACGTGAACGGCCTGAAGGACATCACCAAGTCCTATCCGGGCGAAAAACGGGCCCACGCCGAGTTGGCCTGGTACTATAGAAATTCGAAGAAATACCCTGAGGCCGTGGCGGAATTCGAAAAGGCCCTGGCCATCGACCCCGATTTCGGCTATGCCATGAACCTCCTGGCCTACACGTTCGCCGAGATGGGGCAGACGGACAAGGCCATCCAGACGTTCGACCGCTACGCGGCGGCCTTTCCCGGAGACGCCAATCCCCTCGACTCCATGGGCGACCTCCACTTCCTGACCGGGAAGTTCGATCTGGCCCGGGCCAAGTACCAGCAGGCCCTGGCCATCAAGCCGGGCTTCACTTCGACCTGGAAGCTGGCCTATCTCTACGCCATGGACGGCGACTGCGACGCCGCCCTGCGCTGGGTCGACTACCTCATCGCCCACGCCACGAGCGACGGGATGAAGGCCGACGGGCACCAGTGGAAGAGCTTCTACTTCTCCCTCATGGGCCGTTTCAAGGAGGCGCTCGGCGAGCTGGGAACGGCCGAGGGTCTGGCCCGGACGTCCGGCAACATCTCCATGGTCGACGTCATCCTGAGGGACTCCCTCTGGATCTCCTATGACTGGGGCCGGCTCGATCTCTTCAAGAGCACCATCGACAAAAGGCTCGCCCACATCGCGGAAACGAAGCAGGGGACGCCGGCCCTGATCAAGATCTATGAGCTTTTCTATACGGGCCTTTATGACATCAAGACCGGAAAGGCCGCCGACGCGAGGCGGAAGCTCGAAGAGATCACGGGCATGTCCGCTTCGATCGGGGAGAAGGAGAAGCTCTTCAACCAGACCTCCCTGAACTTCCTCAAGCGCGAGGTCCTGTTCGCCGAGGGCGCCTACGACGCCGCCCTCAAGGTGTTCGCCGAGGGCCCTCCGATCACGATCAACCTCAGCTACGCCTCGTCGGTCCAGCAGAAGAACCTCCCCTTCCTGGCCGATTTCGCCGCCCGGTGCTGGCTGGCGAAGGGCCGGACGGACAAAGCCCTCGAGGAATACGAACGGCTGGTGTCCCCCGAGGCCGCGGCCCGGGAGAGCGCCCTGACCCATCCCTTCAGCCGTTTGCGGCTGGCCGCCCTCTACGAGGCCAAGGGCGATCTCGACAGGGCCGTCGAGCAGTACGAGGTCCTCGTCGATACCTGGAAGGACGCCGACGCCGGGCTTGCCGAGGTCGCCGCCGCCAGGAAGAAGTTCTCCGAGCTCAAGGCCAAGACGACGCGGCCCAAGGGTGCGACGGTGGAGACCATCATCACGTCTCCGTTTTTCGTCGTCCCCTCGAGCCCGCTTGTCCCATAAACGGGGACACGTACCCGGTACATGTCCCCGCTCCGCTTGGCAATTCCCCGGCGTTCTGGTACAAAAGAGGCGTGTGAGGAGGGACCCATGAAGCTCGCCACGGCCGCCGTCGTTCTCGCTTTCGCCGCGCTCGCCGCCAGGCCGCCGGCGGCCCGGGCCGAGGACCTCATCAGCGGCATCGGCCTGACCCACCTCACCGTCTATGACCAGCGCCCGGCCCCCGACGGCAAGATGTCGGGTTCGCCCCACGTCCACGCCGTCACGGACGAGGGCTACTATGTGATCAGCGGGCGGGGCCAGGTCGAGCTCCACGACCTCGAGAACGGCTTCCGGACGGTCGACCTCGCGCCCGGGCGCTACCTCCAGTTCCCGCCCGGGACGCTCCACCGGCTGGTCAACACCGACCACCTCGTCCTTCTTGTCGTCATGGGCAACGCCGGTCTGGCCGAGAGGGGAGACGCCCGGATCTACTTCGGCAAGGCCGTCGACGACGACCCGGCCGAGTTCGACCGGCTCGTCGGCCTGGCCAAGGCCAAAGGGCTCGAAGGGGCCCTCGACCGGAGGGACGCGGCCATCCGCGCCTACATGGGCCTCGTCGAGCTGTGGACGAAGGATCAGCCTGCTTATTACATGGAACTGGCCCGCTTCATCCGCGTCCACATGCAGGCCGCGGCCCGCCAGGTGTCGAGCTTCGGCCGTGCCGTCGAGGCCGGTCCGATGGCCTGGGGCCAGCGGTTCCGCAAGCGGCTCGAGAACCTGCCCGGCGGGTCCGAGGAGGCCGGCCCGGTCCTCTATGTGCCCTCCGGGAGCACGACGCTGGGGATGTGCGGCATCCTGCGTCCCGTCACGACCCTCGAGCCGGTGGGACCGGCGAAGGATGCCGGGCCCCGGAAATAGCGGGCGCGCCGTGCCGTCCGAATCCAAGCCCGACGACCTCCGCCGCGGTCTGCCCATGGTCCAGGTCCGCGACGCCGAAGCCCTGGAGCGCGAGAAGGAACGGCTGAGGGAGATCGACGCCCGCCCCGGCTTCTGGCGGCGATGGCGGGGCTACTGGTCTCTCTCCGGGCCTGGCTGGGTCCAGAGCGCCCTGACCCTGGGCGCCGGCTCGGCGGGCTCGTCGATCTTCGCCGGGGCCATGTTCGGTTACGACCTGCTGTGGGTCCAGCCCGTGGCCATGTTCCTGGGCGTCGTCGTGTTTTCGGCCATCGGCCATCAGCTCCTGACGACCCAGGCCCGGCCCTACGATGTCTTCCGGAAAAAGCTGCACCCTGTTCTGGCCATCTCCTGGGGGGGCGTTGTGCTTCTCGCTTCGATCATCTGGCAGTTCCCCCAATACGCCCTGGCGACGAGCGTCAGCCGCGATATCTTCGACGTCGCCGGCCTCGACGTGCCGCGGGCGCCCATCGCCCTGGCCCTGCTCGTTGCCGGCACGGCCCTCTGCTGGAGCTACGGCCGGGGCAGCCGCCGGTCGGTCCGGCTCTTCGAGCGCGCCCTGAAATACCTCGTCCTGCTCATGTCCCTGTTCTTCCTCCTCGTCGTCATCAAGACGGGCGTCGACTTCAAGGCCCTCCTCAAGGGGCTTTTCGGCTTCCACATCCCCAGCGATCGCGAGGGCCTGACGATCATGCTCGGGGCCCTGGGCGCCGCCGTGGGCGTCAATATGACCTTCCTCTATCCGTATACGCTCCTCGCCCGGGGTTGGGGCAAGGAGCACGGGCGGCTCAAGAACTTCGACCTCGCCGTCTCGATGTTCGCGCCGTTCGTCCTGACGACGAGCCTCGTCGTCATCGCCTGCGCCAACACTCTCCACGTCCAGGGCATCCGGGTGCGGGAGGCGGTCGACGCCGCCCACGCCCTGGCCCCCGTGGCCGGCGTCGCCGCAGGCCGGATCATCTTCTCGCTGGGCGTCCTCGGCATGTGCTTCACGACCCTGACGATCGAAATGGTCATCTGCGGCTTCGTCCTCAGCGAGATGCTGGGCTTCGAGCCCCGCGGCTGGCGCTACCGCGCGGCGACGATGACGGCCAACATCGGCATCCTCGGCGCGTTCTATCCCACGCCGTTCTGGCTCCCGGTCCTGGCCTCGTCGACCGCCCTGGTGATGATGCCCATCGCTTACATCGCTTTCTTCATCCTCCAGAACAAGCGGAGCTATCTCGGCGAGGCCGTCAACAAAGGCCTCAAGGGGACCGTCTGGAACATCCTGCTCCTCCTGGCCATCCTCGTCGTCGCCGTCGGCGCCGTCGTCAAGATCCTTTCGCTCATCTGAAGATGGGGACACGTACCCGGGGTACATGTCCCCGTTCATTCGGCCCAACAAAGAAAGGGGACACATACAAGTAAGTGTCCCCCCCTTCTTTGTCCCCCTTCTTCGTTGACAGCGAATTCCCGGCGTGATAGGTTCAGGACGGGGAGGCGCATATGATCTACAAGGCATCATCGAAGGGCATCAGCCGCAGATCATTCCTCAAGGCCGCCGCGGTCACGGCCGTCGCGCCGGCCATCGTCCCGTCGTCGGTGTTCGCCCGGCCCGCGCCGAGCGACACCCTCCAGTTCGGCTGCATCGGCGTCGGCCGCCAGGGCCAGGGCGACATGCAGGAGGTCATCTACCGCGGCCTCGAGGCCGGGGCCCGCGTCGTCGCCGTCTGCGACGTCGATTCGCACCGCATGCAGGACGCCCAGTGGCTGGCCGAGAGGATCTACACCCTCGAGACGGGCAAAGACGCGTCTGGAAGCGTCAAGGCCTACGGGGATTTCCGCGAGCTGCTGGCCCGCAAGGACCTCGACGGCGTCCTCATCGTCACGCCCGACTTCTGGCACGCGGCCCACGCCATCGCCGCGGCCGAGGCGGGCAAGGACATCTACCTCGAAAAGCCCCTGACCTATTCGATCGAAGAGGGCCGCAAGCTCGTCGCGGCGGTCCGGAAAAGCAAGCGCGTCCTCCAGGTCGGCTCGCAGCAGCGCTCCTCCATCCACTTCCTCATGGCCTGCGAGCTCGCCCGCAACGGCCGCGTCGGCAAGCTCCAGACGATCCGCGCCTGGCTGCCCGAGGACCAGGGCCGCGGCGACCCGCGCCCGGAACCCGTGCCGCCGAACCTCGACTACGACGCCTGGATGGGTCCGACGGCTGCGGCGCCCTTCGCCGAGGACCGCGTCCATCCCCAGATGAGCTTTGAGCG
>MEYC01000064.1:0-1396 GCA_001775715.1 Candidatus Aminicenantes bacterium RBG_16_66_30 | reverse complement strand
AGTGGGGCCACGGCAGCGACCTCTCCGGCCCGGTCAGCATCGAAGCCAAGGCCGAATTCCCCGACCGCGGCCTGTTCGACGTCCACACGAAATTCCAGGCCGAGGCCGTGTACAAGGACGGCGTCCGGCTGATCATGGAGACCGGCAACCCGGCCGGCGTCCGTTTCGAGGGTGACAAGGGCTGGGTCTTCGTCGAGCGCGGCGCCATCAAGGCCTCCGATCCCGAGATCCTGAAGTGGAAGCCCGGCCAGGGCGAGGTCAAGCTCATCCAGAGCGGCAACCACATGAAGAACTTCCTCGAGGCCATGCGCGCCCGCAAGGACCCCATCGCCCCGGTCGACGTGGGCCACCGCTCGAACAGCATCTGTATCCTGACCCACATCGCCATGAAGCTCGGCCGGAAGCTCGCCTGGGACCCCGGCGCCGAGCGCTTCGTCGGCGACGACGAGGCCAACCGCCGGCTCGACTATCCGCACCGCGCGCCATGGAAGGTCTGAGCCGGCGCCGCACGGCTCTTCTCGCCGTCGCCGGGGCGGGCCTCCTCGCCCTCGCCGCTTGCGGGGCCGGGCCCCATGTCACTTACGCGCAGGACGACGCCGCGGGCGCGCTAGCTGTCCACATCGGCGGCCGGGAGGCCTTCGTATTCCAATACGGCCCGGAGGTCGATCTGCCTCACTACTGGCCGATGCGGAGCCCCAGCGGCAAGAACATGCTTGTCCGGAAGACCGAGCCCTATCCCCATCACCGTTCCTTCTGGTTCGCGGACACGGTCCGGCCCGAAGGCGGGGAGAGGGACCTGAGCTTCTACAACTCACTAAACTCCGGGACCAAGACGGAGGCCGGGGATCACGTCCCTCCCTTCCGCGACCGCATCCGCCTGGTCTCACTCCCGAGGATCGAGGCGAAGAACGACCGGGCCGAGATCGTGGCCGAGCTCGTGTGGGAGACGGACGGCCAACCGGTCATCAATGAGCGGCGCGAGCTCGCCGTCCATAGCCTCGGGGGAGGGGAGTACCTCCTCGACCTGACCTGGACGCTCACGGTCCCGGCCGGAGATGTCCAGTTCGTCAGCGACGACGTCCACTATGCCTGGCCCTTCCTCCGCCTCGACACGGCCTGGAACGGCGAGCACGGCGGCCGTATCACATCCGATTCGGGCGCGACCGGCCAGGGGGCCACGAACATGAAGCCGGCCCTCTGGATCGATTATTCGAACACCGTCGAGGGCGTCGCCGAGGGCGTGGCCATTTTCCAGTGGCCCGACGGACAGGAACACCGCTGGCTGACCCGCGAATACGGCTGTTTCGGCCCGCGCCGGCCCGACGACCGGAGCGGCAAGCCCTTCACCCTCCGCCGCGACGAGTCGCTCACGCAGCGCGCCGGTGTCCTCGTCCAC
>MEYC01000063.1 GCA_001775715.1 Candidatus Aminicenantes bacterium RBG_16_66_30 | reverse complement strand
CGACCATGTCGGCTTCGACCTCGACCTTTTTCCCGGTCAGGGTGTCGACGCCCCAGACGATGAGCTTGTCGCCTTCCTTGAAGATCTTGGAGACTTTGCCGCGGATATAGAGGACCTTGTCCTCCTCGACCGTCCGCATGTAGAACTCGTCGAAGCCCTTGCCCCCCGTCCGGACGTCGATGTAGAAGACGATAGCCTGGCCGTCCGGGACGCGATGGCGGTACATCATGGCATGCTTGGCCGTGTACATGCAGCAGATCTTCGAGCAGTAGGGCAGATGCTTTTCCGTATCGCGGGAGCCGCTGCACTGGACGAAGACGACCGACTGGGGGACTTTTCCGTCCGACGGCCTCCGGATCTCCCCTCCCGTCGGACCCGAGGCGGACAGGATACGCTCGAACTCGAGGCCGTTGACGACGTCCAGGTACTTTTCGCCGCCGTACTCGCCGAGGGCCTGCATCGTATAAAGGTCGTAGCCGGTGGCGACGACGACGGCCCCGACCTCCTCCTCGACGATCGTCTCCTTCATGTCGTAGTCGATGGCCTTCTTATCGCAGACGTCCTTGCACTTGCCGCAGCGCACGGGGTTCAGGCCGAGGCAGTGCTCCGCGTCAAGGGTGAAGGTGCCCGGGATGGCCTGGGGGAAGGGCATGTAGATGGCCTTGCGGAAGGACAAGCCCATGTTGAACTCGTCGGGGACGATCTGGGGACATACTTTTTCACACTCGCCGCAGAGGTTGCAGAGCGTCTCGTCGACGTAGCGGGGCTTTTTCTTGATCCGGACCTTGAAATTGCCGACGAAGCCCGAGATGGAGTCGACTTCATGATAGGTCAGGAGCTTGATCCGGGGGTGGCGGGAGACCTCGACCATCTTCGGCGTCAGGATGCACTGGGAGCAGTCGAGGGTCGGGAAGGTCTCCGAGAGCTGGATCATCTTGCCCCCGATCGAGGGATTCTTCTCGACAAGGATGACGTCGTAGCCGTGGTCGGCGATGTCCATGGCCGCCTGCAGGCCGCTGACGCCTCCGCCGATGACCAGGGCCCGCCGGTTGACGTCGACCTTGATCGGGTCCAGGTTCTCGTTCTGCCGGGCCTTGGCGACATGCGATTTGACGATCTTGACGGCCTTCTTGGTGGCCTTGTCCTTGTCCGTATGGACCCAGCTGTCCCCTTCCCGGATGTTGGCGATCTCGATCTGGTAGGGGTTGAGGCCGGCCAAGCGGGCCGCCTCCTGGAAGGTCTTCTCGTGGAGCGTCGGAGAACAGGCGGCGATGATGATGCCGTCGAGGTGCTTCTCCTTGATCGTGTCGATGATCATCTGCTGGCCCGGATCGGAGCACATGTAGACATAGTCCGTGGAGAACGTGACCCCGGGATAGTCCTTCAACACTCGCGCGACATGTTCGACGTCGACCACGCCGGCGATGTTGACGCCGCAGTGGCAGACGAACAGACCGATGCGCTTCTCTTTGGTTTTCGGCTTGGCCGTCATGTCCTCACCTCGGTCGCGGGAATCTCGCTGAATACGCCGTCGGCGGGGACGCGGTGCTCGCCGAGCCCGAGAACGGTCTTATCCACCCCCAGCGCCCAGGCCAGGATCTGGGTGAAGAACACGACCGGGATCCCGGGGAAATCCAGGTACGCCTCCTTGATGGCGTCCTGGCGGTGGTCCATGTTGTAGAAGCAGAGCGGGCAGGTCACGGCCACGGCCCGGGCGCCGTTCATCCGGGCCGAGCGGAGGACCCGGTATGAGGCCTCCGTGGCCGCCGCGGGCAGGGAGACCGAGAGATAGGACCCGCAGCATTCCTGCTTGAAGGGATAATCGACGGCCGAACAGCCGACGGCCTCGAGGAACTCCTCGAACAGGCGCGGGGCATCGGGATGGTCGACCTCCATCTCCTTCTGGGGCCGGAGCACCCGGCAGCCGTAATAGGGAGCGATGGCCAAGCCCTTGAGGTCCCGTTGGATGCGGTCCCGGATCCGGGGGTAGCCGATGCGGTCGCGGAGGAACTCCAGGAGATGGAGGACCTTGACCTCGCCGGCGTAATCCTCGAAGCCCGTGGTCCGTTCCTTGGTCAGGGGATCGATCTGGATATCGTCCTTGAGGAAGGCGTTGATCCGCTTGCGCTTCAAAGGGTCGTCCCGGAGCGCCTTGTCGGCCCGCTTGAGGACGGCGAAGCAGAAGGAGCAGGTCGTCACCAGGACATCCCCCCCTTCGTCCCGGACCTGGCGCAGGATCCGGATGGGGGCGGCCAGCCCGGCGATCTTCTCCTCGGTCAGAGGGTATTCAGCCCCGCAGCAGGACCAGCCCTGGGGTTCGACGAGCTCGACGTCCAGCAGCTTCATCGCCTCGCGCGTCGAGATGTCCAGGGCCGTCGTCTTCTGCTTGAGCGTGCATCCCGGATAATAATGGATCTTCATCGGCGTTCCCTATTTCGCGAACTTGCGAAAGATGGAGACGAGGACCTGCTGAGGGAGCTCCTGGGCCAGCTCCGGCGGGATCTCCCCCGGACCGAAGGCGTCCTTTCCCTTGGGATCGAGGACGTGGCGGACGGCCTCCATCACCCGGGCCATGTCGATGCCTTTGGGGCACCGCGACTCGCAGGTGAAGCAGGACGCGCAGAGGAACAGGGTCTTGGAGCGGAGGACCTCCTCGTCGAGGCCCATCTGGACCAGGCGGATGACCTGGTTGGGCAGAAGGTCCATCTCCGAGGCCACGGGGCAGCCGGCGGAGCAGCGCCCGCATTGATAGCAGGCGAAGACGTTCTCGCCGGAGAGCTCCTCGATCCTCTTGATGAACTTACGCTGGTCACGGCCGGCTTTGAGCTTGACTCTCATGCTTTGACCTCGCTGGAGTGCTGATGAAAGATAAATGATTGCTGATCGCCGAATGCTCCGCGAGGAGTCCGGGGCCGGCCCGGGCTAGGTCTTCAACCTCCGCAGCGAAGATTC
Organism: Candidatus Aminicenantes bacterium RBG_16_66_30; assembly: GCA_001775715.1. Lineage (GTDB taxonomy): Bacteria > Acidobacteriota > Aminicenantia > Aminicenantales > Saccharicenantaceae > RBG-16-66-30. The sequence goes on along the minus strand of MEYC01000063.1, from coordinate 6,044 downwards.
GATGACCTCCCGAACGTCCTTCCTTTCTTTTTTCCGGGTGAGGGCGTGTTCCAGGGCGTCGACGGCCTGGGGATCGCCCAATTCACCGAGCAGCCGGGCGGCCCGGAAACGCGTCGTCCACGATGAGCTCTTGAGGGCCCCGATGAGGGGATCCACGGCCCCGCGCCCGAAATTGAGGAGGGCCATCTCGGCGCTCTCCCTGACGCTCCAGTGAGGGTCGGCCATGGCCTTGAGAAGGGGCCCGAGGGATCGCGGGTCCTGGAACCCCTCCAAGAGGCGGGCCGCCTGGACCCGGACGTCGCGCGAAGGGTCGCGGAGCCGCTGACGGGCCATGTCCAGGACGGCGGTCTGGTTCTGTCCGGCCGTCCGGAGGAGCCGCACGGCCTCCCGGCGAATGAAATCGCAGCTGTCCTTCCGGGCCAGGCGGATGAGGTGCGTGACCGCTTCAGGGCCGCCGAGCTTGCCGAGGGCCCGGGCGGCTTCGAACCGGACGTTGTCGGAATCGTCCCGGAGCGAGGGCAGGATATCGGGGACGATGGCCCGCTCCCCGACCTCTCCGAGGACCTTCAGGGCGCAGCAGCGGCCCCAGGCGGCGCAGCCGATCTGGGATAGCGCCTGCGAGGCCGCCACCTGGATGTCCGGGAGCCCCTGTTCGACGAGCTCCTTGAGGAGGGCCACGGCCCGATGGTCCTCGAGCCCGCCGAGGGCCTTGATGGCCCGCAACTGCAGCTCGGGATGTTCCCGCTCGCAGGCGTCCTTCTTCAGGGATTCGATATCCGAGGTGTTGTAGGACAGGGTCGCCAGCAGATGCCGGGTCACGATCGGCCCGAAGCGCAGGAGAGCCGCGACCGCCGCCTGCCGGACCGTGAAGTAGCTGCTCCGGAGGTAGCTGATCAGGGCGGACACGGACTTCGGGTCGCCGATCCGTCCCAGGCACCTCAGGAAGGCCCGCTGGGCGTACTTGTCCCGCTCCCGCGTCAGGGCGTTGAGCAGCGGGATCGTGGCCGCCTTGCCGAAGCCCGCGAGGGCCGTCACGGCCTGTTCCTGGACCTTCTCGACGTTGTCCTGGACGAGAAGGACGAGGGGCTCGATGCTGACCTTGTCGCCGATCTGGCCCAGGGCCTCCGCGGCGCTGGCCCGGACCGGGGCCTCGCCGTCCGGGAGAAGCTCGAGAAGGTAGGGCGTCGAAGCCGCGGATCTCATCCGTCCCAATGTCCGGGCCGCGTTGGACCGGATGTTCGGAGAGGGGTTCCGAAGGGCCTCGTGGAGCCATTCGAGGCAGGGCGTTCCCAGCTCCCGGAACCCGTCCATGGCCAGATTGACGATCTCCTCGTTGTCCAGGGAGAACATGTAGATGAGCAGGCGGGCCTGGCGCACGTTCCGGCGGAGGATGATGTCCTTGACCTTGCTCATGAGCTCGGTGATGGCCGCGGTCCGGACGATCCATTCCGGGTCCTCGGCGGCCTTGAGGAGGAGATCGATGACCCGGTGGTCCCCCAGTCGCCCGACGGCGGTCACGGCCGCCCAGCGGATCTGGTGGGAGGGGGACTGGAAGATCTTCGGCTTGGTCAGCTCGTCGATGGCCTCGGCGCGCTTGTGGCGGCCCAGGGCGACGACGGCCGCGTGCTGGACGCTGAGATTCGGGTCGTTGAGCTTCTCGACGAGCAGGGGGTAGACCTCGCCGCCCGCCTCATAGCCGAGCTGCATGAGGGCGGCCCGGACGACCGCCGCGTCATCGCTGTCCCGGGCGACCCGGATCAGGCTCTTGATGTCCGAAGCTTCCGCTTTGGCCAAATCACGTCCTCTCGATGAAGCCTTTGCAGTCCCCGTCGACGTTGAACGATGTGACCTGATATTCGCAATCGATGTTGGCGAGGGCCTTGACCGCCGCCCGGAAACACCCGATCCGGGCGCAGGTCAGGTCGCGGACCGAGAACCCCTCTTCGATCAGCGCCTGGCAGCTCTTGAGGTAGACGCAGTCATGGACGGTGATCTCGAGGTGAAAAGGATTGACCTCGACCAGCTCGAAGAAGTTCGCGTCCCGGAACAGCCCGCCCGCGACGCCGATCTGGATGTAGTTCTCGACCGCTTCCCGGATCGAGCTGGCCTTCTTGATCTGCATGCCGTATTCGTCGCCGAGGAGGTGGAGGTAATACTGGACGGAATGCTCGTAGGCCCGGGCGCTGAACACGTAGGGCCGGGTCCCGTGGAAGTCCCGGGCCGTCTCTTCGAGCGCGCTCAGCCAGGCCAGCGCGACCAGCCACCCCGCGTCTTCGCGATTGATCTTGTCCATGGCGATATCCTTCAGCTCGCTTTCCGAGCGCTCGCGGCCGACAGGCCCAGGCGGCCGAGCTCCCGGGTCACGTCCGCTTCACCGATCGTCCGGCCGGTCTCCCGCGCCCACTTCCGCGCCAGGACGGCGGCCCCGGCCCGGCGGTTCTTGGCCCAGATCAGCAGGAGCGCGGCGACGTCGTCGAGCGCGAGGGCCGCCGGCCCGGCCGCCGGGACCGGCTCGGCCTCGACGGCCGCCGGCTTCAGGGCGGACAGGATCCGCTGGGTGTCCCGGGCGATGGCCAGCTCTTCGTTGGTCGGAACGACCATGATCTTCACCCGGCCGGAGCTGATGATCCGCTCGTTGCCCTCGTTCTTCCCGGGGTCGAGGACGATCCCGTATCCCTCGAGCCCCGCGGTGGAGAGCCGGCGCACGAGGCGGGAGTTCTCGCCGATCCCGCCCGTGAAGATGACGGCGTCGACGCGCCCCAGCTCGGCCATGTAGGCCCCGATGGTCTTCTTGACCGAGTGGCAGTAGATCTCGAGGGCCAGCTGGTGGCGCTCGCTCCCGTGAGCGGCCTCCTGCTCGATCTCGCGCATGTCGTTGGACGTCTCCGTCAGCCCGAGCATGCCGCTGTTCTTGTTCATGATCGAGTCGATCTCTTTCGTCCCGAGCTTCTCCCGCTCCATGATGTAGGGGACGAGGGCCGGGTCGATGCTGCCGCAGCGCGTGCCCATGACCAGCCCTTCGAGGGGGGTGAAGCCCATCGTCGTGTCCACGGACCTCCCGCCGGCGATGGCGGTGATGCTGGCCCCGTTGCCGAGATGGCAGGTGATGACATTGAGCTTGGCCGGGGGCCGGCCCAGGATCTCGGCGGCCTTGCGGGCCACGTAGCTGTGGGACGTGCCGTGGAAGCCGTAGCGGCGGATGCCGAGCTTGCGGTAAAGGGTGTAGGGCAGTCCGTAGATGTAGGCCTTGGGCGGGATCGTCTGGTGGAAGGCCGTGTCAAAGACGCCGACCTGGGGGATCCCGGGCAGGAGCTTTTCGCAGGCCTCGATGCCCTTGAGGTTATGCGGATTGTGCAGGGGGGCGAACTGGATGCATCTTTGGATCGCGGCCCTGACCTTATCCGTGATCAGGACCGATTCCGAAAAGTCTTCGCCGCCGTGAACGACGCGGTGCCCGATGCCGCCGATCTCGCTTTTCTGCTTGATGACCCCGTGATGGGGGCTGAGGAGCAGGTTCAGGACGATCTCGATGGCGACGCTGTGGTTGAGGACCTCGCGGATCTCCCGGATCTTGTTCCGCCCTTCCGGCTGGTAGGTGACGATGGCGTCGCTCGACCCGATCTTCTCGACGATCCCCTTGGCCAGGAGACCTTCGTCCTCCATGCGCATGAACTGGAACTTGACGGATGAGCTGCCGCTGTTCAGGACGAGAACGTTCATGGCCGTCGCTATCTCCTCAGATCTTTGATGATATTCCCCTCGTGATCGAACAGGCGGACGTGGAAGGCCCCCTGGCCGGGCCAGGCGTGCGTGGCGCACCCGAAGCACGGGTCGTAGGCGCGGAAGGCCATCTCGACGGTGTTCAGGATGCCGTCGGTCACGTGGCCCTTCTTGATCAGCGCCTGGGCCGCCTTCTTGACCGAGAGGTTGATGGCGGCGTTGTTGTTCGTCGTCCCGACGATCAGGTTGGCCTCCTGGACGATGCCCTGCTTGTCCGTCTTGTAGTGGTGATAGAGCGTCCCCCGGGGCGCTTCGACGACGCCGACGCCCTCGTCGGGAGTCTGCGTCGGGACGACCCGGAAGTCCGGTCCGGTGATGTCGGGGTCGCTGGCGAGCTCCATCCAGCGCTCCGCGGCGTAGAGGATCTCGACGAGCCGGGCCCAGTGCGTGGCCAGGGTCTGATGGACGGGCTTCCCGCCCAGGGTCTTGTACATCCGGTCGTGCTCCTCGTTCGCCAGGGGCGTGGCCATCCCGTCGGAAACGTTGAGCCGCGAGAGCGGCGTGGCCTTGTAGATGCCGCTCTGGGGGCCGTCGACGAGGCCTTTCCAGCCGACCTTGCGGAGGACCGGGAACTTCAGATAGGACCAGGGCTCGACGTGCTCGACGATATGCTCGAGGTAGTCGGCCGGCTTGAACTTGGCCAGCTCGCCCCCGTCCGGGCCCGTGACGCGGATGTCGCCGTCGTAGAAATTGACGTGGTTCCGCGCGTCCACGAGGCCCATGTTATAGGTCCGGTGGGTGAAGCCGTCGCTCAGGATGAGGTCGACGTACGCTTTGTTGCCGAGGACGATCTGGTTGAAGATGCCGATGGAGAATTTGGCGAACTCCACGGCGGCCTTCCCCGCCGCCAGGACCTTGTCGAGCTCCTCCCGGTTCATGCCCTTGCTCATCCCGCCGGGAATGGCCCCGATGGGGTGGACCGATTTGCCGGCCATCATCTTGATGAGCTCGTGGCAGGCGCCCCGGGTCTCGATGACCTTGCGGCCGATCTCGACGCCGACCTTGTGGATGACGCCCAGGATGTTCCGCTGGGCCGCCGGGGCGTCCGGGCCCATGACGAAGTCAGGGCCGCCCAGGGCGTAGAAATGGGTTGAATGGTCGGTCACGTAGAAGATGACGTAGAGGAGCTCCCGGAGCAGCTTGGCCGTGCGGGGCAGGTCGATATGGTAGACGGCGTCGCACGTCTTGGCCGACGCCATCATATGGGCTTCGGGGCAGACGCCGCAGATGCGCGTCGTGATCCGGCTCATCTCCTCGACGGGGCGGCCGACGCAGAACTTCTCGAAGCCCCGGAGCTCGGGGATCTGGACGTAGGCGTCGGCGACGTCGCCTTGATCGTCGAGGAAAATGGAGATCTTGCCGTGCCCCTCGAGCCGGGTGATGGGATCGATGGTGATGGTCTTCATGATTTGATACGCCTTCCAACGAGGGATCCGGCCAGGCCGAACCGGTAGAACGTGCCGACGGGATCGACGATCTGGTCGGCTATGGCCTGGATCTCGGCGGGGTCGTCGCTGTCGATGATCGACCCGATCGCTCCGGCCAGCTTGGCCCCGACGTCCTGGATGCCCTCCGCGGGCCCGTAACAGCCCCGGCAGCCCAGGTTGACCTGCGGACAGAGGGCGCCGCAGCCGGCGTGGATGGCCGGGCCGTTGCAGATGATCCCCTGCTCCAGGAGGCACTTGACGGGATCGATGTCCCGCGGATCGACGAGGTGCGGGCGGCGGAAGGCCTTGATCTTCTTCTCTTCCTTCGTCCTCTTGCACTCGTCGCAGACCGTCTTGGGATTTACCCCGACGAGGCTGCCCTTGGGCGGGAGCTTGCCGGTCAGCGCGGCCTCGGCCACGGCCCAGATCTGCTCGGCGACCGGCGGGCAGCCGGGCATGAAGTAGTCCACGTCGACGACCTGGCCCAGCGGCCGGAGGACCTCGAACATGTCGGGCAGGGTCAGCCGCCCGGCGGGCGTTTCCGTGACCGTCTGGGGGACGGTCGTGTTCCCGGGCTCCACCGACGGCGACTTGCGGTAGACGTAATCGAGGATCTCGGACTTGGTCGTCAGATTGGCCAGGCCGGGGATGCAGCCCTCGGTGGCGCAGGAGCCGAACGCGACCAGGACCTTGGACTTCTGGCGGAGGAGCTTGGCGATATGGAGGTTCTCCTCGTTCCGGATGCCCCCGTTGAACAAGGTGACGTCGATCTCGCCGTCGGCCATGGCTTCGACGTCCTTGTACTTCGTGTCCATCAGGCACGGGCAGAACACGAGG
>MEYC01000062.1 GCA_001775715.1 Candidatus Aminicenantes bacterium RBG_16_66_30 | reverse complement strand
CACGGCCATGGCCAGCAGGGGCATGGCGAGGACCGCGTCGCCGAAGCCGAGGGCCGAACGGACGAACGCGGCCGCGAAGGCGATACCGATGACCGCTGCGGGCACGCTCAGGCTTTCTTCTTCTTCCTCCCCAAGATGCCGCCGCTGAGGAAGAGGCCCGCTCCGAGGACGAACCCGAGGTTATACCACGTCCCGTTGTTGTGGACCTCGTAGAGCCGGACGTTCTTGCTGAAGACGGACACGACGAACGTCACCGGCGAGATGAAGCCGTGCCAGAGCCCCATCAGGAATCCGGCCGTCTTGCCGTCGGCGTCGGCCGTCTTCTCGGCGCTGTTGGGCCCGGGCGCGCAAGCCGACGCGACGAGCAGGATGGCGAGGATCCCGACGAGAACGATCGAGCGTCTCATGATGCCCTCCTTCCGAACGGTCTCATTCTATCCGAAAAACCCCTTCTCTCCAAGGCGTCGCGCTCCTCCCTCCTTTCATGCCCTCCGGCCTTTCCGCCGGCTTGCCTTTAGCGGAAGATGGCGCTAAAATGGATTTCCTAAGCGACAGCTTGAATAATCTCGAACGGAGGAGGACATCATGAAAGGGGACCCGAAACTCATCAAGGTGCTCAACTCGCTTCTCGCCGACGAGCTGACGGCCATCAACCAGTACATGGTCCATTCCGAAATGTGCGACGCCTGGGGTTACGACAAGCTCCACAAGGCCATCGAGAAGAGGGCCATCGTCGAGATGAAGCACGCCGAGAAGCTCATCGGCCGGATCCTGTTCCTCGAGGGCATTCCCGTCGTCAGCGAGCTCAAGAAGATCAACATCGGAGCGGACGTGCCGAAGATGTTCGTCAACGACCGCATGGCCGAGGCCGGCGCCATCAAGTCCTACAACGACGCGGTCATCCTGGCCGGCGAGGTCAAGGATTACGCCACCCGGGACGTTCTGCAGTCCATCCTCAACGACGAGGACGGCCACATCGACGAGATCGAGGAGATCCAGGACCAGATCGGCCAGATGGGCCTGCAGATCTTCCTGACGACTCAGGTGGGATGACCCGATCCCGGCCCGCGCTCGCCACGGCCCTGCTTTGGGGGTCGGTCTGGGGCTTGGGCGAAGCGACCCTCGGACATCTCCTTCATCTCGTCCGCGTCCCCGGCCTGCCGGGACTGGTCATGGTCCCCTTCGCCGTCGCGGTCATGGGCCGGGCGGCGGCCCGTTCGCGGAGCGCCGCCGCGGTCTTCCTCGCGGGGATCGTGGCCGCCGGATTCAAGCTTTTCGACCTCCTGGTCCCGGGCACCGACCTCCTCGCCTTGAGCCGCCCGATCCAAGCCATCCTGCTCGAAGCCCTGGCGGCGGCGGTGTGGGTGAAGAGGGACAGTCCCCATCCGGGGACAGTCCCTGAGACGGTCCGGTCATGAAGACGTCCGCCCTCAAGAAGAAGATCGAGACTTCCACCTTGAGCCGCCGCGGCTTCCTCCGCTGGAGCGCCCTCGTCGGCACGGCCGCCGCGTCAACCAAAGGGCTGGCCGGCGGATTCCGCCGCCGCGACCCTCGCCACGCCCTGGTCGAGCAAGCGCCGTCCGAGGAGCGCATGATCCGGACCGGCTGCCCGGCCCATAACTGCGGCGGCCGCTGTCTCCTCAAGGTCTTCGTCCGCGACGGGGTCATCGTCCGCATCGAGACGGACGACAGGCCGGGCGATACCGTCGCCGACCCCCAGCTCCGGGCCTGCGTCCGCGGCCGGGCTTACCGCAAGCGCCAGTACCACCCCGACCGCCTCATGCACCCCCTCAAGCGGGTGGGGAAGAGGGGCGAGGGCAAGTTCGAGCGCATTTCCTGGGACGAAGCCCTCGATCGCATCGCCTCGGAATTCGAGCGCGTCAAGAAGGCCTACGGGAACTCGGCCTTCTACGTCCCTTACGGCACGGGGAGCTATAACCAGATCAACGGGCGCCAGACCGCCCAGCGGCTGATGAACCTCTACGGCGGCTCCCTCGGCTTCTACAACAGCTATTCGTGGGCGGCCATCTCGGCGGCGACCCCCACCGTCTACGGCACGGCCGTCACGGGCAACCAGCGCCAGGACTGGCTCAACGCGAAATACATCCTGATGTGGAGCTGGAACCCGGCCGAGATGCGCGACGGGACGAATAGCGAGTACTTCGTCCAGAAGGCCCGTGAGAAGGGCGCCCGGGTCGTCTGCATCGACCCCCGCATGACCCTGAGCGCCGTCGCGCTCGCCGATGAATGGATCCCCATCCGGCCCGGGACGGACGCGGCCATGATGTCGGCCATGGCCTACGTCATGGTCGATGAGAAGCTCACCGACGCGGACTTCGTCCGGACCCATTGCGTCGGCTTCGATGAGACCCAGATGCCCGCCGGCGCCGAAGGAGCGGAAAGCTACAAGGATTACCTCTTCGGCACGCGCGACGGCGTCGCCAAGACGCCCGAGTGGGCCGAGTCCATATGCGGCGTCCCGCGTGCGACGATCGCCCGCATCGCCCGCGAATACGCGACGACGAAGCCCGGCGTCCTCTATCAAGGCTACGGCATGCAGCGTCGCGCCTACGGCGAGCAGGCCGTGCGGGCCGGCTGCGTCCTCGCGGCCATCACCGGGAACGTCGGCGTCCCCGGCGGCTGGGCCAGCGGCATCGCCCTCCAGGCCCCCGACGGCGGCCCCTTCTGGCTCGTCTTCCCCGTCGGCGAGAACCCGGTCAAGGCCATCATCCCGAGCTTCCTCTGGACCGAGGCCGTCCTCCGGGGCAAAGACATGGGGGAGGCCGACGGCGTCCGCGGTGTCCCCAAGCTCGCGACGGATATCAAATGCATCTGGGCGGTCGCTTGTAACGCCCTGATCAACCAGCACGGCAACGTCAATCGGACGGCCCGCATCTTGGCCGACGAGAAAAAGGTCGAATTCCTCCTTGTCCAGGACAATTTCCTGACCCCGACGGCGAAGTTCGCCGACATCGTCCTTCCGGTCTGCACCCAGTTCGAGACTTGGGGCCTCGAGGACGGCTGGAAGTACGGCGACGAGGTCATCCTCATGCCCAAGATCGTGGAGCCGCCCGGCGAGACGAAGAGCGACTACCGCATATGTTCGGAGATCGCGGCCCGGCTCGGGCTCGAGAAGACTTACACCGAGGAGCGGACCGAGCGCGACTGGGTGGCCTGGTCGCTCGACCGCTACCGCCAGTCGCGATTTCCCGGCGTGCCTTCGCTCGACGAGCTCGAAAATTCGAACGCGGGGATCTATTCCGTTCCCGTGACCAAGCCGGCCGTGGCCTTCGCCGATTTCCGGCGCGATCCGGCGAAGCACCCGCTGCCGACGCCCTCCGGGAAGATAGAGATCTTCTCCAAGCGCCTCCACGACATGGGCCGGCCGGCCGAGATCCCGGCCGTCCCCAAATACATCCAGGAATGGGAGAGCCCCTTCGGCCCCGAGGCCGCCAAGTACCCGCTCTCGGCGATCGGGCATCATTACCTCTCGCGCGTCCACTCGACGCTCGAGGGGGTCGACTGGCTCGAAGAGGCCTTTCCCCAGCGCCTCTTCATCAATCCGGTCGACGCCGGGCCCCGGAAGATCAAGAACGGCGACCGGGTCAAGATCTGGAACGACCGCGGCGCCGTCGTCGTCAAGTGCCGCCTGACGCCGCGCATCATGCCCGGCGTCGTCGCCCTGCCCCAGGGCGCCTGGTGGACGCCCGACGCGAAGGGCGTCGACCGGCGCGGCTCGGTCAACGTCCTCTCGTCGGAGCGCTGGACGCCCCTCGCCTTCGGCAACGCCCAGCACACGATCATGGTCCAGGTGGAGAAGGCGGAGGCGGCCTGACATGGTGACGCAATACGGCTTCTTCTTCAACGCCGCCGCCTGCAGCGGGTGCAAGGCCTGCCAGATGGCCTGCAAGGACCGCAATGACCTCGATCCCGGCTTGCTCTGGCGCCGGGTCTATGAAGTGGCCGGCGGGAGCTGGGAGAAAAAGGGCGAAGTCTGGGTGCCGTCGGTCGTCGCCTACAACATCTCCATGGCCTGCAATCACTGCGAGAATCCCGTCTGCGGCCTGTCCTGCCCGGTCAAGGCCATCTTCAAGCGCGCCGACGGGATCGTCCTCGTCGACACGGAGGCCTGCATCGGCTGCCGCTACTGCGAATGGGCCTGCCCGTACACGGCCCTGCGCTTCGATGCCCTGACGAACACCGTCTCCAAGTGCGACTTTTGTTATGAAGCCGTCGACGCCGGCGGGGTGCCGGCCTGCGTCGCGTCCTGTCCCCAGCGGGCCCTCGACTTCGGCGACATGGCCGAGCTCAAGAAGAAATACGGCGAGGTCCGCCAGATCTTCCCCCTGCCCGATCCCGCCCAGACCGAGCCGGCCCTGGTCATCAAGCCCCACCGCGACTCCGCCAAGGCCGCCGAGCGCGGCGCCGAAGTGGCCAACTGGGAAGAAGTCTAGCCCCCCATGCTCAAGGAGTGGCCGCTCGTCGCCTTCACCATTCTGGGCCAGACGGCGGTGGGCGTCTTCCTGGTCTTCCACCTGCCTTTCATCGTCCGGGGGCGCCTGCCGGGGAGCGGCTGGCGCTTGACCTGGATCGTCACCCTGGCCATCGTCGTCCTGATCACGGCCGCGTCGGCCTTCGCCTCCTTCTTCCATCTCCGGCACCCGCTGCGGGCGAGACGCGCGTTGAGCAATCTGCGGACCTCCTGGCTCAGCCGGGAGATCCTGTTCGAGCTGGCCTTCGGCGGGCTCGTCGTGCTGGAAGGATGGCTGGCCTACGTCAAGCCCGCCTCGAGAGCGTCGCTCTGGCCGGCGATCGGCGCGGCCGCGCTGGCCGGGATGTTCTTTGTCATCAGCATGGCCAGGCTCTACATGCTCCCGTCCTTGCCCGCATGGAGGGGCGCCTACACGCCGCTCTCGTTCTTCCTGACAACGCTCGTCCTGGGCGCCTTGGGGACCGAGATCATCGTCCGCGCGTTCGCCGGGCCGGAAGCCTTCGACCTGAACCTGACCGCGACGGCCCTGCTCCTCATCGCCGCCGAGATCCTGCTGGCCGTCGTCCTGGCGCCCCGCCACGGTCTGCGCGGCGTCCGCCCCGGGCCGTCCCTCCGTCCGAAGGACGACGCGCCTCGGCGATTCCACGGTGCCAGGATCGTCCTGCTGGCCTTAGGAAGCGTCGGTCTCGCTTTGGATCTGGCCACGGGCGGGAACGACATCGTGAACGAGAAGGGGATCGGTCCCGCCCTCCTTCTCGCCTTCGTCTTCGCCTTGGCGGGCGAGGTCGCCGGGCGGTTCCATTTCTACGGACTGGTCGCCCGGCCGGGGGAGTGAAACCTCTCCTTCCCTATTTGCTTTGATATCAACCCATT
>MEYC01000061.1:959-42272 GCA_001775715.1 Candidatus Aminicenantes bacterium RBG_16_66_30 | reverse complement strand
CAAGACCATGCAAGGCAAGTACATGGCCTACATCGCCGGCGGGCAGGACCCGTATAAAGGCAAGATCTTCCGCATCGCCCACCTGGGTTACATGGGCGGTTTCGACATCATCACGGCCCTATCGGCCCTCGAGATGACGCTCATGGACCTCGGCTACAAGTTCGAGGCCGGCGCCGGCATCACGGCGGCCCAGGCCGTCCTCAAGGAGAATTGGCAATGACCAAGATCCTCATCGCCGACGGCATGGATAAGGCGGCCCTCGAACAGCTGAAAGCCGCGCCCGGGTTCGAGGTCACCGTGGCCAAGGGCATGAGCGAGGCCGAGCTCATGCAGACGGTTCCCGGTTACAGCGCCATCGTCGTGCGCAGCGCCTCGCGGATCACCCGGCCGGTCATCGAAGCCGGGAAGGACCTCAAGGTCCTCGTCCGGGCCGGCATCGGCCTCGACAACATCGACCGCGACGCGGCCAAGGAGAAGGGCATCTTCGTCGCCAACACGCCGGCCGCCACGTCGATCACGGTCGCCGAGCACACCTTCGGGCTCATGCTCGGCGCCGTCCGTAACCACTGGAAGGCGATCCTGTCGATGAAGGCCCACAAGTGGGACAAAAAGGCCCTCGAAGGCACGGAGCTCTTCGGCAAGACCCTGGGCATCATCGGCTTCGGACGGATCGGACAGGAGGTCGCCAAGCGGGCCCTGGCTTTCGGCATGACCGTCGTCGCCTACGACATCATCCCGATCAAGACCGAACTGGCCGTCAAGCAGGTCCCACTCGACGATCTCCTGGCGGCGGCCGATCTCATCACCCTGCACGTCCCCAAGCCGGCCAAGCCGATCCTGGCCGAGGCCGAATTCGCCAAGATCAAGTCCGGGGTCATCATTGTCAACGTCGCCCGCGGCGGGGTTGTCGACGAGAAGGCCCTGCTCGACGCGCTTAACGGCGGGAAGGTCCGGGCCGCGGCCCTGGACGTCTTCGACAAGGAGCCGCCCGAAGACTTCGCGCTCGTCGACCATCCGAACGTCATCCCCATCCCCCACCTCGGCGCCGCGGCCGCGGAGGGCCAGCAGAGGGCCGGCCTGGAGGCCGTCCGCATCCTCAAAGATAAGCTGTCCTGAGCTGAAGCCTCACGGGGGACCGTCCTCGCCGGACGGATGAGCCGGCGATGGCGGTCCCTCATTTTTTTCGCGCCATTCTGTTAGAATAGTCTCATGATCTACCTTGACCACAACGCCACGACGCCCGTCGACCCGGCCGTCGCCGAGAAGATGGCCTGGTTCCTCCGGGAGCATTTCGGCAATCCCTCCTCCATTTATCCGCTCGGCCGGCGGGCCAAGGAGCTCATGACCGAAGCCCGCGAGAGGGTCGCCGCCGCCCTCGGCGTAGACCGCGGCGAGGTTTTCTTCACCGGCTCGGGCACGGAATCCGATAATTTCGCCATCTTCGGGACGTTCGAGGCGTCGCCCGGAAGGGACGAATTCGTCACCTCCGTCATCGAGCACCCGGCCGTGATCGAGACGGCCAAGGCCTTGGAGCGGCGGGGGGCCAAGGTCACTTACCTGCCGGTCGACGCGCAGGGCACGATCGGCCTGGACGACCTGCGATCGGCCCTGACGTTGAAGACGGGCCTCGTGTCGATCATGCACGCCAACAACGAGATCGGCACGATCCAGCCCATCGCGGAGGTCGTCCGCATCGCCCACGAGCGCGGCATCCCCGTCCACACCGACGCCGTCCAGACCTTCGGCAAGACCGACGTCGACGCCCGCAAGCTCGGCGTCGATTACCTGACCGTCTCCGCCCACAAGATCTACGGCCCCAAGGGCGTCGGCGCCCTTTATATCCGGAAAGGAGCGGCCATCTGCCCGTTCCTCCGGGGCGGACGGCAGGAGCGGGGGCTAAGGGCGGGGACGGAGAACACGGCCGGGATCATCGGGTTCGGCGAGGCCGTCCGCGTCCTCGAGGAAAAGGGCCGAAAAGAGCGGGCCCGGATCGAACACTTGGCCGAGACCCTTAAAGTCGGGATCGAGAAGAACGTCCCCGGCGCCCGCTTCAACGGCCATCCGACCAACCGGATCAAGAGCACGGTCAACTTCGCCTTTCCCGGCCTCGAAGCGGAAGCCATCCTCCTCGCCCTGGCCACGAAGGAGATCTACGTCTCGACGGGATCGGCCTGCAGCGAGGAATCCGAAGAGGTCTCCCACGTCCTCCGGGCCATCGGCCTCCCGCCGGAGATCGCCCGCTCGGCCATCCGGATGTCCCTCGGCCGCTCCAATACGGAGGAGGACATCGCCGTCGTCCTGCGCGAGCTGCCGGAGATCATCCGCAAGCTGAAGTCGATCACGGCCTTCCATCCCGAAGGCTGAGCCGGCCGCCGTCAGGCGCGATCGCCGCGGACGCTTTGTAGGTAAGTCTTCCGGACCTCCCGGAAGTATTCGCTGCACGGTTCGCGCTTCAGGTCGGGATAGGTCCAACTGAGGGTTCTGATCCCCGTTTTCGTGAACAGAAGCTCGAGGTGGGCATAGATCCCGCCGCCGATCGGGATGCGGTGGGAGAAATCCTTGGCCGTGGCCATGACGAGCGCGGACGCAGTGACATAGCCCGGATCGATGTTGACCGGCCGCCCGGCGGCTCCTGATTCCCGCCGGAGGGCCTCCTCGAGCGCGATCGTCCGGAGCTTCAGGGACGGCAGGGATTCGGGCGTCCCCAGCCTTCGGAAGCTCATGAACCGCCGGACCAGGCCGGGGCCCATCTCGGCCTCGTAATAATCGGTCAGGTCGAAGGGGAAGGTCGCGCTCTCGAGGTCGACCGCCCCCCATTCGGCTTCGAGCGTCGTCCGGACCCTCTCATACAGGGTGTCTTCCTTATATATGACGCCGCAAACGATCTTGACCGGCGCGAACGCTTTCGGCTGAGCCATGGCTTCCCCATTATACCCAGGGCGACCAGGTTAGTTAAACCGCTCGAAAATCCCGAACGAAGGCCACCCCGCGCAGGGGTGTTCCCGCGAGGCCGCGGAAGAAGGGGTTGAGGGGTATCGCGGAGTGAGCATAAAGCGGTGATCTAGCCGGCATCGGGACGGAGACGTCCAGGTCGGCTCCGGACCGGGACGGCGTGAAGGATCACCGCAGCGAACGGAGACGATCCCCGAAGCCCCTCCGCGGCCGCAAGCGGCGGGAACGGATATGCTGATAGAGGCGTTTGCGCGGGACTGCGGTTTGTCCTATAATCGGCGCATCATGAAATGGGTCTACATCGAGGACATCGCGGCCTATGACGGCCAGGACGTCGAGATCCGCGGCTGGGTCTATAACAAGCGCTCTTCGGGCAAGGTCCGCTTCCTGCTCGTTCGGGACGGGACGGGCCTCATCCAGGCCACGGCCTCCAGCGCCGACAAGGAAACGCTTCTCTTCCTGCAGTTCGACCGCCTGACCCAGGAATCCTCGCTCATCGTCCGGGGCAAGGTCCGCGCGGACAAGAGGGCGCCCGGCGGCTTCGAGCTGGCCATGTCCGAGATCGAGATCGTCCAGGTCGCCGCCGACTACCCGATCACGCCCAAGGAGCACAGCACGCCTTTCCTGATGGAGCACCGCCATCTCTGGCTTCGCTCCTCGAAGCAGCACGCCGTCCTCCGCGTCCGGGCCGAGATCGTCAAGGCCATCCGGGACTTCTTCGACGGCCGCGGTTTCCGCCTGATGGACACGCCCATCCTGACGCCCAGCGCGTGCGAGGGGACGACGACCCTGTTCGAGACCGAGTATTTCGACCAGAAGGCCTATCTCAGCCAGAGCGGTCAGCTCTACAACGAGGCCACGGCGATGGCCTTCGGCAAGGTCTACTGCTTCGGCCCGACCTTCCGGGCCGAGAAATCGAAGACCCGGCGGCACCTCATCGAGTTCTGGATGGTCGAGCCCGAGGTGGCCTTCGCGACCCTCTCCGACACCATCGAGCTCGGCGAGGATCTCGTCCTCTTCATCTTGGAGCGCGTCCTCACGAAGCGGGCCCACGAGCTCGAGACGCTCGAGCGCGACACCAAGCCCCTCGAGGCCGTGCGCCGTCCGTTCCCCCGGCTGACCTATGACCAGGCCCTGCCGCTCCTCAGGGAGAAGGGTTCGACGATCGAATGGGGCACCGATTTCGGCTCGCCCGAGGAGACGCTCATCTCCGAGATCTACGACCGGCCCGTCTGCGTCACCCACTTCCCCGCCGCCATCAAGGCCTTCTATATGCAACCGTCCCCGGAGAACCCGGACGTCGTCCTGGGCGTCGACTTCCTGGCCTCGGAAGGCTACGGCGAGATCATCGGCGGCGGCCAGCGCATCCACGACCTCGGCCTCCTCGAAAAGCGTCTCGCGGAGCACAAGCTGCCGCGCGAAGCGTACGAGTGGTACCTCGACCTGCGCAAATACGGCTCCGTCCCTCACTCGGGATTCGGCATGGGCGTCGAGCGGATGGTCTCCTGGCTTTGCGGGGTCAAGCACATCCGCGAGACCATCCCCTTCCCGCGCCTCCTCTACAGGATCTATCCTTGACCCGGCCGACGCGCGGCGCCAGAGGCGGCCGGCGCGCCGGAACGGTCGCCCTCATCAGCCTCGGCTGCGCCAAGAACCTCGTCGACAGCGAGGTCATGCTCGGCGCGTTCAAGGGAGCGGGTTACGCGATCGTGGACCGGGCGGAGGACGCCGATCTCGTCATCGTCAACACCTGCGGCTTCATCGGACCGGCCCGCGAGGAAGCCGAGGCGACCCTCCGCGGCGTCCTCCGTCTCAAGCGGCGGGACCCGGCGAAGAGGATCGTCGCGGCCGGATGCTACGTCGAGCGGGACCGGGCCAGGCTCGAACGCGCCTTTCCCGGCGTCGACGCTTGGACCGGGGTCCGGGATTTCGACAGGATCG
The DNA here is from genome assembly GCA_001775715.1 of Candidatus Aminicenantes bacterium RBG_16_66_30. Classification (GTDB taxonomy): domain Bacteria; phylum Acidobacteriota; class Aminicenantia; order Aminicenantales; family Saccharicenantaceae; genus RBG-16-66-30. The sequence goes on along the minus strand of MEYC01000061.1, from coordinate 37,379 downwards.
TCGGGATCGTCGAAGGCCGGGCCGGGCGGCCCCGGGAACGGACCTTCCTCTATTCGGATACCTCTCCCCGGCTCGTCTCGACGCCCGGCGCCTGGTCCTACGTCAAGATCTCCGAGGGATGTTCTCATCGCTGCGGATTCTGCGCCATCCCCCTTATCAAGGGTCCCTATGTCTCGCGGAGCCCGGCCTCCATCGTCCGCGAGGTCCGGACGCTCGCCGGGCTCGGGGTCAAGGAGATCGACCTCGTCTCCCATGATACGACCTGGTTCGGCCGCGACCGCGGCCTCGAGAACGGCCTGGCCCGTCTTCTCGTCCGGCTTTCCCGGATCGAGGGCGTCGCTTGGATCCGGTTCCTCTACGGCTATCCGGAAGAGATCGACGACGCGCTCCTCGAGGCCATGACCCGGCCCGGGATCTGCCGCTATCTCGATATCCCTTTCCAACACGCCGACCCCGGTATGGTCAAGGCCATGCGGAGAGGGATGGACGGCGCCCGGGCCCTCCGGCTGCTCGAAAGGATCCGGGCGAAGCTCCCCGACGTCGCCGTCCGGACCTCGCTCATCGTCGGCTTTCCCGGAGAGGGGCGAACGGAGTTCGCGGCCCTGCGCCGTTTCGTCGAGGAGGCCCGCTTCGACCACCTCGGCGTCTTCGCCTTCTCGCCGGAAGCCGGGACGCCGGCCTGCCGCCTGGCCGACACGGTTGGCCCGGAGGAAAAGGAGGCCCGCCGCGCGGAGATCATGGAGATCCAGGCCCGCGTTTCGCGCGGGGTGAACGCGCGGCGGGTCGGCCGGACGATCGAGGTCCTCGTCGAAAGTCCCGAGCCGGGGGCGACGGGCCTATGGATCGGGCGGGGCCGCTTCCAGGCCCCCGAAGTCGACGGTGTCGTTCGCTTCGCCCTCCCGGCCGGACTGTCCGAACCGCCTGCCGCGGTCGTCGAAGTGGAGGTCACATCGTCTTCCGATTATGATCTCGCGGGGAGGCTGGCCGCGTGAAGACCGGCGCCCGCGTCCTGGCGACGTTCTTCGGGATCGGCCTCTTCCCTCTTATCCCCGGGACGGCCGCGAGCGCCGTCGCCGCGCTGTCCTACGGGCTCGTCCTCCACGGCCTCCCCGGGACGCTTTACGCGCTCCTTGTCATCGTCCTCTTCTTCGCCGGGGCCGCGTCTTCGGCCGTCCATGCGGCCGAGCTCGGTCGTCCCGATCCGGGCCGGATCGTCATCGACGAGGTCTGCGGGCAGCTCATCGCCCTGGCCTTCCTCCCTGCCGCCTGGGTCCCGGTCGCCGTGGCCTTCGCTCTCTTCCGCTTTTTTGATATCATCAAGCCCTGGCCGATCCGGAGGCTCGAGCGGCTTCCCGGCGGCTGGGGGATCATGGCCGACGACGTCGGCGCCGGCCTCGCGGCCGCCGTCCTCGGACGCCTGATCCTGCTCTGGGTCTGAGGCCCGAGCGAGCATGAAGACAGAGATCATCGCCGTCGGTTCCGAGCTCCTGACGCCCGATTTCCAGGACACCAACTCCCTTTACCTGACCGCCGGCCTGAACGCCGTCGGGATCGGGATCTCGTTCAAGTCCGTCGTCGGGGACGACGAGGCCGACCTCGCTCGGGTCCTGCGGACGGCCCTGGCCCGCTCCGGTCTCGTCCTGTGCATGGGAGGGCTTGGCCCCACCGAGGACGACCGGACGCGCGAGACACTGGCCAAGGTCCTCGGACGGAAGCTCGTCTTCCACGAAGAGATCGAGGCGCGCATCGCGGCAAGGTTCCGGCGCCGCGGCCTCCCGATGTCCCCCTCGAACCGCAAGCAGTGCTACGTTATCGAAGGGGCTGAGATCCTCGATAATCCCCACGGGACGGCCCCCGGGCTCTGGCTGGCCGCGGGCCGCCGCAGGATCGCCCTCCTTCCCGGACCGCCCCGGGAGATCCGGCCCATGTTCGAGGACCATGTCCTGCCGCGCCTCGCCGGCTCGGGGCAGGGACCGGTCCTCCGACGGATCCTCCGCCTCACCGGCCTTGGGGAATCGGCCATGGAAACCCTGCTCGGGCCCGTCTACGCGACCGTGCCGCCGGACGTCGCCGTGACCACCCTGGCCAGCCCTGGCGAGCTCTCGATCCGCCTATCCTCCTTCGGTCGGGATTCGCGCGCCGCGGCCGAAGCCCGGTTGGAGAGGCTCGTCCAGGCCATCGAGCGCGTCCTCGGGCCCTACGTCTATTCGCGGGACGGCGCGAGCCTCGAGGCGGTCGTCGGAGCCCTGCTCAAGGGCAAAGGCCTTACGATCGCCTGCGCCGAGTCCTGTACGGGCGGCCTCATCGGCCATCGGCTTACCGACGTCCCGGGGAGCTCGGGGTATTTCCTCGAGTCCGCGGTCGTGTACAGCGACCGGGCCAAGACGAAACGCTTGGGCGTCCCTAAAGCGCTGATCGAAGAGCACGGCGCCGTCAGCGCCCCCGTGGCCAGGGCCATGGCCGCCGGCATCCGTAGGACATCCGGGGCGGACATCGGGCTGGCCGTGACCGGCATCGCCGGGCCTGGAGGCGGGACGGCCCGGAAGCCGGTCGGACTCGTCTACATCGCCCTGGCCCGGTCCCAGGGTGTCGCCGTCGCGCGCCACATCTTCTTCGGCCGTCGGGAGGACGTCAAGTTCCAATCCTCGCAGAGGGCCCTCGACATGGTCAGAAAAACACTACCCAAGCCCCCGCGAAAGCCATTATAATAGGAGCGAGGAGCTTCGTGAGAGCCTTCATCGCCATCGATCTCGAACCGGGCCTCAAAACTGGCGTCCAGGATCTTATCCGGAAGCTCGAGGCCGCCCGGGCCGACGTCCGGTGGACGAAGCCCGGCGGATCCCATCTGACCTTGAAGTTCCTGGGCTGGATCGACGACGAGAAGATCGCCCGGGTGAAAGCCGTCCTCGGGGAGGTCGCCGGAAGGCACAAGGCGTTCGCCCTCCGTCTCCAAGGCACCGGGGCCTTTCCGAGCGAGCGGAGCCCCCGCGTCCTGTGGATCGGAGTCTCCGCCGGATCGGAGTTGGCCGCCCTCCAGGGCGACCTCGAGGCCGAGCTCGATGGCGAAGGATTCCCCGGCGAGGAGCGCGCCTTCAATCCCCATCTGACGCTGGGACGGGTCAAGGGACGGGACCGGCTGGAGAAGGTCATGGCCGAGCTCGAGAAGCATCGCGAGGATGACCTCGGCGGCATGACCGCCCGCAAGATCGCCCTCTTCGAAAGCCGCCTCCGGCCGGACGGAGCGGAGTACCATATCGTCGACGAGGTCGCGCTCGGATGAGGATCGCGCTCGTCATCGCGTCATATCTCGCGGGTTCGATCCCGACCGGATATCTCCTCGTGCGCCTGTCCGGGAACAAGGACGTCCGCAAGCTCGGCAGCGGGAGCACGGGAGCGACGAACGTCCTTCGGGTCAAAGGCTGGAAGACGGCTCTGCCCGTGGCGGCCATCGACATCCTCAAGGGCTTCCTGCCGGCGTTCCTGGCCTTGAAATGGATCGATGACCCGGTGTTCGCCGCGCTCTGCGGCCTGGCCGCGGTCATCGGGCACTGCTATCCTTTTTCGATCGGCTTCCGGGGCGGCAAGGGCGTGGCCACGTCGCTCGGCGCCTACGCGGCCATCGCCCTTTGGCCCTGCCTCGCGAGCGCGGGGGTCTTTCTGATCGCCCTCGGGCTGACCGGCTTCGTTTCGCTGGGCTCGATCCTCGGCTCGGTCGCTTTCCCGTTCGTCGTCCTGGCGACCGGCGGGTCCAAGGGCGTCTTCGCCGTCAGCCTGGCCATCGCCGCCGTGGTCGTCCTCCGGCATGCCGGGAACATCGTTCGCCTTTTCGGCGGCCAGGAACGCAAGCTCGGGCAGAAGGCGCCATGAGGACCGCGGTCATCGGCGGAGGCAGCTGGGGCTCGGCCTTCGCCCGCTACCTCGGATCGATCGGCCTGCCGACGCGCCTGTGGGTCCGTGAGCACGATATCTACCGGGAGCTTCTGAGGACCCGGGAAAACCCGACGTTCCTCCCCGGCTTCACGTTCCCCGAGGGCGTCGGATTCTCGGAGGACCTCCGGGAGACCGCGGGCTCGGCCGACGTCGTCTTCGTCGCCGTCCCCTCCCAGTTTTGCCGCTCCACATATGCCCGGATGGCTCCCGCTCTGCGAAAAGGACAGATCCTCGTCAGCCTGACCAAGGGATTCGACAAGCGGACACTGATGCGGATGAGCCAGGTCATGGAGGAGGTCTTCCGGCCCCACGTCCTCCCCCACATGACCGTTCTCTCGGGACCTAGCTTCGCCCGCGAGGTCGCCGCCGGATACCCGACCGCCCTGGTCGTCGCCTCGAAGGACCCGTCCGCGGCCCGGGAGGTCCAGCACCTCATTTCCAGCCTGACCGTCCGGGCCTATACGTCGAGCGATGTCATCGGGGTCGAGGTCGCGGGAGCCCTGAAGAACGTCATCGCCATCGCCGCCGGCATCGTCGACGCGCTCAAGTTCGGCCTGAATTCGCGGGCCGCCCTCATCACGCGCGGGCTCGTCGAGATCACCCACCTCGGCGTCGCTCTCGGGGCGCGGAAGGAGACTTTTTCCGGGCTGGCCGGAATGGGAGATCTGGTCCTGACCTGCACGGGCGAGCTCAGCCGGAACCACCGCGTCGGCCAGCAGCTCGGCCAGGGCCGGACCCTGCGGGAGATCCTGACCGGCATGAAGATGGTGGCGGAGGGCGTCCACACGACCATGGCGGCCCGCCGCATCGCCCGGGCCCTCGGCGTGGAGATGCCCATCTCGGAGGAGATCTACCAGGTGCTCTACCGGGGCAAGCCGGTCGCGAAGGTCGTGGCCGATCTGATGTCGCGGGCGCTCAAAGCGGAGTGACGCCCGGAATACCGCGAAGGAGGAACCCGATGCGAGCCAAAGCCGTCGCCGTCCTGACGATCTGCGCCAGTCTCGCCTTCTGCGCTTCGGCGCAGGAAAAGATGCAGAAGGCCCGGGAAAAGGACCCCAAGTATCAATACAACCTCGGCTTGTTCCACCTCAACCAAAACAACGCCGACGAGGCCATCAAGTGCTTCGTCAAGGCCCTGGCCCTGGACGCGCGCTTTTTTCAGGCCTGGAACATGATCGGGCTGGCCCACGCTTCCAAAGGGCACCTCGAGGAGGCCGTCAAGGCCTATCAGAAGAGCCTGGAGATCAACCCCCAGTTCACCGAAGTCCATAACAATTTGGGAACGGTCTACCAGGAGATGGGGCAGCTTGACAAGGCCGAGACGGAGTACAAGAAGGCCCTCAGCGACCCGACCTACCTGAACCGTGAATCCCCGAGCTATAATCTGGCCCGGCTGTACCTCCTGCAGAACCGGCTCGACGAGGCCCTCGAGAACGTCCAGAAGTCGGCCCAGTTCAAGCTCCGTTTCGCCATGGCCCATGACCTCCAGGGGGTCATCCAGGAGAAGCTCGGCAACCTCCCGGAAGCGATCGCCTCCTATGAGGCGGCGGTCAAGATCGAACCCGAGGAGGTCCCTTTCAGCTATCGCCTGGCCGTGGCCCATTTCAAGGCCGGGAACTATGCCAGGGCCAAGGAGATCTTCCTCAAGATCTCGGCGCGGGTGACGGACGCCGAGTCCAAGGACGCCATCGCCAACTACCTCAAGCTGATCCGGGACAAAGGGGGGCTTGGCCCCGTTTAGGACGGGCCCTCGCTCAGGTCCCTTCCCGCCAGTCGGCGAGATACTTCTTCTGCGCCGGAGTGAGCTTATCGACGGCCGTTCCCATCGATGCCAGCTTGAGGGCGGCGATCTCCCTGTCGATCTCCATGGGGACCGGGAAAACGGCCTTCTGGAGGCCCTTCGCCCGCCCGAGGAGCCAGCGGACGCTCATGGCCTGGTTGGCGAAGCTCATATCCATGACCATGGCCGGATGTCCCTCGGCCGCGGCCAGGTTGATCAGGCGGCCTTCGCCGAGAAGGTGGACGCGCTTTCCGTTCCGCAGGGCGTACTCGTCGACGAACTCGCGGACCCGCCGTTTGCCGTTCGAGAGGGCCTCGAGGGCGGGGATGTCGATCTCGACGTTGAAATGCCCGGCGTTGGCCACGATGGCGCCGTCCTTCATCCGGAGGAAGTGTTCCTTGCGGATGACGCTCTTGTTCCCTGTCACGGTCAGGAAGACGTCCCCGACAGCGGCGGCCGCCGCCATGGGCATGACCTCGAAGCCGTCCATGACCGCTTCGATGGCTCGGATGGGATTGATCTCCGTGACGATGACGTGGGCCCCGGCGCCGCTGGCCCGCATGGCCACGCCCTTGCCGCACATGCCGTAGCCGGCCACGACGAACTTGAGGCCGGCGAGCAGGACATTGGTGGCCCGGAGGATGCCGTCGAGGGTGCTCTGACCCGTGCCGTAGCGGTTGTCGAAGAGGTGCTTCGTCTGGGCGTCGTTGACGGCGATGATGGGGTAGCGGAGGACACCGTCCTTGGCCATGCTCTTCAGGCGGATGACGCCCGTTGTCGTCTCCTCCGTGCCGCCCAATATGCCGGGAATGAGGTCCTTCCGTTTGGAGTGCGTGACGGAGACGAGGTCGGCCCCGTCGTCCATGGTGATGGCCGGGCCATGGCCCAGGGCCTGGAGGATGTGACGGTAATAGGTGTCGTGGTCCTCCCCTTTGATGGCGAAAACGGGGATCTTGTGAAACTTGACCAGGGCGGCCGGGATATCGTCCTGGGTGCTGAGGGGGTTCGACGCGCAGAGCCGGACGTCGGCCCCGCCGAGCTTGAGAGCCTCCATCAGGTTGGCCGTCTCCGAGGTCACATGGAGGCAGGCCGCGATGCGAACGCCGGCGAGCGGCCTTTCATTGGCGAAGGTCTTCTTGATCCGGGCGAGCACGGGCATGTAGCGGGCCGCCCATTCCATCCGCAGGCGGCCCTTGGCGGCGAGGGACGGGTCCTTGATGTCATGGTCCATTGTCTTCTCCCTGTCAACGGAGATCGGGGCGTTTTTCCGGCCCAAAATAGCACATTCCACTGGGGTTTTCAACAAGAGGGCTTTATGCTATTGTAAGGGTCCGTTCGGCTCCGGAGCCGGACGGCAATCATGAAAAGAGCGGCGGGCGTCCTTCTTCTCGTCATCCTCGCCGCCGGGAGCGCCCCGGCCGCGGACGGACAGGGCCCGGTCCGGAACGCGCTCGGATTCCCCGTCGAAGATTTTCGGCTGAGGAACGGCCTGCGGGTTTACCTCGCCGTGGACGCGCGCCTCCCCCTGGTCACGGTCGCCGTCGGCTACGGAGCCGGGACCATCCGCGAGAAGCCGGGCCAGGAGGGCCTGGCGTATCTCCTCGAGAACCTGATGTTCCAAGGATCGGAGAACGTCGGACCCTTCCAGCACGTCGGCTTTGTCCAGAAGGTCGGCGGCGAGCTCAACGCGACGACGACGGTCGACAAGGCCTTGTTCTACGAGACCCTGCCCTCGAACTACCTCGCCCTGGCGCTGTGGCTCGAATCCGACAGGATGAAATCGCTGTCCATCACCGCCGCGGCCATCGAAAGGACGCGGAGCGAGATCGTCGAGGGGCACCGCGAGCGGGTGGCCTCCGATCCGTATCTCACGAGCTTCGTCGAGTTCGACCGGCTCGTCTTCCCCGATTTCCCCTACGGCCACCCGTTGATCGGATCGGGCGAGGAGCTGATGGGCCTCTCGGAAGCCGAGGTCTTGGCCTTCCACCGGGCCCACTACGTGCCCAACAACGCCGTCCTCGCCATCGTCGGCGACATCGATCCCGTCCGGACGAAGGAGCTCGTGGCCCGATACTTCGATTCCATTCCGCCGGGGGCCGCGGTCCCCGATCTTCCCCGTCCCGAATTCAAGAGGTCGAGCGAGGCCGTCGTCAGGTTCGCTCCGATCTCCGTGCCCAACGCGGGTTTCCATATGGGCTTCCGATTCTTCCCGCTCCAGCCCGGCGAGATCGACGTTCTCAGGATCCTCGTCTGCCTGCTGTTCGAAGGGGACGCCGCGCGTCTGAGGAACCGGCTCCTACGGCGCGACAGAACCTCCCACGACGTCAGCGCCGTCCTTGACGAAAGGCCCTCGGTCGCCGCCCTGAAGATCTTCAGCCTCAATACGAACGCGCTCCTCGTCGACCGGGCCGAGCGGGCCATCCTCGCGGAGATCGACAAGCTCCGCTTCAACACCGTGTCCCAGGACGAGATCGGGCGGGCCCGGCGGCGTTATCGGCTGAGCTATTTCGACCGGGTCTCGACGCTCCGCGGCAAGGCCCTGTTCATCATCGACGCCGCCTTCGCCGGGACGGCCCTGGCCTCCCTGGGCGAGGATCTGGAGAGGGCCATCCGGGTCGAGCCGCCGGCCCTCCTCGCCTTCGTCAGCAAGTATTTCACGCCCCAGAACATGGTCCTCCTGGAGCTGGGTCCCCGATGAGCGGTCCGTGCCGCACGCGTCCGTCGGCGGTCCGGGGCGCCGGTCCTCTCGCCGTCGCGGCCCTCGCGGGCCTGCTGACCGCGGTCCCCGCGCCGGGCCAGGAGAGATTCCGGAGAACCCCTCCCCTGCCCGACGCCCAGCCCGTCGAGCTCAAGCTGCCGGCGGTCGAGAGGACAGTCCTCTCCAACGGGCTCACCGTGGCCTGCGCCGCCCGGACCGGTTCTCCCGAGATCACTTTGCAGTTCGTCGTTCGGGCCGGCGAAGCCGACTCACCGCCCGGGCTCCCCGGTCTGGCCGCCGTGACGGCCCGAATGATCGGCAAGGGCACGAGGAGATTATCGGCCGAGTATCTCGAGAACATGGTCGAGGCCATGGGCACGGAATTCGCCGCGACCATCCTCATGGATTACACGGTCCTGTCCCTGCGCGTGCTTCCCGAACAGATGGACCGGGCCATTTATGTCCTGAGGGTCCTCGTCCTCGAATCGGCGTTCTCGGAGCGCGAGCTCGGCGCCGTGCGGAGGGAGGTGTTCCAGGAGCTCCAGGCACAGAAGAAGGACCCGGAGGTCCTCGCCTGGAAACATCTCCTTCGCGTCCTTTTCGAGGGCCACCCCTATCGGACAGCCACCTACGCCGAGGATGTCATCAAGTTCATCACGGCCAAGGACGTCGCCGCCTTCTACGGCGTCTTCTACAGGCCGGCGAATGCCGCCGTGCTGGTCTCCGGGGACATCGACGTCGAGACCACGTCGAAGAAGGTCGCCAGCCATTTCGGCGCGTGGGCGGCCCCGCCCCTCGCCCTCCCCACCGTCCCCCCGCCCGCTCCCCAAGTCCGGGACCGGGTCTGCTACGTCGAAGCCCCGGACGTCGCCAACGCGTCGGTCTTCGCCGGCAACGTCATCATGGACGCTTCGGATCCGGACTTTTTCCCCTTCCTCGTCCTCAAGCAGATCCTCGGCGGGACGACCCGGAGCCGCCTATTCATGAACCTGCGCGAGTCCAAAGGCTACGCGTATTACGCCTTCAGCGAGACGGAGTTCTTCCGGTCCTGCGGCGTTTATTGGGCCAGGGCCCTCGTCCGGCCCGAGGCCATCGTTCCGGCCGCGCGGGAGATCGTCCGCGAGATCAATGCGCTCGCCGCCGGGCCGGCCGCCCCTTCCGAGATCGAGGAGGCCAAGTCATACCTCATCGGCAACCTGCCGATGCACGTCGAATCCCCTCAAGGCTTCTCGGATTGGATGGCCCGGTACGTCGCCCTCGGCCTCGACGAATCCCACTGGGACAAGGGCCGGGAGCGCTACAAGCAGGTCAACGCCGAGCAGGTCCGGGAGGCCGCGCGGCGGCACCTCGCGGCCAGGCCCCTCATCGTCATCGTCGGCCGGCCCGAGTGGCTCGGACCCTTGTCCGCCGAGTTCGAAACGGTCGAGGTCTACGACACCACCGGAAAGCTCGCGCGCACGCTGCGCAAAGGAGAGTCGCCATGAAGCTCGTCGAATGCGTCCCCAATTTCAGCGAAGGCCGGGACCGGGAGAAGATCGGGGCCATCACCCGCGAGATCGAGGCTGTCCCGGGGGTCAAGCTGCTCGACGTCGATCCGGGGGCCTCGACGAACCGGACTGTGGTGACCTTCATCGGAACGCCCGAAGCCGTCAAGGAGGCCGCGTTCCGGGCCATCGCCAAGGCCGCCGAGGTCATCGACATGCGCGGCCACAAGGGCGCCCATAGCCGCATCGGGGCCACCGATGTCTGCCCGTTCGTGCCCGTCTCCGGCGTGACCATGGAGGACTGCGTGCGGCTGGCCGGCGAGCTCGGCGCCCGGGTCGCGGCCGAGCTCGGCATTCCCGTTTACCTCTACGAGGCCGCGGCCCGCAAGCCGGAGCGCCGCAATCTGGCCGTCGTCCGGGCCGGCGAGTACGAGGGCCTGTCCGAGAAGCTCAAGGACCGCCGCTGGGCCCCCGATTTCGGAGAGGCCGTCTTCAACCCCAGGTCCGGGGCGACGGTCATCGGCGCCCGCGAGTTCCTCATCGCCTACAACATCAACCTCAATACCCGCGACCGCAAGCTCGCGCATGAGATCGCCCTGAGCCTGCGGGAGAGCGGCCGGGCCAAGCGCGACAGGGACGGCAACATCGTCAGGGACAAGCGCGGCGGCGCGGTCAAGCTGCCCGGACGGTTCAAGGAGGTCAAGTCGGTCGGCTGGTACGTCGAAGACTACGGCCTGGCCCAGATCTCGGTCAATTTCACGAATTTCAGGGTCACGCCCGTGCATGTCGTCTTCGACGAGGCCCGCCGCCTGGCCGGCAAGCTCGGCCTGCGGGTGACGGGCAGCGAGCTTGTCGGCCTCATCCCCAAGGAAGCCCTGCTCATGGCCGGCCGATACTATATCGCGAAGCAGGGGAAGAGCCCCGGCGTCCCCGAAGGCGAGCTCATCCGCGTCGCGGTCCGGTCCCTAGGACTGAGCGACGTCGTCCCGTTCGATCCCGATAAGAAGATCATCGAATACCAGTTCCGCGAGGAAGGCGCCGCCCTCGTCGCCATGACCCTGCGCGGATTCGTCGATGAGCTGTCCACGGATTCACCGGCCCCGGGCGGCGGGAGCGTCGCCGCCCTCTGCGGAGCCCTCTCCGCGGCCCTGTCGGCCATGGTGGCCAACCTGACGGCCGGAAAGAAGGAATACGAAGCCGCGCGGCCGGAAATGATCGCGACGGCCGTTCGGGCCCAAGAGCTCAAGGACGCTCTCCTGGGGGCCGTGGACCGGGACACGACGGCATTCAACAAGGTTATGGAGGCCTTCCGGCTGCCCAAGACGACCCCCGAGCAGGCCGAGGAGAAGGAGCGGGCCGTCGAAGAGGCGAACAAGGAGGCCACCCTCGTTCCGCTCGAGGTCCTCGAGAAGTCCGTCGAGGCGGTCGCCTTGGCCAAGGTCGCGGCGGCCAAGGGGAACCGGAACTCCGTCAGCGACGCCGGGGTCGGCGGGCTGGCCGGACAGGCGGCGGGCGAAGGGGCTTACTACAACGTCCTCATCAATCTCTCCGGGATCAAGGACGCGGCGTTCACCGCCCGGGTGAGGCGGGAGGCGGCCAAGCTCAAGAAGTCCCTCGACAAAGAAGCGAAGGCCGTCAAGGACATCGTCACCCGGGCCTTGGGCGGGCCGAAGGCCTGACCCTATCCCGGGCCGGGGCGGATCGCCCGGCCTCTTTTCCCTAGGGAGAAGGCCGCGAAGGCCAGGAAACAGAGGACGACGATCGCAGCCGAGGCCGGGATGTTGAGGGCGAGAGAGAGGCCGAGCCCGCCCGCGACCGATGCCACGGCCACGGCGATAGAAGCCCGCACGGCCGAACGGAAGCTCCCGGCGACCTGAAGCCCGGCGGCCGCCGGGATGACGATGAGCGCCGCCACGAGCAGGATCCCGGCGATCTTCATGCCCAGGACGATGGTGACGGCCGTGAGGACCATGAGGAGCGTGTCCAGCCGGCCGACCCGCACGCCGGCCGCGCGCGCCGACTCCCGGTCGAAGGTCATGTAGAGGAGCTTGGCGTAGTTCAACCTGACGACGATGAGCACGGCCGCGGCCAGGACGAGCGTCAGGACGACCTCGATCGGCTCGATGGCCAGGATGTCCCCGAAGAGATAGGCCATGAGCTCGACGTTGAAGCTCCGGGCGAGCGACGCGAGCAGGACCCCGACGGCCAGGCCCAGGCTGCTGAAGATGCCGATCGCCGTGTCCCCGTGGAGGCCGGCCCGGTCCTTGAGCCTCATGACCGCGATGGCCGCGGCGACGGCCACGGCCAGGGCGGCGACGAGGGGCAGGACGTTCAGGAAGAGGCCGAGGGCCACGCCGGCGAAGGCGATGTGGGCCAGGCCGTGGCCGATCATCGCGTCCTTGCGCAGGATGAGGAACAGGCCCAGGACGGCGCAGGCGACGGCGATCAGGACGCCGGCCAGGAAGGCCCGCTGGAGGAATCCGTAGGCGAAAAGGGCGTGCATCGGCTTGTCAATGCTCGTGGGCGATGAGATGATCGCCGCGGCTGACCATGTCCCGAAAGACGTCCGAGCGGCAGAACTCCGCGTGGGTGCCGTGGTAAGCGAGCCGCTGGTTGAGGCAGGCGACGCTCGTGACGTGTTTGTTGACGATGCCGATATCGTGGGTGATGAGGACGATGGTCAGACCCTCCTGCCGGTTGAGGCGGTCGAGCATGTCGTAGAACGACGTCTGGGTCTCGGCGTCGACGCCGGTCGTCGGCTCGTCGAGAAAGAGGATCTTCGGCGACGTGACCAGGGCCCGGGCGATGAAGACGCGCTGCTGCTGCCCTCCCGAGAGGCGGCCGACGGGCCATCGCCCGAATTCGCCCATGCCGACGACCTCGAGGGCCCGGAGGACCCGGCCGCGCCGTTCCCGCCCCGCCGCGGCCCGGGGCCGGCTCTCCGAGAGGAGGGCCATGCCGACGACTTCCTCGACCGAGGCCGGGAAATAGGGATCGATGTGCGTCGCCTTCTGAGGGACGTATCCGATCCTCCCCCGATCGGAAAGGCTCCCGGGGGGCTTTCCGAAGAGCTCGACCTTTCCCTCGGCCGGCTGGAGGAGTCCGAGGATGACCTTGACCAGGGTCGTCTTGCCCGAGCCGTTGGGCCCGATGACGGCCAGGAAATCGCCCTCCTTGATCGTGAGATCGATGCCGACGAGGACGGGCGTCCCGTCATACGCGAAAGAGACGCCGCGGAGAACGACGATGTCCATGGGCTCAGCGGCACCCCAGGCCGTCCCGGAGGCTGGCCAGGTTCTCTTCCATGAGCTCGAAGAAGCCGACGCCCCGGTCCTGCTGGCCGCGGGTCAGGTTGTGGCCGGCGTGGAGCACGAGGACGCGGCCCCCGATCTCCCGGGCCAGCGTCCTCGAAAGGTCGGAGGGCACGGAATTCTCGAAGAAGATCGTCCGGATCCCCTTCTCCCTGCAGAAATCGACGGCCGTCATGATATCCTTCGGCCGGGGCTGGGAGTCCGGACTGAGCCCGTAAAGGGCGCGCTGGACGAGCCCGTATCTCCGGGCGAGATAGCCGAAGGCATCGTGCCCGGCGAGAACAAGGTCCTTGCCGCGGCAGCCGGCCAGGCCGTCCCGGAAGCGTGCGTCGAGGGCCGTGAGCCGGGCCGAGAGCTTCCCGGCGTTGGCGGAAAACGCGGATGTCCCGGCCGGATCCAGGCGGCTGAGCTCCTGGGCGATCCGGTCGACGATCCGCAGGTCGAGCTCGAAATCGAGCCAAACATGGGGATCGAGGGCGCCGTGATCGTGCTCTTCCTCGCCGCCGGGCTCCTCGCCGTGCTCGTGGAGCGACAGGCTCGACGCGGCCTCGAGCGTGTTGAGGCGGCGCCCCGGCATGGCCTTGATGAGGCCCGGGAGCCACGGCTCCAGGCCCGAGCCGATGAACAGGAGGAGATCGCACTCGGCCAGCCGGGCGATGTCCCCCGGCCTCGGCTGCCAATTGTGGACGCCGGCTCCGGCCGGCAGGAGGAGGCCGACGTCGGCCCTGTCTCCCGCGATCGCCGCGGCGAACTCCTGAAGAGGGAGAACCGTCGCGAGGATCCGGAGCCTTTCCTGGGCTGGAGAGGCCACGGCCGAGGAGACGAACAGGACGGCGGCGAGCACACGGACGACGGATCTCATCTTCTCGGATTATACCCTCCGCGTCGGCTTGAATCCATCGCTTTTTTGTGGCATCATGCCCCTCTCGGCATCCCAACCCATTCAAGGAGAATCGCATGGCAGCCTCTCTCACAGAACTCAACCCCCGGCTTCTCTGGAAGCATTTCGCCAAGATCCTGACCATCCCCCACTGCTCGGGCCATGAAAAGGCCTTGGGCGACTATGTCCTCGGCGTGGCCGCGTCCCTCGGCTTGCCCGGGAAGCGCGACAAGGTCGGCAACGTCGTCGTCAGCAAGCCGGCCGCGGCCGGGCGCGCAGGCGCCGTCGGCGCCATCCTCCAGGGCCATCTCGACATGGTCTGCGAGAAGAACTCGGACAAGGTCCATGATTTCTCCAAGGACCCCATCCAGACGGAGATCAAGGGCGATTGGCTCTACGCCCAAGGGACGACACTCGGCGCGGACAACGGCATCGGCCTGGCCGCCGCCCTGGCCGTCATGGAGGATAAGTCGCTCGTCCACGGCCCCCTGGAATTCCTCTTCACCGTCGACGAGGAGACGGGGCTCACCGGGGCCAACAAGATCCAGAAGGGCTTCCTCGCCGGCAAGATGCTCCTCAACCTCGACAGCGAGGACGAGGGGACGTTCACCATCGGCTGCGCCGGCGGCGCGGATTCGACGCTCGCCCTTCCCCTGGAGCGGAAAAAGACGGCCTCGAAAAACCTCTATAAGCTCCACGTCCACGGTTTCCGCGGCGGGCACTCCGGGCTCGACATCAACCAGGGCCGGGGGAACGCCATCAAGCTCCTGGCCCGCATGCTCGGCCAGGCCCTCGGGGCGGCCAAGTTCGAGGTCATCGGCATCGAGGGCGGCAGCAAGCACAACGCCATCCCCCGTGAGGCCGTCGCCCTGCTGGCCTGCCCGCCCGTCCAAGTGCGGACCATGACCACGGCCTTCAAGAAGGCTTTCGACAAGATCCAGGTCGAGTTCAAGGCCGTCGAGCCCGGGGCCGCCTATGCCCTCGAGCCGGCCCCGGGGAAGGATTTCGCCATAACCCAGGAGTGCCAGCGGACCCTCGTCGATTTTCTCATCGCCCTCCCTCACGGCGTCATCGCCATGCATCCTGAGATCGCCGGGCTAACGGAAACTTCGACCAACCTGGCCATCGTCAAGACCGGGAAGAAGGAGTTCAGCGTCCTCTGCAGCACGCGCAGCTCGGTCGCTTCGGCCCTCGAAGCCGCCCGCGAGATCATCAAGGCCGTCTGCGCGCTGGCCGGGGCGCGCGCCGAGCTCAAGGACGGCTATCCCGGATGGATGCCCAACCTCGACTCCCCTCTCCTCAAGAAGCTCAAGGGGATCTACGCCAAGACCTTCGGGAAGGACGCCGAGGTCGTCGCCGTGCACGCCGGGCTCGAGTGCGGCATCATCGGCGAGAAGTTCCCGGGCATGGACATGATCTCGTTCGGCCCGACCATGAAGAACCCCCATTCGCCCGAGGAGCACGTCCACATCGGGTCCGTCGAGAAGTTCTGGACGTTCCTGACCACGGCCCTGGACGGGCTGTCCAGCTGATCCGGGGGCGAGAGCGCAGAGATTGAACAGACGGACGTTTTTCGTCGTCGCCGCCCTGGGCTCCCTCGTGTCCCGGGCGTTCGCCGGCAACGCAAGGAGCAAGTCCATGAAAAAACAGGTCCATACCGACAAGGCGCCGAAGGCCATCGGCCCCTATTCTCAAGGCATCATCGCCAACGGCTTCGTCTTCTGCTCCGGCCAGATCCCCATCGACCCGGCCACCGGCGAGCTCAACACCGGCTCGATCGAGGACCAGACCCGCCAGGTCCTCAAGAACCTCGGGGCCGTCCTCGAGGCCGCCGGAACGTCCTTCGACGACGTCGTCAAGTGCACGGTCTTCCTCCAGGACATGAACGATTTCGCCAAGATGAACGCGGTCTACGCCGAGTTCTTCAAAGCCCCCAGCCCGGCCCGGGCCGCGGTCCAGGTGGCCCGGCTGCCGCGGGACGTCAAGGTGGAGATCGAGGCCATCGCGCTCGTCAAGTAGGGACTGCCCCCCTTCATCTTGCCCGGCCCCGGAGGGGATTCGGGGATAGCCTCCGTGCTCATAACACTTCTCTCGGCACGCCCTGTGGACCGGGACGGGCTGTTCCGGTAAAATAGGGACGATATGCCCTTATACGAATACACATGCAGGAAGTGCGGGAAGAGGTTCGAGCGCCTCGTTTCCCCCGGCAAGGATAAGGACGTCGTCTGCGACGAATGCGGATCGGCCGAGGTCCAAAAGATGATCTCGTGCTTCGGTATCGGGGGCGGCTCGAGCCGGATCAAGGCCTCCTCCTCGAGCTGTACGAGCTGCTCGACCAAGTCCTGCAGCACCTGCCATTGAGCGTGGGGCCTCCGGATGACGGCCCCTTCGGCTCCGTTAACGGATCAGCCGCACGGCCGATGTCTATTGACATGTTCCCGGCCTTGACGATTAAATAGGCCTTCGCCCATGAAAGGCCGGAATCGACCCGCAAGCGTCCGTGTCGGGGTGGATACCGGCGGGACGTTCACCGATTTCGTCATCTGGAAGGACGGGCGCCTCTCCAACAGGAAGGTCCTGTCGACCCCCCGGGACCCCTCGCAGGCGATCTTCGAGGGGATCAGCGACGTCCTGAAGGAAGGCCCTTCGGTCTTCATCGTCCATGGCACGACCGTGGCCACCAACGCCCTTCTTCAGCGAAAGGGCGGCCGGATCGCTCTCATCACCACGGCCGGCTTCGAGGATGTCCTGGCCATCGGGAGGCAGACGCGCCGCGAGCTCTATTCTCTCCAGCCCGAGTCCCGGTTCGAGCTCATCCCCGCCGGAAGGCGGTTCGGCCTCAGGGAGAGGACGCTCTCTTCGGGCCGCGTCGAACGGCCTGTCAGCCGCGCGGAGGTCCGCCGGACGATCGCGAAGATCCGGAGGTCCGGCGCGGAGGCCGTGGTGGTCTGTCTGCTCCACGCTTACGCCAATCCTAGGCACGAGGAGATCGTCGCCCGCGAGCTCCAGCGGGCGGGCCTGCTCGCGTCGATCTCCAGCCGCCTGCTCCCCGAGTACCGCGAGTTCGAGCGCATGTCCACGACGGCCACGAACGCCTATCTCATGCCGGTCATGGACCGCTATCTCGGTGAGCTCGACCGCCGCCTGGGCCGGGCCGAGCTCCGGATCATGCAGTCGAACGAAGGCTACATCTCCCCTGCCCGGGCCCGCCTCGAACCCATCAAGACCGCGCTCTCCGGACCGGCCGGGGGGGTTGTCGGGGCGCGCGCCCTGGCCCGGGCCGCCGGCTATCCCAATATCGTCAGCTTCGACATGGGCGGGACCTCGACGGACGTCTCGCTCATTGAGGGCGGGATCCGGCGGACCCACGAAAGCCGGGTCGGGGACTTCCCCATCCGCCTGCCCATCATCGATATCCATTCCGTAGGCGCCGGCGGCGGCTCGATCGCCTTCGTCGACCGGGGCGGCTCGCTCCGCGTCGGCCCCAAAAGCGCCGGGGCCGATCCCGGCCCGGCCTGCTATGGCCAGGGCGACCTGCCGACCGTGACCGACGCCAACCTATGCCTCGGCCGGCTGGACCCGGAGTTCTTCCTGGGCGGCAAGATGCGTATCTATCCGGAGAGGAGCCGGGCCGCCGTCGGCGCCCTGGCCCGCCGCATCGGCAAATCCGAGCGGGAGACGGCCCTCGGGATCGTCGCCGTCGCCAACGCCAACATGGAAAAGGCCATCCGGGTGATCTCGGTCGAGCGAGGCCATGATCCCCGGGCCTTCGCCCTCTTTCCGTTCGGCGGCGCCGGCGGCATGCACGCCGTCGAGATGGCCGAACACCTGGGCATGCCGACGGTCGTCGTGCCGCGCAACGCCGGCGTCCTGTCGGCCTTCGGGCTGCTCATGGCCGATCCCGTCAAGGACTACACGAGGTCCCTCATGAAGCCGGACTCCGAGGTCAGTGTCGACGGGCTTGAAAAGGAGTTCCGCAAGCTCGAGGCCGTGAGCCTCCGCGACATGTCCGCCGACGGATTCGCCGCGAAGGACGTCGTGCTCGAACGCTCCCTCGACTGCCGCTATCTCGGCCAGTCCTACGAGATCGACGTGCCCTTCCGCAAGGCCCGCTCCGCCGGCCGCGCCTTCCTCGAGGCCTTCCATGCCCGCCACGAGAAGCTCTACTCCTACCGCCACGATAGGCGGCCGGTCGAGATCGTCAACCTCCGCGTCAAAGCCGTAGCCATGACCCCCAAGATCCCCCTGGTCAAGGAGCGGGGATCCTCCGTCCTCGACCCTCGGGCTATCCTCAGGAAACAGTCCATCTTCTCCGGGCGCCGGGCTCACGAAGGCACGGTCGTCGACAGGACCCGGCTTCGCCCGGGGAACGGCGTTCGCGGGCCGGCCCTCATCATCGATCCCGAGTCGACCACGTTCCTACCGCCCGGCTACGCGGCCCGGGTCGACGCTTACGCCAACCTCGTCGTGCGCAGGGGGGACGCCCGATGAAGCGGCCCGACCCGATCGAGCTCGAGCTCTTCAAGAACGTGTTCATCGCCGTCTCCGAGGAGATGGGCGCCGTCCTCGGCCGGACCGCCCTCTCCCCCAACATCAAGGAACGGAAAGATTTCTCCTGCTCTCTTTTCAACGAGAAAGGCGAGACGCTGGCCCAGGGCTCCCACATCCCCGTCCACCTGGGCGCGATGCCCCTGTCCGTCCAGGCCGCGCTCGGGGCGGTGACCTTCGAGAAG
Organism: Candidatus Aminicenantes bacterium RBG_16_66_30; assembly: GCA_001775715.1. GTDB lineage: Bacteria > Acidobacteriota > Aminicenantia > Aminicenantales > Saccharicenantaceae > RBG-16-66-30. Next base: position 18,563 of record MEYC01000061.1, on the reverse strand, counting down.
GGCGATCTCGTCATCCTCAACGATCCCTACCGGGGCGGCACGCACCTGCCCGACATCACCTGCATCTCCCCGGTCTTCCTGGGCCGCAAGCTCAGCTTTTTCGTGGCCAACCGGGCCCACCATTCGGACGTCGGCGGCATGACGCCGGGTTCCATGCCCCTGGCCACGGAGCTCTTTCAGGAGGGCCTGATCATCCCGCCGATCAAGCTCTATTCCCGCGGCCGGATGAACCGGGCCGTGTTCGATCTCCTCCTCTCCAACGTCCGCACCCCCGACGAGCGGCGGGGCGACCTCCTGGCCCAGATCGCGGCCAACGAGATCGGCCGGGTCCGGCTCGAGGAGGCCGTGGCCAGGTTCGGCGCCGCCAAGGTCCGGCTCTATTCCGCGATCATCCAGGACTATACGGAGGGCTTTCTCCGGGCGACCATCAAGGCCATCCCCGATGGCACGTACGCCTTCGAGGACTTCCTCGACGACGACGGCATCTCGGACCGGCCCATCAAGATCGGCGTCCGCGTGACCGTCCGCGGCGACCGGGCCGTCGTCGATTTCAGCCCCTCCTCGCCCCAGACCGAGGGCGGCGTCAACGCCAACTATGCCATCACGTCGTCGGCCGTGCTCTACGTCTTCCGTTCGCTCGTCGAGGAGGACATCCCCTTCAACACGGGCCTGATGCGGCCCCTCGAGATCGTCGCCCCGCGCCGGTCCATCGTCAACGCGGAGTTCCCGGCTGCGTGCGCCGGAGGCAACGTCGAGACCTCCCAGCGCATCGTCGACGTGCTTCTCGGAGCCCTGGCCAAGGCCCTGCCCGGCCGGATCCCGGCGGCGAGCCAGGGAACGATGAACAACGTCGCTTTCGGCGGCTACGATCCGGCCCGGGACCGTCACTTCGCGTACTACGAAACGATCGGCGGCGGCATGGGCGCCGGAGCCACTGCGGCCGGGCTCAGCGGCGTGCACACGCACATGACCAACTCCCTCAATACGCCCGTCGAGGCCCTCGAGAACTATCTGCCCCTGAAGATCCGCCGATACGGTCTCCGGAAGGGCTCCGGCGGACGCGGGCTTCACCGCGGCGGCGAGGGGATCGTCCGCGAATACGAATTCCTCGTTCCCGCGGCCCTGACCGTCATGTCGGACAGGCGCCGGTTCCCGCCCTACGGCGTCCGGGGCGGCGGGCCCGGCGCGATGGGAAAGAACACCCTCGTCTCGGCCGGGCGCGCGAGAACGCTCGGCTCGAAGGTCAATATCAAGATCCACCCGGGCGACGTCCTCAGGATCGAAACGCCCGGCGGCGGCGGGTTCGGCCGTCCGCGCCGATGAACGCCGAACAAGGAGGAGCCCTATGAGAGCCAAAGCCTTCTGCGCTCTTTTTCTGACGGTCTTCGCGTTCGCCGCGCTCGCCGTTCCCGCCTGCGCGGCGGGGGCCGGCGACACCGCGTTGGGCGTGCCGGTGCGCGGCGTCTGGATGCATCCGGGCTTCTTCGGTCCCGACAAGACGAAGGCCCTGGAGAAGATGCGGACGACCCTCGACGAATACGCCCGGGCCGGCATCGACACGCTGATCATGCTCGTCAAGAACACCTCGGGCCACGTTTACTACGCCAGCGAGATCGGCGTCCCGGACGGGAACTGGAATTGGGATTTCCTCGAGGTCTTCCTGGCCGAGGCCAAGCAGCGGAAGATGGAGGTCCATCCTTGGTTCTGCGTCTTCCCCGAATCGGCCCTCCTCGGCCAGGTCCGCCAGCACCCTGAATGGCTCATCGCCAGCCCGAAGCGCGAAATGGTCGCGGCGGCGAACCCGGCCCATCCCGCGGCCCGGGCCTACGAGTTGAGCCTCATGCTCGAGGTCGCCCGGAAATACGACGTCGACTGGATCCATCTCGACTACATCCGTTTCCCCTGCGAGCCGACCGAGCCATTCTTCAGCTTCGATCCCGAGACCCTCCGTCTCTTCAAGACGGACACCGGTATCGACATGGCCGCGGTCAAGGCCCGGGACACGGGCAACATGGCCTGGAACGCCTGGCTGCGCTGGAACACGGACCGGGTGACCGTGTTCGTCCGCGAACTAAGGGCCGCGCTCAAGGCGACGGGCCGGAAGATCAAGATCAGCGCAGCCGTTTTTCCCGACGCCGTCAACGCCCGGGTCATGATCGGACAGGACTGGGCGGCCTGGGGCCGCGAGGGCCTCGTCGACATGCTCAATCCCATGCTCTACACGAACGACGCCCGCCACTTCGAGAAGCTCGTCGGAGAGGCCGTGGCCATCGGCAAGGGGCGCGCCCTCGTCTGCCCCGGGATCGGCATCGGGACGTCCCATAATCAGAACACCCCCGAGGGCATGATCGAACAGATGAGGATCAGCAAAGCCCTCAAGGCCGACGGGATCGTCTATTTCTCGTCGAGCAGCCTCGGCCCGCCGTTCCTCGACGCCCTGAAGGCACTCAAATAAAATCATCGCTCAAACCGACTCCCTCTCGAGGCTGCGAGGGAATTCGCCTCGAAGATCCCCGTCCGTGGAAGGGGGACCCGCGCAGCGGGGGAAACCGGACGACTGGTTTCCGGGGGGCCGGGGAGCCAGAGGCAATTCCCGAGCAAAGCCGGAGAGAGTGGACGGGCTAGATCTTCTTGAGCTTGTCTTTCTCGATGAGGAGCATGCCCTGGTAGGAGACGTAGTTCAGGAGGATCATCACCCGTTCGGTCGCGCCGACCTCCTTGCGGAAGACGCCCTTGAGGCCTTTGAGGGGGCCCTCGACGACCTCGATCTCGTCCCCGGCCACGGGCTCCTCGCCGTATTTCTCGAAGACGATGAGCCCGCCGCGCTCGCGGGCCCGGATGCCCTCGACGATCTCGTCCGGGATGGGTGTCGGTCCGTCGTCATTGCCGACGACCCGCTTGACGCCGCGAGTGTATTTGACCATCTGGTACTGTTCGGGGAACTCGAACCGCAGGAAGGCGTAGCCCGGGAAGAAGGGCCCGACGCGCTTTTCATGGAGGTACTTCGGGCAGTAAATCGTGAAGCCGCCTTCGATGAAGAGCCTCTCGACCTGGCTCTCTTTCTTGGGCTTGGTGTTGAGGACGTACCAGCGCGGCATCAGCGGGCCTTCCGGCCGTCGTCGGCAATCCCCATCCGTCCATAGACCGACGGCCGCCGGTCCTCGAGAAAGTGCCGGGCGGCGTGGGACGCCGGGTTCCTGGCCAGGTCGCAATCGGCGAAGAGGATATGATCGCGGCCGCGCGGGGCTCGGGCGATGACCCGTCCGTCGGGATCGACGGCGAAGGATTCACCGGCGAACTCGAGCCCGCCCTCGGGGCCGACGCGGTTGACCAGGGCGGCGTGATACCCGTTCTGGAACGCGGCGACCCGGAGCTCGGCCTCGAAGATGCCCTCGGTCCACTCCCCGACCGCCCCGGCCTGGGGCACGACGACAAGCTCAGCCCCGGCGAGCCGGAGGCCCCTCATGTATTCGGGGAAATGCCGGTCGTAGCAGATGGCGACGCCGATCCGCCCGGCGGCCGTGGGAAAGACGAACTCGCCGCGGTCCCCCGGAGCATAATAGCCGCGCTCATGGAATCCCGGCCCCTCCATGATGTGGACCATCCGGACGACGCCCAGGAGGCGGCCGTCGGCATCGATGACAGGCGAGGCGTCGTAGGTCCGGTCCCCCTCACGTTCGAAGAGGTTCAGGACGGCGACGACGCCCGTTTCGCGGGCCAGGGCTGAGAACATGTCCGTCGTCGGGCCCGGGATCGTTTCGGCTAGGGCCGCCGAGCCGGCCGCGGCCGGCACCTGGGGATAGAACCGGGTGAAGCCCAGCTCGGCGAAGGCGACGAGCCGGGCGCCCGCCGCGGCCGCTTCCAGGAATGCCCGTTTCCCCCGTTCCCGGTTCTCCGCAGGGTCGTCGGTCGCGTGCTGTTGAACGAGAGCGATCCTCAAGAGCGACAGGCCTTTTCGATGTCGGCGACCGTCTTCGGGATGGGCGGTCCGAGGACCCGGCGGCCCTTCTCGGTGACCAGGACGTCGTCCTCGATCCGGGCCCCGCCGAAGTCGAGGAACTGCTCGACCGCGTCGTAGGCGATGAAGTCTTTGTGCTTCTTCTCCTTCTTCCACAGGGCCACGAGAGCCGGAATGAAGTAGAGGCCGGGCTCGACCGTCAGGACGTGGCCGGGCTTGAGCTCGCGGGCCATGCGGAGATAGGCCAGCCCGAACTGGGCGCTCCGCTCGACCTTCTCGCCATAGCCCACGTTGTTCTCGCCGTAATCCTCCATGTCGTGGACGTCGAGGCCAAGATTGTGGCCGAGGCCGTGGGGGAAGAACAAGGCGTGGGCGCCGGCGGCCACCGCTTCGGCCGGATCGCCCTTCATCAAGCCGAGGTCCTTCAAACCCGCGGCCATGACCCGGGCCGTCTGGAGATGGATGTCCTTGAAATTGACGCCAGGCTTGATGGCCTTGATGGCCGATTCCTGGCCGGCCAGGACGATCTCGTAGACGGACTTCTGGCGGGCGTTGAAGCGTCCGCCCACGGGCACGGAGCGGGTGATATCGGACGCGTAACCGCTGGGGGCTTCCGCGCCGCAGTCCAGGACCAGCAGGCGTCCCCTGGCCAGCAGGTTGTCGTGCGCGTGCATGTGCAGGGTCTGGCCGTTGATGGTGACGATCGGCGGGAAGGCCAGGTGCATGCCGTAGGCGAGGGCGATCCCTTCCATGGCCCCGGAGATCTGGTATTCGTAGCGGCCGGGCTTGGCCAGCTTCATCGCCGAATGGTACATTTCATGGCTGACCGCGACGGCGGACTCGATCTCGCGGACCTCCTCCTTGGTTTTGAGGATGCGCTGGTCGACCGAGGCCTTGATGAACGCGCCGGACGCCTTGGCCTTCAGCTCCCCGACGGGGAGGCCCAGGAGCCCGGCGAGCGCGATCTTGTTATCGGGACGGTACGGCGGGAGGAAATGGACGGTCCGGCCGGCGGCCAGCGCTTGGCGCACGGTCTCGTCGAAGGCGGCCCGGGGCGCGACCTTCCGGACGCCGACTTCGAGGGCCCGGTCCTTGAGCTTGGGCAGGTTCCCCATCCAGATGATGTCCTCGATCCCGATATCGTCGCCGTAGAGCGTATCGGTCCCATCGTCCGCGTCGGCGATCGCGGCCAGCCCCGGGGAAGACAGGCCGAAGAAATACAGGAACGAGCTGTCCTGCCGGTAATGATACGTGTTGGCCGGGTAGTTCATCGGGCTCTCCTCGTTGGCCAGGAAGATCATCAGGCCCGACCCGACCGACTTCCTCAGGAGCTTGCGTCTCTCGACATACGTCGCGGCTTTGAACATGTCGTCCTCCTCGGGGTGTCGTTCAGGGACTTTATAACAGATTGAACGGCCGCGTTCAACCGAGCTCCCGTCCCGGCCGCTTTTTCGCATTGAAACGGTCGATGGGCGGTGTTATGATGAGCCGAACTTCGGAAAGGAGGCGGGCATGGGCGGATTTTTCGGACTGGTCGGCAAGACCGACATCGTCGAGGACCTGTTTTTCGGCACCGACTACCACTCCCACCTCGGGACCAAGCGCGGCGGCCTGGCCGTCGGCAACGGGACCGGCATTGTCCGCTATATCCACAACATCGAGAACGCCCAGTTCCGGTCGAAGTTCGGGGAGGACGTCGGCAAGCTCCGCGGGACGCGGGGGATCGGCGTCATCAGCGACTACGAGGACCAGCCCCTCCTTATCCGGTCACACCTCGGCAATTTCTCGATCGCCACGGTCGGCGTCGTCAAGAACATCGACGAGCTCGTCGCCCGGGCCTTCAAGGGCAAGTCCCTGCACTTCTCCGAGATGCGGGGCGGCGAGGTCAACCCGACCGAGCTCGTCGCCGCCCTCATCAACGAGAAGGACAGCTTCGAGGAGGGCATCCGGTACGCCGGCGAAATGATCAAAGGATCGTGCTCGATCCTCATCTTGACCGACGAAGGCGTTCTGGCCGCGCGGGACAGGTACGGCCGGACGCCGGTCGTGATAGGGAGGAAGGACGGGACCTGCGCGGCTTCGCTCGAGACCTGCGCCTTCCCGAACCTCGGCTACGAGATCGACCGGTACCTCGGCCCGGGCGAGATCGTCCGGCTGGGCCCGGAGGGCGCCGAGACCCTGGCGCCGCCGCTGGACAAGCTCCAGATCTGCTCTTTCCTCTGGGTCTACTACGGCTACCCCGCGTCGAACTACGAGGGGATCAATGTCGAGACGGTCCGCAACCGCTGCGGGGCCTTCTTGGCCCGGAGCGACAAGGTCGAGGTCGATCTCGTCGCCGGGATCCCCGACTCGGGGATCGGACACGGCTTGGGCTATGCCGCCGAGGCGGGCATCCCCTTCCGCCGCCCCTTCGTCAAATACACCCCGACCTGGGCCAGGAGCTTCATGCCCCAGAACCAGGACGTCCGTGATCAGGTGGCCCGGATGAAGCTCATTCCCATCCGGGAGATCATCCAGGGGAAGAAGTTGCTCTTCTGCGAGGATTCCATCGTCCGGGGCACCCAGCTCAAGGACACCATCCAGCGGCTGCACGATTCCGGCGCCGTCGAGGTCCACATGCGGCCGGCCTGCCCGCCCCTCACCTACGGCTGCAAGTATCTCAATTTCTCGCGCTCGCGGTCCGAGCTCGACCTGGCGGCCCGAAAGGCCATCGCCGCGCTCGAAGGTCCGGAGCCGAAAAACATCGGCGAGTATGCCCGGTCCGGCTCAGAGAGATACGAGGCTATGGTCGACTGGATCGCCAGGACCCTCAGCTTGACCACCCTGCGCTACCAGCGGCTCGAGGACCTCGTCGCGGCCATCGGACTGCCTAAGGCCAAGCTCTGCACCTTCTGCTGGGACGGCGTCGGCACCGATTGAGGCCCGGCGGACAGAGGCCGAGGGCCTCGTTTATCAGGGGGATGATGGAAGTCGGTTGGTAGCGGGGGTTGGATTTGAACCAACGACCTCCGGGTTATGAGCCCGACGAGCTACCAGGCTGCTCTACCCCGCGGTACGAGCGTCATTATATCAAATCCCCCCCGAATGTCAACGCGCCAGGGCCGGTTTTTGCGGGACTCCGATTTCGGCTTGACTTTGGCCGCGGGGAAAACTAAATATAGGGGGAAATTCCATGGCTTGGGCTATCTTCGCTATCCTGTCGCCTTGTGCATCGGCTCGGTCCTGGCCATGATCCTGTCCCGGAACCAGGCCCACAACGCCCTGTTCCTCGTCCTCGCCTTCTCCTGCCTGGGCGGGCTTTTCGGCCTTCTCGACGCGCCGTTCGCGGCGGCCGCCCAGGTGCTCGTTTACGCCGGGGCCATCATGGTCCTCTTCCTCTTCGCCATCATGATGTTCAACCTCCGGGAGCCGGCGCCCCGGGAAAGACGGACGCTTCGCACCTTCCTGGCGGCCATCCTGGGGCTCGTTCTATTCGCCGAGCTGGCTATCGCCGCGGTGCGAGCCATCGCTCCGGGAAGCGTGTCGCCGGGCGAGCCCGACGGCCTGGCCGGACTCGGCCGGCTCCTCTTCACGGATTACCTCTACGCCTTCGAGATCACCTCGCTTCTCATCCTGGCGGCTCTGGTCGGCGCCCTGGCGTTGGCCGGCAAAAAGGAGGGCGGATGATCCCGCCCGCCGCGTTCCTTCTTTTGTCCGCTGTCCTTTTCTCCCTCGGCGTCCTGGCCTTTTTCGTCAAGAAGGACCTCCTGACCCAGTTCATGGCCGTCGAGGTCATGCTCAACGCGTCCAACCTCGCGTTCCTGGCCATGGCCAAGGCCTCAGGCCAGGCGGCCGGGCAGGTCATCGTCCTTTTCGTCATCACCGTCGCCGCGGCCGAGGCTGTCATCGGCCTGGCCATCATCGTCCTCATCTTCCGGCAGCGCCGCACCATCAGGACCGACGAGCTCAAGGACCTCAGGGGATAGAATGGTTCGATACTTCTGGCTCATTCCCCTGCTCCCCGGGGCGAGCGCCCTCCTCCTGCTCCTCCTCGGACCGCGGCTTTCCCGCCGCTGGATCTCGTGGCAGGCTTGCTTGACGGTCTTCCTTTCGTTCGCCCTGTCCCTCGCGGGTTTCGTCCATCTCGTCCGGGCCGGACACGGTTCTTCCGGCCTGGCCAAGACCCTCCTTCCGTGGATCGCGAGCGGCTCGTTCTCGGCGGCGATCTCCTTCGCTTTCGACGAGCTTGCGGCCGTCATGGCCCTCGTCGTCACCGGGGTCGGCCTCCTCATCCATGTTTATTCCGTCGGCTATATGGCCGCAGACAGGGCCTACTCGAGGTATTTCGCCTATCTGAACCTGTTCACCTTCTTCATGCTCGTCCTCGTCCTGGCCTCGGACATCGTCCTGATGTTCGTCGGCTGGGAGGGCGTCGGCCTCTGTTCTTATCTCCTCATCGGCTTTTGGTTCGAGCGGCCGGCCGCGTCCAAGGCCGGGATGAAAGCCTTCATCGTCAACCGGATCGGCGACGCGGCCTTCATCGTCGGCGTCCTCTTCCTCCTGGTGAACGTCGGGAGCTCGAGCTTCGCCGCGATCAACGCCGCCCCCGCCGCCGGCGTCCTCGGACCGGGGCTGGTGACCCTCGTCGCCATCCTCCTCTTCGTCGGGGCCACGGGAAAATCGGCCCAGATCCCCCTCTACGTTTGGCTGCCCGACGCCATGGAGGGCCCGACGCCCGTCTCGGCCCTGATCCACGCCGCGACCATGGTCACGGCGGGCGTTTATATGGTCTGCCGCCTGAGCGGGCTCTTCGCGGCCTCGCAGGCGGCCTCGTCGGTCGTCGCCTGGGTCGGCGGACTGACGGCCGTCTTCGCGGCGACCATCGCCCTGGTCCAGCACGACATCAAGCGGGTCCTGGCCTATTCGACGATCTCTCAGATCGGCTACATGTTCCTCGGCTGCGGCGTGGGCGCCTATGCCGCGGGGATGTTCCACCTCGTGACCCACGCGTTCTTCAAGAGCCTCCTCTTCCTCGCCGCCGGGAGCGTCATCCATGCCCTGGGCGGCGAGCAGGACATGCGCCGCATGGGCGGCCTCAAGAAGGCCCTCCCGACGACTTTCCCGGTCTTCCTCGTCGGCGCGCTGGCCATCGCCGGCGTGCCGTTCCTGTCGGGATTCTTTTCGAAGGACGCGATCTTGACGAGCGCCTTCGCCGGCGGCCACTATGTTCTCTATGCCCTGGGCCTCTCGGGCGCCGTTCTCACGGCTCTTTATATGTTCCGGCTCATCTATATGACGTTCTATGGCCAGACCCGGGCGACTCACCCCGCAGGGACCGCTCCTCACGTCCACGAATCCCCGCCGGTCATGACGGTCCCCCTCGTCGTCCTGGCGGTTTTTTCCGCCCTTGCCGGGTTCGCCGGATTGCCCGTCCTCCTCGGTGAAAAGGCGAATTGGATCGGCGGCTTCCTCGAGGCCGTCCTCGAACCGGCCGCGCATCACCTCGCGCTTTCGACAGAGGTCGGCCTCATCCTGGCGGCCACGGCCGCGGCCCTCGCCGGCATCGCCATGGCCTTTGTCTTCTATCGGAAGCGACCGGACCTCCCGGAGCGGACGGCCCGTTCGTTCCCCGGCATCTACCGTCTCCTCGTCGGCAAATACTATGTCGATGAGGCCTACGACGCCGTGGTCGTCCGGCCCCTCGTCCGCGGGGCCGAGACGGTCTACGCCCGTTTCGACCTCGGCGTCATCGACGGCGCCCTCGACGGCTCCGCCGCGGCCGCGGCCTCGGCCGGGAAGGGATTGAACGTCCTCCAGAGCGGTCTTGTCCGCGACTACGCCCTGGCTTTCCTCCTCGGCGCCATCCTCTTCCTGGGGGTCCTCCTCCTATGAGCGCCATGCTGTCAGGCCTGCCGCTCGTGAGCATCGTCACCTTCCTGCCTCTCGCCGGGGCCGTGCTCCTCGTCTTCTTCCGCCGCGGATCGGCCCGGGCCGTCCGGGCGACGGCGCTGGGCGTATCGCTCCTGACCTTCGTCCTGTCGCTCCTTCTCTTTTTCGCTTATGACGGCGCCTCCGGGCTCCCCGAGCTCGTCGAGCGCTCCTCCTGGCTCCGCGGCGGCATCGATTATCATGTCGGCGTCGACGGCATCAGCCTCTTCCTCGTCCTCCTGGCCGCGCTCATGACGCCCCTGGCGCTCCTCTCCTCCTGGCGCGCCGTCGACGACAGGATCAAAGAGTTCTCGTTCTTCATGCTCCTTCTCGAGACCGGCATGATCGGCGTCTTCGTCTCGCTGAATCTTTTTCTGTTCTATGTCTTCTGGGAGGCCATGCTCATCCCGATGTACTTCCTCATCGGGATATGGGGCGGCCGGCGCCGGATCTACGCCACGACGAAGTTCGTCCTTTTCACCATGTTCGGCAGCCTGCTCATGCTCGTCGCGATCTTCGTTCTTCAAGCCGCTTATTCCCGGGCCATGGGGAGCCCCTCGCTGACGATCGCCGACCTGGCCGCCGTCCCGCTCTCCCCGGCCCTTCAGAGTTGGCTCTTTCTGGCTTTCGGATTGGCTTTCGCCATCAAGATCCCGCTCTTCCCGCTGCATACCTGGCTCCCGGACGCCCACGTCGAGGCCCCGACGGCCGGATCGGTCCTCCTGGCCGCCGTCCTCCTCAAGATGGGCGCTTACGGCTTCCTGAGGCTGGGCCTGCCCCTGTTCCCCGCGGCGGCGGCGTCTTTCGCGCCGGCCTTGTCCATTCTGGCCGTCGTCGGGATCATCTACGGCGGACTGATGGCCCTTGTCCAGAAGGACATGAAATCCCTCGTCGCCTACTCGAGCGTCAGCCACATGGGCCTTATCATGCTGGCCGTCTTCTCGCTCAACTTCGAAGCGACCGAGGGCGCCATATACCAGATGCTCAATCACGGCCTGAGCACCGGGGCCCTCTTCCTCTGCGTCGGGATCCTCTACGAGAGGACCCATACGAGGCTCATCGCCGACTACGGCGGCGCGGCCGCGCGCATGCCCGTGTTCGCGGGTCTCTTCCTTGTCGCCATGCTCTCGTCCGCCGGCCTTCCCGGCCTCAACGGCTTCGTCGGAGAGTTCCTCTGTTTCTTCGGCATATTCGCCGCGAACAAGACCCTGGCCGTCCTGAGCGTTTCGACGGTCGTCCTGTCGGCCGCGTATCTCCTCTGGCTCTACCGCCGGGTCATGCACGGACCGCTCAAGGACCCGGCGGACCGGAGGCTCCGCGATCTCGACGGACGGGAGCTCGCCTGTCTCGTCCCTCTCGTCGTCCTCATGCTCTTCATGGGGCTGTTCCCGGGGACCTTCTTGAGAAAGATGGATTCATCCGTCGCCCGCTATGTCGAGTCCCTGAGGTCTAAAGCGCCCGTCGTGACGGCTTTGGAACTCCCGGGAAGACCCGGGGCCGAGGCGACGGCTCTCGCGGAGCCGGAGCGGTAGCATGGGATTCCCGCCACCCATCCCTCCGTCCGTTCTGGCCCTGGCGCCCCTGCTCGCCCTCGTTGCCGGGGCCCTGCTCGTCCTGCTGCTCGAGGCCTTCCTCAAGCGCAAGGACGGAGAGCTTCCGGCCTTTGTCGCGGTCTTCGCCCTTCTTGCGTCCGCGTTCTTCACCGTCGTTTCCTGGAACGTCGGGAACAGCGGCGTCTATCTTCACGGCCGACTCCTCGTCGACAACCTGGCCCTGTTGGTCACGGGCGTCCTCGTCCTGGCCGGGATCGCCGTCATCCTGATGAGCCTGAAATACGCCGCGCATCAGGACATGAACCTCGGCCAGCTCTGCGGCCTTCTCCTCCTGGCCGTGGCCGGCGCGATGATCATGGTGTCGTCCTCGGACGGGCTGGTCGTCTTCCTCGGCCTCGAGGTCCTCTCGGTGGCTTCCTACGCGATGAGCGGTCTCAAGCGCCAGGACCGCGCCTCTTCCGAGGCGGCGGCGAAATATTTCCTGATGGGGAGCTTCGCCGGGGCCTTCTTCGTCTTCGGCCTGGCGCTGGTCTTCGGGACATCGGGGAGCCTCGATCTCACGGCCGGCCTCTCCGCCGGCGCCTCGCTGTCCGCTTTTCCCGCGGCCGGCGCCGTCGGGCTCGGCCTCATCCTGACGGCGTTATTCTTCAAGATCGCCGTCGCCCCGTTCCACATGTGGGCCCCGGACGTATACGAGGGCGCGCCGACCCCGGTGACCGTGTTCCTGACCATCGTTCCCAAGGCCGCCGGGCTGGCGGTCCTGCTGAGGGTCCTTCTTCCTCTGCTGAGCGGCGAAACCGCGGCGGCCGCCGTTTTCACGCCGGCCCTGAGCGTTGCCGCCGTCCTGACGATGTTCGCCGGCAACCTGGCCGCCCTGCGACAGAAGAGCGTCAAGAGGATGCTCGCCTACTCGTCGATCGCCCATGCCGGCTATCTCCTCGTCGCCATCGTCGCCGGCGACGCCCCGAGCCTGGTCTTCTATCTCCTCGTCTATCTCTTCATGAACGGCGGGGCCTTCGCCGTCCTCGTCGCCATGTCCGGCAGAGGGTTCGAGCGCGCCTCGCTCGGCGACTTCGCCGGCCTGGGCCGCCGGCATCCGGGGCTGGCCGCGAGCCTGTCGATCTTTCTGCTTTCCCTGGCGGGCTTCCCGCCCACGGCCGGCTTCCTGGCCAAGTTCTACGTTTTTGGCGCCGCCGTCCGGGAGGGCCACATCCTCCTCGCCGTCGCCGCGGTCCTGGCCAGTCTCATCGCGGTCGCGTATTACCTGAAGATCATCGTCGTCATGTACATGCAGGACGCCGAGGCCGCGGCCGCTTTCGACCGGGACGATCCGGCCCTCTTCCTTGTCATCTTCCTGGGCCTGCTCGGGGTCCTTCAGCTGGGGCTCTGGCCCGGGAACGCGCTGAGTCTCATCCGCGCGGCGTTCAACGCCTTCTAGCCGCGATCGTCGGCTACTCGAGCGGACGTCCCTTGGTCTCCGGGATGCCGGCCCACAGGACCGCGGCCGCGAGAAAGGCGGCGGCGATGACCATAAAGGAGAACCCGAATCCCTTTGTTTGGGCCAGCGAACCGACGACGAAAGGCGCGGCGGCGCTGACGATCCGGCCCGTGTTGTAGGTGATGCCCTGGGCCGTGGCCCGCACGGCCGTGGGGTAGATCTCTGCCGTTAGCGCGCCGAATCCGGTGAAGTAGCCCGTGCCGAAGAACGCGACGAACGGTCCCAGGATGAGGAGGGCCAGAGGCCGGCGCGTCTGGGAGTACAGGAGCATGAAGACCGAAGCGACGAGGAGGAAGGCCACGTAAGAGCGCTTCCGCCCGAGTTTGTCGCTGATGAAGCCGAAGGTGATATAGCCCAGCCACATGCCGGCCTGCATGAAGATGACCAGCCCGGACATGGTCCGGGGGGCGAGCCCGATACCGCCCTGCTCGGGGGCCATCGAGAGAAAGGCCGGGAGCCAGAGGTTGAAGCCCCACCAGGCGAACATGGTGCAGGCGTTCATCAGCGTGACGAAAAGGGTCAGCCGGAGCCGCTTCTTCCCGAAGATCTCGACGAATCCCGTGCGTATGCCCGGCGACGCCGCCCGGACGGCCGTCCAGATCTCGGGCTCCCGGACCCGCTTTTGGACCCAGAGCGTGAAGAAGGCGGGAAGGACCCCGACAAAGAAGACGCCCCGCCAGCCCCAGACGGGCAGGACGAGCGCGGCCACCGCCGCCGCGGCGGCATAGCCGACGGCCCACGAGCTCTGGACGATCCCCAGGGCTTTGCCGCGATGCGCGGCCGGCCAGGTTTCCGAGACGAGCGCGGCCCCGGACGCCCACTCCCCGCCCATGCCCAAGCCCAGGAAGATCCTGAAGACGGCCAGCATGGCGACGCCGGTGGCGAAGCCGCAGGCCGCGGTAAACACCGAATAGATGAGGATGCTGGCCATCAAGGCCTTGCGCCGGCCGAAGCGGTCGGCCACGACGCCGAAGACGAGCCCTCCGACAGCGGAGGCGACCAGGGTCAGCGATCCCAGCAACCCGGCCGTGGCTTTGGCCATGCCCAGGTCGGACATCAGGGCCGACAGGACCATGGCATAAAGCATGACGTCGAAGGAATCGAGCATCCAGCCGAACGAAGCGGCGACCAGGGCCCGCCGGGCGTCCGGCGGGGCCTCCTTCCACCAGGCGAACCGCGTCATCAACGGATCTCCAGACCGTTGAGGCGCAGGAAGATGATGCACCCGACCCCATAGAGAACCCAGCCGATGAGCGCGACGAGCTGACCTGCAAAGGGCCGGAATAACGATCCGGCGAGGATGATGAGGAGCGGGGCGCCGGCGATCACGGCCCTCTGCTTGATCGTCTCGGCGACGAGGAAGGCCCAGATCCCCATGATCGCCGCGATGCCGACCCCTATGGCCGCGTAGGGGATCTGGGGGACCATGGGACTGCTTATAGCACAAAACGGGCCGGCTGAGGTAGGCCCCTCCCCCGTCCGCGGAGGAGATGGAAAAAAGAACGGCCGGAGCGGGTCGTAAGCCGGATCCTGTCCCCGCTTGCGCGGGTGACGGTCATTTGTCTAGGCCCCGGGTTGCCCCGAGGCTCCAGCGGCCGACCCGCCCCCTGGGACGGGCCATCCCAAAACGGGGCTCGTTTGGCCTTGCTCCGGATGGGGTTTGCCCTGCCCCCGGCGTCGCCGCCGGGGCGGTGAGCTCTTACCTCGCCATTTCACCCTTGCTCCCCGGGGAGCCTGAGCCCCCCGGAGGGCGGTGTGTTTTCTGTGGCACTTTCCCCCGGTCGCCCGGAGTCGCGGTTAGCGACCATCCTGCCCTTCGGAGTCCGGACTTTCCTCCTCTCCCCCCTCGCGGGAAGGAGAGGCGACCGTCTCGCCCGCTCCGGCCGTTATCTTTATACCGTATTGCTCAAGTTTTTTATAGAGGTTCGACCTCGGTGTATCGATCTCGCGGGCCGTCTGGGAGATGTTCCAGCCGTTGGCCTCGAGCTTGGCCAGCAGGAAATCCCGCTCGGCCAGGTCCCGGAACTCGCGGAGCGTCTTGACGCCCGAGGCGTCCGGCAGGGCCGCCTCCGCCTTCTCCCGGAGGGGCTCCGGCAGGTCCTGCGGGCGGATCGTGTCCTTGTCGGTCATGATCATCAGCCGCTCGACGATGTTCTTGAGCTCCCGGACGTTGCCCTTCCAGGGGTAGCGCGTCAGGGCGTCCATGGCCTCGGGCGAGAACGTCCGGGGACGGAAGTTGTTCTCCTCGGCGAAGGTCCGCGAGAAGTAATCGACGAGGATCGGGATGTCTTCCGGCCGTTCCCGCAGGGGCGGCGAATAGAGGGGCACGACGTTGAGCCGGAAGTAGAGGTCCTCCCGGAACCGGCCGTCCTTGATCTCCTTGCGGAGGTCCTTGTTCGTCGCCGCGATGACCCGGACGTCGACCTTGGAGATCTTGTTCGATCCGACCTTCTGGACCTCCCCCTCCTCGAGGACGCGAAGGACCTTGGACTGCGTCCGGAGGCTCATGTCGCCGACCTCGTCGAGGAAGATGGTTCCGGCGTCGGCCTGCTCGAACTTACCGGTCTTCTTCTCCGTGGCCCCGGTGAACGAGCCCTTCTCGTGGCCGAAGAGCTCCGATTCGATGAGCTCTTCCGGGATGGCGGCGCAGTTGACCTGGACGAAGGTTTCCCGAGCCCGGAGGCTGTGGGCGTGGATGGACCGGGCCACGAGCTCCTTGCCCGTGCCGCTCTCCCCGTAAATGAGGACGGTGGCGTTCGTCGGCGCGATCTTGAGGATCTCTTTCCAGAGGTTCTGGACGAGGGGATGGTTGCCGATGATCTCGTAGTGCTTCTCGGCCTTCTTCTTGAGGTCCTGGCATTCGCGGCTGAGCTTGGTCTTCTGGAGGGCGTTGCGGATGCTGATGAGAACGCGCTCGCGGTGGAGAGGCTTCTCCAGGAAATCGAAGGCCCCGAGCTTGGTCGCCTCGACGGCCGCCTGGATGGTCCCCTGCCCCGAGATCATGATGACCTCGGGAACGAACGGCCGCTCCCTGAGCTCGGCCAGAACCTCGAGGCCGCTCCGCCCGGGCATCCGGATATCGAGGAGGATGAGGTCGATGCCGACAGTCTCCCGGACCATCTCGAGGCCGTCCTCGCCCGTCGCGGCCTCGAAGTACTCGTAGCCCTCGTACTCGAGGATCATCTTGAGGGACTTGCGGATCCCCTCTTCGTCGTCGATGACGAGGATCCGGGCTTTCCTCTCGGGTTTCATCGGGCGTCTGACCTCTTCGCCGAATTCTAACACACTTGGGCCGCCCGGGCAAAACCCCCCCGGTGCCGCAGCCCGGCGTAAAGGGCCTTTGCCGGATTGGCCGGCCCGCCGCCTTATGATAGACTGGCATGGAGGTTGCATCCGGGATCGATCGTGGATACACGGCATCGAGAGGCCTCCGTCGCCGGGGCGGGAATGGCGCTCGCCTTGGGGCTCGTTCTGTTCGCCGCCCCCGTCCTCCTCCAGGCCGAGGATCCGGGCCGTTATATCGTCCTCGACAACGGCCTCCGCGTCTTCCTCTTGGAGAAGCGCGACATCCCTCTCCTCCACGTCGTCACGGGCTTCGACGTCGGCTCCAAGAACGAGACGGACGCCACGTCGGGGATCGTCCACCTGCTCGAGCATTGCGTCCTCTTCCGCGGGACGGCCGGCCGGTCCGGCGAAGAGGTCGGGGCCGACGTCCGCCGCCACGGCGCCTATTTCAACGCCCACACGGGCCAGGACCTGTCGGTCTTTGAGATCTCCCTGCCCGCCGGCGCGGCCGAGTTCGCCCTCCGCAACCAGAGGGACATCCTCTTTGATTTTGCAGTCACCCAAGCCGAGCTCGACGGGGAGAAAGAGGTCATCCTCGAGGAATTCAATCAGATGGAAGACGACCCGCGCCTCAACGCGACAGACCTCGTCCTTCAGGCCCTTTTCCCCGGCCACCCCTACGGGCGATCGGTCTACGGCCGGAGGGACGTCATCCGGGGGGCATCCGTCGAGGACCTACTGGGATTCTACCGCCGGTACTTCGTGGCCGGGAACTGCGCCCTGGCCGTCGTCGGGGACTTCGTCACGGCGGACATGGAGCGGATGGTCCGCGAGGTCTTCGGTCCCCTGCCGAAGTCGGCGCCGCCCACCGAGCCCCTGCCCATGGCCACACCACTCAAAAAAAGCGCCGCCCAGCGGCTCGAGCGCGACGTCAAAGACGGCTACCTCTACCTCGGCTTCGTCGCCCCGGACTACAACAACGCCGACCAGTACGCCGTGAACGTGCTCACGGAAGTCCTGGGCCGAGGGGTCAATCCCCTCCTCCCGGCCCTCCTCAGGGGGGAGCGGGACACGGTCCAGACGGTCGACATGGCCTATATCGCCAACCGGTACGGAGGGGCCGTCGTCGTCTCGATCCGGGCCGACCCCAAGGACATCCCCGTCCTCGAGCGGACGGCGGTGAACACACTCAAGCGGGCCCAGAACGAGTCCTATTCGAAGAAGGATTTCCAGGGCGAGGCGGAGCTCTACGCCTTCGACTACTTGGAAAGCGCCAAGAACCAGATCCGCTTCGCCTTCGGAAGGGCCGACGAGTCCGGCCTCCTGCTGGCCGGCTCGCTCGTCCGCTACATCTTGTTGAACACCCGGGAGGACCCCGGACGCTATCTGGACGAGATCGGCAA
>MEYC01000061.1:0-830 GCA_001775715.1 Candidatus Aminicenantes bacterium RBG_16_66_30 | reverse complement strand
CGCTCGTCGCGGCCACGGCCGTGGGGATCTTGGCCGCCGCCGTCGCCGGTCCGGAGACAGGGATCTGGAAAACGAGCCCGCGGAGATCCGCTTTGACGACCGGGATCCCCCTCATCTTCCACCAGGACAAGGCCTCGGCGATGACCGTCGTCGGCCTTTTCGTTCCCGGCGGACGCGCGGCCGTTCCCGCCGGTCTCGACGGACTGGCCTACCTCACGACCCGTCTGACCCTCGAGATCCCCGACGAGGGCAAGGCCCGGGACCTCATGGCCCAGGCGACCCGGATGACCTTCTCGTGCGACGAGGATTACTCCCTCGTCGTCATCGAATGCCTATCCGAGAACCTGGAAGCGGCCCTCCGGGTGGCCGGCAAGATCATCCAGGACCCCCTCATGACCGGGCTCCGGATCGGCCGCGGGAAGGAGATGATGGCGCTCTATGCTCAGGCCGAGGAGGATGACGCCGTCCTCGCCGGGAGCAACGCCGCTCTGAAAGCCTTCTTCCAAGGCCAGGGCTATGGGTCCTCGAGCTGCGGCTCCGAAGCCAGCCTCAAGGCCATCGAGCGGAAGGACGTCCTGGCCTTCTTCCGGCGCCACTTCAACTCAAAAAGCGTCTTCTTCGCGGTCGTCTCGGACCTCGACCCGGCGCCGGTCCAGGCTCTGCTCGAGAAGCACTTCTCCAAGTTCCCGGAGGGGGAACGGCCCGAGGTCGTCGCGGCTCCTCCGGTCCTCCCCGAGGACAGGGAGGTTCGCCTGACGAAGGATTCCAAGCAAACATACGTCGGGCGCGCCTTTGCCTTACCCCCGCCGACCCCGGACGAACACGCCAAG
>MEYC01000060.1 GCA_001775715.1 Candidatus Aminicenantes bacterium RBG_16_66_30 | reverse complement strand
CTCCTGGGGCGCGGCGTCGACCATCATCTCGGTGATGTTGATCTGGCGCATCGTTTCGATAATGGGGATGATCCAGCTGAAGCCGGGCTTGGCGAAGCGGCTGTATCGACCCAGCCGCTCGATGAGCCCGCGGTGGGTCGGCCGGACGATCCGGATGCCGGACAAGAAGATGACGATGCCGACGGCGGCGATCGAAAAATAAATGGTCATATGCGTCCTCCCCTCGATGGCGATACGCCTTGAATGTATCGCTGGCCCCTCAGGATGTCAATCTTACATCTTCCAGGTGCCGGCGACGATGAGGTTGTCCCCGGTGACCGCGGCGGCCCGGTCGGAGGCGAAGAAGGCGACCGCCTCGGCGACGTCCTCGAACGTGCCGATCTGGGATTCGGAGAGGTTCCGCGCCTGGGGTAAGGCCCCGCCCCGCATGAGCCCCGGCGAGACCATGTTGACGGTGATGCCATTCCCGACCTCGGCGGCGGCCGCCGTCCGCGTCAGCATGAGAAGCCCCGTCTTGGCCACGGCGTAGGGCGCGATGGTCGGGAAGGCTCCGAGGTGCTCGGCCCGGCCGTAGCCGATGTTGATGATCCTCCCCCACTTCCGCTTGCGCATGCCGGGGAGGGACGCCTTGAGACAGAAATAGGACCCGAGGAGGTTGCCCCGCAGGACGCGCTCCCAGTCGGCGACCTCGAGCTGGTCCCAGGGCTTGACCAGGAACGGCCCGACGTTGTTGACCAGGACGTCGATGCGGGCGAACCGCTCCTCGACCTTCTTGACGAGCCCCGCGGCCTGGGCCTTCTTGGTCAGGTCGGCCCGGAAGACGGCCGAAAGCTTCCCCTTGTCGCGGATGGCGGCGGCGAGCTCCTGGGCTTCGTCGCGGCGGCTGTAGTAGTGGACGGCGACGCCGGAGACGTCCTCGGCCAGCCGCAGGGCTATGGCTCGGCCCATGCCGCGCGCCGCGCCGGTGACGAGGGCGATGCGGAGGCTCATGGCGTCACGCGAGGGTGCCGACCGCGGCCTCGACGGCGTCGAGGATCTCCCCGGACTCGACGACCTCTTTCATCTTGTTGATGTCGCCGTACAGGGGCCGGTCGGCTTCGAGGTGGGCGACGTGCTTCCGGATGACCTCGTAGGCCGCCTGGGTCCCCGGGCCGGGCTTGTGCGGCTTGCGGAAATCGGCGGCCTGGGCCCCGGCGATGAGCTCGATGGCCAGGACGGCCTGGGCGTTATCGATGATCTGGCGCGTCTTGAGAGCCGTCGTCATGCCCATGCTGACGAAATCCTCCTGGTCGGCGGCGGCCGGGATGGACCCCGTGGCCGCGGGGTGGGAGAGGATGCGGTTCTCGCAGATGAGGGCCCCGGCCGTGTACTGCGACAGCATCAGGCCCGAGAACATGCCCGCGCCCTTGGTCAGGAAGGCCGGCAGGCCGGCGTTGAGGTGCGGGTTCATGAGCCGGTTGTGGCGGCGCTCCGAGAGCACGGCGACCGTGGTCACGGCCGTGCCCAGGAGCTCGAGGGCGAAGGCCATGGGCACGCCCTGGAAGTTCGCCCCGGTCAGGACGAGCTTCTCGTCGGGGAAGAAGACGGGATTGTCGGCCGCGCCGTTGAGCTCGATCTCGACCATGTAGCGGGCCCACTTGAGGGCGTCGCGGGCGGCGCCGACGACCTGGGGCGTGCTGCGGAGGCTGTAGGCGTCCTGGACCTTCTTCCCCGGCTGGGCCAGGAGCTCGCTCCCCTCGGTGATCCGGCGGACGTTGGCCGCCGATTCGAGGGAGCCGGGGTAGCCGCGGGTCTTGTGAAGGCGCTCGTCGTAGGCCTTCATGTTGGCGTTCAGGACCTCCAGGGTCAGGGCGGCGGCGATCTCGGACATCTTCAGCCAGCGGTGGACGTCGTGGACGGTCAGCGCGGACATGCCGGCGATGACGTTCGAGCCGTTGATCATGGCCAGGCCGTCGCGGGCGTGGAGGACGAGGGGCTTGATGCCGGCCCGCTTGAGGGCCTCGGCGCCGGGCAGGCGCTCGCCCTTGTAGAAGGCTTCGCCCTCGCCCATGGGCACGAGGGCCATCTGGGCCATCGGCGAGAGGTCGCCGCAGGCGCCGACCGAGCCCTTCTCGCACATGACGGGCGTGACGCCCTTGTTGAGAAGCTCGATGAGGGTCTCCGTGACGACCGGCCGGAGCCCCGAGTGGCCGTGGCAATGGCAGCTGATGCGGCTGAGGATGGCCGCCCGGACGATCTCCTCGGGCAGCGGCTTTCCGTAGCCGCGGCGTGGCTGTAGATAAGGTAGCGCTGGTATTCTTCGACTTGATCCTGGGTCAGAACGACGTTGGCCAGCTCGCCGATGCCGGTGTTGACGCCGTACATGATCTCTTTATTCTGGATCTTCTCCTCGAGCAGGGCCCGGCATTTCTCGATGCGCTTCCGGGCTTCGGGATCGAGGGCGACGGGCATGCTCTCACGGGCCACCTGGACGACCTTCTCGACGGTCAGATTGGTGCCGGTCATGGTGTAGGACATGGGGAGGCCTCCTCGGGGTGATGATCGGGGATGTGGTTCATAGGGCCCTGATACTTTAGCCGAAGTTAAAGATGGGGTCAAACCGACCGGTTGCCTGTCCGGGGCCGCTGTGCTATATGTATGCTTCGTTTTTTTTCGAATGTCCCCGTATGGAGTCGAGCTTCATGGCCAAAGAGACGAAGCGGGTCCTGATGACGGGCGCGGCCGGGCAGATCGGGTCCGAGCTGGCCGAGGCCCTGAGGAAGAAGTACGGCCGCGACAACGTCCTCGTCACCGATCTCGTTCGTCCCCCCGCCGCCCTGGCCGAGGCCGGGCCGTTCGAGCTCGCCGACGTGACCGACCGGGCCGCGCTCGACGGCCTCATCGCCCGCTTCGGCGCCGACACGATCTATCATCTGGCCGCCCTGCTCTCCGCGACGGGAGAGAAGAACCCCCAAAAGGCCTGGGCCGTCAATATGAACGGGCTCCACAACGTCCTCGAGATCGGCCGCGCCCGCGGCCTCGTGCGGATCTTCTCCCCAAGCTCCATCGCCGTTTTCGGCCCCGCGACGCCCCGCGAAATGACCCCCCAAGACACCGTCCTCAGCCCGACCACGATATACGGCGTCACCAAGGTCGCCGGCGAGCTCCTCTGCGATTACTACGTCCGGAAATACGGCCTCGACGTCCGCGGCTGCCGCTACCCCGGCATCATCAGCCACCAGACCCGGCCCGGCGGCGGCACGACCGATTACGCCGTGGCCATCTTCTACGACGCGGTCAAGAACGGGCGCTACACTTGCTTCCTCCGCGAGGACACGCGCCTCCCGATGATGTACATGCCGGACTGCCTCAAGTGCACCCTCGACCTCATGGACGCGGACTTCGCCCGCCTCAAGCATCACTCGAGCTTTAATGTCACGGCCATGAGCTTCTCGGCCGGGGAGCTCGCCGCCGAGATCCGTAAGCACATCCCCGCGTTCGAGGTCCGCTACGAGCCGGATTTCCGCCAGGCCATCGCCGATTCCTGGCCGGCCTCGATCGACGACTCCGCGGCCCGGGCGGAGTGGGGCTGGAAACCGGACTACGACCTGGCGGCGATGACCAAGGACATGCTGGCCGCGCTCAGGAACCGGCAGGCCGCCGGCACGCTCGGCGGCTGAGCCGCCCGGCGCGGGCTCAGGCCAGCTTCTCGGCCAGGAAATTCGGCAGGGCGAAGGCCGCCCGGTAGATCTCCCGGTTGAAATAGCGCAACCCGTCGGGGATGTAGAGCGTCTTGACCTTGGCCGGGTCGACCTTGTCCGAGAGGAAGTTGTAACACCACATCCCTACGGGATACGTCGGCACGGGCCCGAGGTAGAGCGTCGAGTCCTTGAAGATCCGCTTCAGGAAGACGCTCTTGCGGGCGTGGGAATCGAGGTGCAGCATCAGCGATCCGGCCTGTGCGGCGATGATGCCGCCGGGATTGAGCTTCGCCTTGAGCTTCCGGTAGAAGGCCTCCTGGTGGAGGACGGTCGACGGGCCCACGGGGTCCGACGAATCGACGAGGATCGCGTCGAACGTCTCCCGGACTTTATCGATAAAAACGTTGCCGTCGGCCACGACCAGCTCGGCCCGCGGGTCCCGGAACGTCGCCCGCAGCCAGGGAAAGTGCTCGCGGCAGGCCTCGATGACCTGCCCGTCGATCTCGACGAGCCAGGCCTTCTTGACCGGGTGCTTGAGGACCTCCCGGAGCGCCCCGCCGTCGCCGCCGCCGATGATCAGCACCTTGGCCGGACGCGGGTGCGAGGCCAGCGCCGGATGGACGAGCATCTCGTGGTAGTAGAACTCGTCCCGCTCGGTCGTCTGGACGAGCCCGTCGAGGAGGAGCACCCGGCCGTAATCCCTGTTCCGGATGATCTCGATCCGCTGGAACTTCGATCGGCCCTCATAGAGGACGTCCTTGACGGTGAAGAAGATCCCCGAGGCGCCCGTCTGGTACTCCCGGGCCTCGGTTTTCTTAGCGTTCAGCCCTTTCGTCGTCTTCATGGTCTCCTCCCTGCCCCTGCCTTCGACTGGACGTCGCGGCCCCGGACGGCCCGCCCATCATAGCACATCTTCATAACAGAAGAGGTGAAGTCTCCTCCGGCGCGAGGGGCGTTGCCTCGAAGATCCCCGTCCGTGGAGACTTCGATCATCGATGAGGATGGGATCTGATGAGGGCGGCGTCAGTCGATCTTGCCGATCTTGATGCCGCTGTAGTATTTCTTCAGGATGTCCGGATACTTGGCGCCGGCCACGGCCATGCCGTAGGCGCCGACCTGACAAAGGCCGACGCCGTGGCCCCAGCCGCGCCCCGAGAACGTGAATTCGTCGACCCCTCCGTTCTCGTCGAAAGCCCGGTCGATGACGAAGAGGGTGTCGCGCAAGCCCAGCGCCGCCCGGATCTGGAAGCCGAGAACGATCGCGCTCTGCTCGGTCCCCTTCAGCACGAGCTCGGTGGCCCGGCCCGAATCCCCGCGCGTCTTGACCTGGATGTCGACGAGCCCGCCGATCGGATAGGACTGCCCGATCCGGGCCTCCAGCTCCTCGCGCGTCTTCCGGACCTGCCAGCGGTTGTACCGCGAGGACCGGTCGAGGACGTTCGAGTTCGGCGGATAGAGGACCTCGAAATAGGCGACCTGCCCCTCCCGCTCGAGCCAGCGGACGTTCTCGCCGCCGAGGAGGGTCAGCTTGGTCGCGAACGACGTCTCCCCTTCGATCGTCCGGAGCAGCCGGACATGATTCGAGAGGTGGAGCGTCTTGCGCTCGAAGTCCTGCCCGACCTCGATCGTGCCCTTCCCGGCCGACCGGAACGTTCCGGTCTGGAAGAAGTCCTTGAAGTCCTTGATGACGCGGGCCAGGGCGACGGCCAGCTCGGCCCGGCTGACCGGCTGCAGGATCTCGCCGGCCCTGACGGAGGACGGGAAAAGCCCCGACTGGAAGCAGTAGGCCAAGGGCCCGCGGTCCCGCCCCTGAACTTCGGGGATGTCCTTGAGGAGGAAATCGATCTCGCCCGGGAGCAGGAGCTGGTCGATCCTGTCCTGCCAGGCGAACGCGTCGACGAGCAGCCGGGCCAGGCTGGTGAAGCTCAGCGACGCCGGCCCGGGGACGAACCCCGGCTCCTTGATGCCGAGGATCCCTCGGGCGTCCCGGATCCATTCGACCGCCTCGTCGAACGACGCGTCCGTCCGGAAGTCCAGGGGCTCGGCGCCCATGGGCACGATGCCCAGGCCGAGCAGAAGGGCCACGTCGAGGCTGGCGTTCCGGCCGTCGATGAGGATCGGGGCGACCGGCGTCTTGGCCTCGATCTGCCACTCCGGCTGCTTCTCGTAGCTGCACTCGACGCTCTTGAGATAAGGAACGGGGCGGCCGGCGAAGACATCCTCGGCGTCCTCGGTCTTGCCGCCGCAGGTGCTCGTGTAGAGGGCGTTGATCAGCTCGCCCCGGTAGAACATGACCTCGCCCTTGGTCTCTTCGACGGCCCGCGTGCTCAGTGGATGCTCGGACGCCATGCCCATATAGAGCTGGGACCGGGGCGTGTTGACCAGGTCGAAGCCGAGGCTCTCGAACCGCCCCCGGTTCTTGAGGGCGTAGGTCCGGGCGGCCACGGCCTGGGCCTTGAGGGCCTCGATGGCGCCGAACTGGCCGGGCGAAAGCTCGCCGGGGACGACGCTCTTCAGGTAGTCCTCGAGGTTGACGTGGTTCACGAGGACGATGCCCTTCGGCGTCCCGGCCATCGTCAGGAAGCCCCGGTAGCTCCTCCCGTTGAGCGTCAGGAAGCTCTGGGGGTTGGCCGGGATGAAATACAGGACCGAATCCCGGCTGAGCGATTCGAGCTTGTCGTCGAGCATCATCCAGATCGGCCGGGACGGCTCCGCGACGATCTCCTCGCGGTCGATCCAGACGTCCTTGAGGCCGGCCGCGTTGAGCTCGGCGACCTTGGCCAGGGCGTCGCCCCGGGTCAGGAAGTCGCCCAGCTTGACCTCGTAGACGCCGGCGGCATCGGCTTCGAGGTCCTCGGCGACATAGACCTTGCCGCCTGTCTTGAGGCTGAAGCCGGCCGCCAGCTGGTCCGCCTCTTCGCGCTCCTTGGCATGGGCCAGGAGGATGATGAACTTCTCCGTGAGCTTCTCGCCGCCGCCCTTGACCTGGGCCTCGCCGGCGTCGTCGGCGATGAGCTTGTAGCCCGTGTCGACCTCATAGATCTTCATGCCCGCGGAAGCCCGGATCCGGATGTCCTTGAGGTTGGTGCCCAGGCCGATGGAGATGATGGGCTTGGGGATCATGAAGCCGTGGAAGAAGGCCCCTTCGGTCCCGAACTCGACAGGGATCCCCCCGAAGAAAAAGAACCCGACGAACAGAATAAACAGGTACTTTAATTTATCGATCTTCATGAGGAAACCCGCTTACTGCTTGGACCTTCCCATGCTAGCGGAAGGAAGATGGCTTGTCAAGCGATAAATCTAGGGGTGCTACCTTTGTTATAAGCCCCCCCAATAGATTGTGGCGAGAGGCGGAAAAAAGCCGCGCCGCGGCTAGCCGAGACCGAGTTATCTGGGGCTGAAAACAGCCCGCCAGGCGGCCGTCCCGGCCACCCCGGCCGCAAGCCGGATCTTGACCGTCGGCCCGGCCCGGACCGGCTCGGAGGCCGTCGCCCCCTCGCAGACGAAGGAATCCAGCCGGTATTCCTGGGGCACGGAGAGATAGATGTCGTAGGGATCGCCGGCGACCAGCCGGCTCGTTCCCGAGAGGGCGCCGTTGGCCCACCGGACGTCGGCGAGGTCCGGGCCCCCGCAGGTGACGTGCCGGCTCGTGGCCAGGACCTGGGGGTGGGGCCGGCGCTCCCGGATGGCCAGGGCCTGGGAGCGGAAGACCGGATCGAGCGGGCCCGGCGCGAACGATCCGCTGAAGCTGCCGAGGAGGCCCTTGCTCCAGAACTCGAAGACCCAGTACTCCTTGGCCGGATCGAGGCCGAGATCGGCGAACCTGATCTCGCGGACCGACTCCCCCGTCCGGCCGAGGACGAGCCAGTTCTCGAACGGGCGGTCGATCTCGAGCGCGAAGAGGTCGCAGGTCGGCTGGAGCGAGGCGTCGAAGAGGCGCGGGCCGGAGCCGCTGACCTCGGTGTCGACGCGGCCGAGCTCGCTGGAGCGCGAAGGATCGACGTCGAAGACCTGGCCGGGCACGGTCCAAAGGACGGGCGCGGCCCGGCGGGCCGGCTCGACGGCCGCTGTCCGGTAGAGCTCCGGCTTGTCGGTGAGCAGGAGGATCGATCCCGTGAGCGAGGTCACGAGCGTCGACCGGTACCGGTCGTCGTTGAGCTCGACGTGGTCGGGATCGTTGCGCCAGACGACGTTGTTCCAGGAGTTGAACTGGGCCATCCCGGCGTAGGAGAAGCCGTCCGTCCCGATGCGGCAGCCGTCGACGAGCCCGACGAGCTCGGGCCGGATGCCCCAGCAGGCGAGGACGAAGACGTCCCGGCCGACCTCGCCGCGGATCGCCTCGACGTAGCTCCGGAAGGTCCCGACGAGGTCCTTCTTCGTTCTCCCGAAATGGCCGGCGTGGGCGTTGTAGCCCTCGTAACGGAGGTGGCGGAGGGCGTCCACCTTGAAGTACTCCCAGCCCATGCCCCGCAGGCCGCGGTAGACGGGCCGGACGACGGCGTCGACCGCCGCCCGGTTCGAGGCGTCGAGGCTGAATTCGATCCAGTTGCCCCGGGCCGGCTCGCCGGACTCGCCGGTCACGAACCAATCCCGGTGCTCCCCGACGAAGTCGGCCTGCTTGAAGGCGACGTTGGTCCAGATGCCCGGCCTGAGACCTTTGCTCTTGATATAGCGCGACAGGAAGTCGAGGCCGCGGGGGAACTTGTCGTTGGCCGTGAGCCAGAGGTCGGGCCGGCCCTCCCCCCGCTGATAGCCGTCGTCGATCTGGAGCAGGTCGTAGCCGAAAGGAAGGAGCGTCTCGGCCAGGACGTCGGCCGTCCCGACGATGTCGGTCTCGGTGACCTTGTCGTAAAAGGCGAACCAGGAGATCCAGCCGGCGACGGGCTCCGTCCAGATCCGGTAGGTCCAGGGCTCGAAGAACGAGAGGCCGCGGTGGATCTGATAATAGCGCGGCCGGAAGCGCAGGACGATCTCCGCGCCGTCGGCCTCGAGGCGGTAGGCTTTCCCGTCCTCTCCTGCCGCCAAAGGCGCGATCCCGGCGCGCGGGCCGGCGTCGATGGAGAGGACCCAATCGCGGCCGCGGTCGTAGACGGCCCGGTTGAGCCGGCTGCGGCTCGTCCCGGAGACGTGGCGGACCACCGCCGGGCCGCGGTCGCGGCGGTCGGCCTCGCAGGGAAAGGACTCCGGTCCGCCGAGGACCATTCCGCCGAGCCTGATCCGGGCGCTCCGGTCGCGCGGCGTCAGGAGCACCGTCTGGGTGACGGCCTCGCCGGCGCGGGTGACGTTGACCTTGGCTTCGAACCCGGTCTCGCCCGCCGCGACCTCCGCCTCGAACATCTTCCGGCCGTCGTAGCGGATGACAAGGTCCTTCCCGCTGATCTCGATCCCGGCCGCCCCGTTCTCCGGCGCCCCCGCCGGCGTCCCGCCCTTTCCGCACGCGGAGAGGCCGATCGCGGCGATCACGGCAACAACGATACAGGTGATCTTCTTTCGTGTGTCTTCCGCGCGAATTTTCATCGGCGTCTCCTTTGTTATTTGAGCGGGCCTCGCCTATTCTATCTTCACCACTCCCCCTCCGCAACGCTCAGAATGGCCCCACTGATCTGGAGGACCGAAGAAGGCCGCAGAAAACGCGGCCGAGCTTTATCGTCTTTTGGGAATCCACCGCGCGCAGGGGTGAAGAGGGGACATGTACCTTGAGTACGTGTCCCCCAAAATCGCTGTTAAGATACTTCCCAGAAGTGCCGCTCCGAGTTGCTCCGCAGCACTTCTGATGGTCGCTCCCGAGAGTCCGCTCCCCGCCGG
>MEYC01000059.1:4697-9944 GCA_001775715.1 Candidatus Aminicenantes bacterium RBG_16_66_30 | reverse complement strand
CGCCGCGGAGCTCGGCCGGATCGAAAAGACCCTGCCGGAGACCACCAGCGCCCTGCCGCGCCGCCGGCCGCAGACATCCAAACAGATCACCGTCCGCCTGCCGTCGAAGAAAATCTGGATCCCGGCCGGGGCGGTCCTCCTGGCGCTCGTCGCCCTCCTCGTCTGGCAGTTCGTCCCGGAGAACGAGACCTCGAAGCGCACAGTCGCCGTCCTCGGCTTCAAGAACCAGACCGGCGACCCGGGCTTGGACCACCTCCGGGAGATCATCCCCAATCTCCTGATCACGAGTCTCGAGCAGTCGAAGCACATGAGGGTCGCGTCCTGGCAGAGGCTGAGGGACCTTTTCCGGCAGGCCGGCCGGGCCGAAAGCGCCCTTTACGATGAGGAGGCCGGCTTCGAAGTCTGTCGCCGTCAGGGCATCGATGCGGTCGTCGTCGGATTCTTCAGCAGGGCGGGCGAGACCTTCGTCTCGGACGTCAAGGTGCTCGATGTGAGCACCCGGGAGGTCCTGAAGAGCGCCTCGGCCCGGGGCGAGGGGGTCAACAGCATCCTCAGGTCCCAGGTCGACGAGATCAGCCGGGCCGTCTCGCGCGGCATCGGTAAGCCCATTCTGAAGGTCGAAATGCCCCCGGCGAAGATCATCGACCTGACGACGACCTCCATCGAGGCCTACAACCATTTTCTTATAGGCCGGGGCGAGGTCCTCAATCTCTTGGCCTCGGACGCCAAGAGATCCCTGGAAAAAGCCATCGCCTTGGATCCGACCTTCGCTGTCGCCTGGCTCTCTCTCGCCGATGCCGAGAATCAGCTCGTCGATTGGAGAGCCCGGGATGAGGCTCTGAGGAAAGCCAAAGAGCACGCCGGCAAGGCCTCCGAGAAGGAGCGGCTTACCATCGAGGCGGAGTATGCGGCGGTCATCGACAAGGACCTGGAGAAGAGGCGCCGTCTTCTGGAGGAGCTGACGCGGAAATATCCCCAGGAAAAGCAGGCTTTTTATGATCTTGGCAGCGCGCATTACGTGAGCAGCAGATACGCGGAAGCGGTCCGGGCCTTTGAACAGGCGGTTGCCTTGGACCCGAATTTCGGGCCCGCCTACAACATGCTGGGCTACTCCTATGCCGGGGACGGGGATTTCGGCAAAGCCGAGACCGCCTTCCAGCGCTATATCGCCGCCAATCCCGGCGATCCCAATCCCATCGATTCCCTGGCCGAGCTTTATCTCTACATGGGACGGCTCGATACGGCCGAGGCGAAGTATAAAGAAGTTTTGGCGATCAGACCGGATTTCGGCGGGTCCCACCGCGGCCTGGCCTATCTCTCGGCTCTGAAAGAGGATTACGGGGAGATGGCCCGGCGGCTCGCGGAATTCAACGCCCGGTCGACGCCGACCGAAAAGATGGAGATCTTATGGCTGATCAGCTTCTACGATCTCCTGCTCGGACGTCTGGAGAGGTCCTTGGCCGGATTTCTTTCGCTGAGGACCATTTGCGAGAAATACGGCCAGGATTTCATCGCCGCACATGTGGACAGGATATCCGGCTATATCCACTCCGAGTCGGGCCGATTCGAAGAAGCCCGGAGAGCGTATCGATCATACGAGGAGTACTACGAGCGCGCCAATCCCGGCCGGCCGAGCAGCCTGAGAGCTGCGAAAGCGCTCCACTCCGGCTTGATCGAGCTCAAGCAGGGGCGGGCGCAGGCCGCACGCTCCAAGGCTGAGGAAATCCAGTCGGCCCTCGCCACGTTCACCGAAGAGGAAAGCCCAGATTATTACGCGATCCAATATCAGCTTATGGCCGCCGAGGTCGCCCTGGCCGGAGGATCGCCGGAAGAAGGGATCGCCGCCGCCCGGGAGGTCCGCCTGCAGGACTTTCCCGGCATGGATACCGCCAGGCTGAGCAATTACAACACGCCCTTTTTAAAGGACGTCCTCGCGCGCGCCTACTGGAAGGCCGGCCGGCTGGACGAGGCGGCCGCCGAATACCGGAAGCTCATGACGATCGATCCGTCGAACAGGCTCCGCTACCTCATCTCTCCCCTTTACCACTACCGGCTGGGCCGGGTCCTCGAGGAGGAGGGGGACAAAGCCGGAGCGGCGGTCGAATACCGGAAGTTCCTCGAGTACTGGAAGGACGCCGACCCGACCCATCCCGAGCTTGCCGACGCCCGCAAGCGGCTGGCCGCGCTCTAGTCCGGCTCCCGCCGTCCCGGCCGTCCGATCCTCGTCCCGATGGTGAACCCGAAGGCGACGTCGTTCCCTCCGCCCGGGATGTGGATCGTCAGGGCGATCTTGGCCGGCCCTGTCAGGAGCCCGAATTGGAGCTTGGGGACGATCCAGCTGTCCGTGTCGATGCCCCATTCGGAGACCCTCCCGACGACGCCGCCGCCGAAGAAGACGCGATTGAACCGGAGGTTCACGGTCAGCCCCGGAACGACCCGAATGGTGCCCCGCAACGTATCCGGGAACCATAGCGAGACGTCCGGATTGAACGTGACCAGGCGGCCGGCCCGCCACTCGAGTTCCGGGCCGAACGCCATCCAACGGGGGGGTGTGCCCAGGTTGATATAGGCGATGTTGACGTACAGGCCGAGTGGGCTTTGCGTCCTCGAGGACTGGGCCCCGACCGGGCGAACGGCGGCCAGTCCGAGGACGGCGGCCGCGAGGGCCATGAGAACGATCTTTTTTCGGGTCATGGGTGCGACTCTCAGTATTTCCAGGAGATCCCGGCGCCGACGTAATCGGCGACGACCTTCTCTTGGTAGTCGGGATCGATTTGCGATTCCAGGGTGTAACGGTACTTGCGGTATTCGACGATGAGCCCGAATTTCGGCCCGAGGCGGAGCTTGATACCGCCGCCGTAGCCGGTGATCCCGCCCTGGGTCAGGCTCGTCCCCGCGCTGGCGCAGACGAAGGGCGTGACGATGCCCAGGGGCGCGTTCGCGGCGACGCCGAGGGAGAACGACACGAACGGTCCGACGAACTCGAAGCTCGGGCCGATGGCGAAAACCTCCGGCAGGGCGAACCACCAGATGGATTTCACGATCCCGATGCGGCGGTCGATGACGACGCCGGCCGATAGGTTGGATTCCCATCGGGAGATCTTCGGCGCCGTCGACGGACCGGATCCCTGAGGGTCGGCGACGAGGGCGGGAGCCAGGAGACCGGCCAGGACGGCCAGGAGGATCGCCTTCCGCGCGTTTCGCATGGTCCGTTCTCCTTTGCGGCCGGTCCTACTTGCGATAGAGGACCTTGCCGCCGATGATCGTGTAGAGGACCTCGGTCCCCGGGATGTCATCCTCGGGGCAGGTCAGGATGTCCCGGGAGAGCACGGTGATGTCGGCGAGCTTGCCCGGTGTGAGGGAGCCCTTGAGCCCTTCCTCGAACGCGGCGTAGGCGCCGTTCAGGGTGTAGGCGCGGAGGGCCTCCTCGCGGGTCATCTTCTGGTCGGCGAAGAACGTCGTCCCGTCCTTGAGCTTGCGCGTCACGGCCGCGTAGAAGCAGGACATCGGGGCGATGGGCTCGACCGGGACGTCGGTCCCGTTGGGGATGACGGCGCCCGCCGCCATGAGCTTGCGCCAGACATAGGCGCCTTCCCCGGCCCGCTTTTCGCCGAGGCGCTTGTAGACCCAGGGCGCGTCGGAGGTGCAGTGGATGGCCTGCATGGCCGGGATGACCCCGAGCTTCCCGAAGCGCGGAATGTCTTCGAGGCTGAGATGCTGGGCGTGCTCGATCCGCCAGCGCAGGTCGGTCTTGTCGGGGTTGGCCTTGAAGGCCTCCTCGTAGATATCGAGCGTCTCGCGGTTGCCTCGGTCGCCTATGGCGTGGGTCGCGACCTGGAAGCCGTTCGCGATGGCGAATTTCGCCGTTTCTTTCAGCTCTTCGATCGATTCCGTGTTGAGGCCGATCGAGGCCGGAAGATCGGCGTAGGGCTCGAGGAGCCAGGCGCCGTGGGCCCCGAGCGCGCCGTCGATGAGGCGCTTGATCGTCCGGACGGTCAGGTGGTTGTCGACGGCGCCGATCATCCGGTACGCGGCGCCGCGCTCGGCCAAGGCCTTGTTCCCGGCGCTGAGCATGACGTAGAGGCGGACCGGCAAGGTCCCGTCCTCGAACATCGTCTTGTAGAGGTCGACCGTGCCGAAAGAGGCCCCGGCGTCGTGGAAGGTCGTGACGCCGTAGGCGAGACATTCCTGCGCGGCCAGCTCGATCTGCTTGCGCAGGCGCGCCCGGGCCTCCTCGGGCGTCGCGTGCCCGGACTGGTAGCGGACGAGGCTCTGGGCCGTCTCGAGGAAGGCGCCGATGGCCTTCCCCGCGGCGTCGCGGATGATCTCGCCGCCTTCGGGGTTGGTCGTCGTCGCCGTGATCTTCGCCAGCTCCATGGCTTTGGCGTTGGCGAGCGACGAGTGTCCGCTGGCGTGGGTGAGCAGCACGGGATTCTCGGGAGTGGCCTTGCTCAGAGCGTCATGGACGGGCAGGCCGTTGACGTTGGGCTCGGGCACGCGGTCCCACTTGTCCTGGTGCCAGCCCCGGCCGAGGATCCAGTCGCCGGGCTTGGCCGCGGCTGCGGCCTCGGCGACCAGGGCGACGATCTCGTCCCAGGAGCGGGCCTTGGTCAGGTCGAGGATCATCTTGGAGGAGCCGAGGCCGGTGAAGTGGCCGTGGCTCTCGATGAGGCCGGGGACGGTCAAGGCGCCGCCGAGGTCGACGATCTCGGTGCCGTCGCCGACGTAGCGGGTATAGCCCTTCGGCTCGGAGCCGAGGGCGGCGACGCGGTCGCCGCGGACGGCGATCCATGAGGCCGCGGGGGCGCGGTCGTCGACCGTGACGATCTTGCCGTTCATGAGGACGAGGTCGGCGGGATCGACCGTCGACCTCATGCGGCGGTTGACGAAGAAGAGGATCGCGAACAGGGCGACGAGGACGGCGATGAATCCCAGGCGGCGGTTTCTGGCGGGCATGTCGTTTCTCCCTCCCGATCGGGGCTTCCGGCGATTCACAAAAATATACCCGTCGCCCCGGCCTGTCAATCGACAGGGCCCAAAATATTCGTTTTTGGTATTGATAACGCGGGGCTCCCCAAATAAGATAGCCGCATGGCTCCCCACGAAACAGCAGCATCCAACGGTCAGGCGCCGCCCGGCGGGCAGGCCCCGGCGTGCCTTCTCCGCGTCCTCGGCGTCCCCAGCATTATCGCCATCGTCGTCGGCACGATGATCGGCTCGGGCATCTTCATCGTCCCCGCCACCGTG
>MEYC01000059.1:2668-4598 GCA_001775715.1 Candidatus Aminicenantes bacterium RBG_16_66_30 | reverse complement strand
GCCTATTCGGAGACCGGCGGCATCTACGTCTATCTCCGCGAGGCCTACGGCCCTCTCGCCGGATTCCTCTTCGGCTGGGCGCTCTTCCTGGTCATCGATTCGGGGAGCATCGCCGCGCTGTCCGTGGCCTTCTCCTCGAAGTATCTCCCCCATTTCTTGCCGATGGACGCGTTCGCCCAGAAGGCCGTGGCCATCCTGTTCATCCTGGTCCTGATGACCGTCAATATCCTCGGCGTCAAGCGCGGCGCGTTCCTGCAGAACCTCCTGACGACGCTCAAGTTCGCCGCCCTCCTCGGGGTCTCCGTGGCCGTCTTCCTGTTCGCCCGGGGCGACTGGGGGAACCTGACGGCGCCGGCAGCCTCCGGCGGGAACGGGAACCTCGTCGGATCGTTCGGGCTGGCCCTCATCGCGGCGCTCTGGGCCTATAAGGGCTTCGAGACGTCCACCTTCAATTCCGGCGAGACGAAGAACCCGTGCCGGACCCTGCCCATCGGCCTCATCGCCGGCTGCGGGATGGTCACGTTCCTCTATATCCTGGCCAACGTCGCCTATCTCTACGCCGTGCCCGCGGACGCGATGGCCAAGTCGGACCGGATCGCGGCCGCCGCCATGAACGCCGCGGTCGGCCCGGTCGGGGCCTCGATCGTCGCCTTCGTCATCCTGTTCTCGATCCTGGGCGCCGCGAACGGCCACGTTCTGACCGGGCCGCGGGTCTATTACGCCATGGCCAAGGACGGCCTCTTCTTCCGGAAGATGGCCTCCATCCATCCGAAGTTCCACACGCCCTACGTCTCGATCCTGGTCGTCGGGACCTGGAGCATCGTCCTCAGCCTGAGCGGGACGTTCGAGCAGCTCCTGCGCTACGCCGTCTTCGGCAACTGGATCTTCATGGGCCTGGCCGCCGCCGCGGTCTTCATCCTGCGGCGGAAGCGTCCCGACCTGCCGCGCCCGTACAAGACCTGGGGCTATCCCGTGACGCCGGCCGTCTTCATGCTGGCGGCCGTGTTCGTCGTCGCGAGCGCGCTCGTCGGCGCCTTCCTGAACTCGTTCTTCGGCCTCGTCATCATCGCCCTCGGCGTCCCGGCGTATCTATACTGGAACAGCAAGCGCAAGCGCGCGAGCTGAAAAAAAGAAAGGGGACACATACTTGTATGTGTCCCCCTTCTTTTGTTACTTCTTTTTCCGGATGTAGATGTCGCCGTTGAACGTGTTGAAGGAGATCTCCCTGCCGCCGCCGTTGACGAGGCCCAGGAGGGACTTGTCGAAGGAGATGCGGAACTTGCCCTGATCGGTCTTCTCGGCCGCCTCGGTCCGCGTCGGCTGGCGGGTCATGTTGATGTCGAAATCGGTGTAGATCTCGCCCTGGTCGGTCTTCATCTTCAGGCTGGCCTTGACGTCGGCCGGCAAGGTGACGTCGATGTCGCCGGTCATCGAGCTGAACGACAGCGGCTTGTCGGCGGCCACCCGGGCGTCGCGCGTCAGGACGGCCTCGATGTCGCCGTTGACCGTATGTACGAGCATATTTCCCGAGACGTTCCGCAAGGTCACCGGCCCGTTGATGTTGTTGATGTCGATCTCGCCGCTGACGCCCTCGACGCTGATCGCGCCATCCATGGACGAGCGGATCTCGAGCGAGGTCGCGGCCGGCACCTGGATGACGAGATCGGTCGCCGCCTTGAAGGACTCGGTCCGGATCTCGACGACGTTGTCGTTCTCCTCGATCTCGAGGCCCGATGACGTTCCCGAGAGCTGCTTCATGCCGGCGATCTTCTTCTCTTTCTCTTCGCGGCGCTTCTTGTCGTCCTGGAAGAACTCGCCGTAGAGGTTGGCGGCCTTGGCGTAGCCCGTGATCTTCTTGGCCAGGACCTCTTGCTCGGCCATTTGCGCGGCGATGGCGGCCTCGAACTCTTTCGCTTGCTGCTTGGTCATC
>MEYC01000059.1:2349-2623 GCA_001775715.1 Candidatus Aminicenantes bacterium RBG_16_66_30 | reverse complement strand
TTCGCCACGGGCGCGGGCGGGGCGGCGACAGCGTAATTTCCCGTCGTATACACTCTGCTGAGATAGCCGCCCAGGGCCTTTTCCCGGACCCGGGCCTCGACGACGATGTCCTTGCCCTCGTAGGCCTTGACCGTGATGCTGCCCCGCATGATCGAGACCTCGATCTTGGCCGGTTTTCCGGGGTTCGTCAGCGGGACGACGGCCCGGTCGGGGGGCTCTTCCTTGGTCTGGGCGACGGCCCATCCGCACGTCCCGGCCACGAGCAGGGCCAGGA
>MEYC01000059.1:1998-2317 GCA_001775715.1 Candidatus Aminicenantes bacterium RBG_16_66_30 | reverse complement strand
CATCTGTTCCTCCTTGTCCGTTCAGGACGATGATCTCGACCGCCGGGCGATCAGGATGTCGCCCGAGAGCGTGTCGAGCTTGATCTCCGGTCCGCCCTTGCCGGCGCGGACGCCGAAGTATCCTTCGCTGCGATAGATGTATTTGCCCTCCGGTCCGCCCCGATCCTCCCGGACGGGCGGCGCCTTGGGCAGATAGGTGACATCGAAATCGGAATAGACCTCCCCGTGCATGGTCTTGATCCGGAAGTCGGCCGAGGGTTCGCCGGGGAAATCGACCTCGACGTCTCCGTTGACGGTCTTGAACGCGCAGGCGCCGTCC
>MEYC01000059.1:1770-1922 GCA_001775715.1 Candidatus Aminicenantes bacterium RBG_16_66_30 | reverse complement strand
GCCGGACCCGGCCGTTGACGTTGCGGACGTCGAACGTCCCTTCGACGCCCCGGACCTCGACGAAGCCGTCCGTCACGGTCGACAGGACGAGGTCCGTCCGGACCGGGACCTTGAGGGTGAAGCCGTAGTGGACCCTGTAGCCGGGATCCCGC
>MEYC01000059.1:1488-1660 GCA_001775715.1 Candidatus Aminicenantes bacterium RBG_16_66_30 | reverse complement strand
CTCGGCCTTCGCGGCCCGCGCTTCGTCGCGGGCGTAGACGGTCTTCTTGGCTTCGAGGAGGATCTCCCGGCCGGCATAGCCCTCGACCGTGATGGGGCCGAAGATGTTGTCCACGACGACCTCGCCGGGCTTGGCCGGATCGGCGAACCGCAGCGTCTTCCGGATGTCTTCC
>MEYC01000059.1:0-1362 GCA_001775715.1 Candidatus Aminicenantes bacterium RBG_16_66_30 | reverse complement strand
CTGTCGCAGGCCCTGTTCGGCCCGCTTCTTGACTTCCGGGGTCAGATCGCCGCTCTCGACGAGCTTCTTGAGCGCCTCGGCGGCCCGGGCCTCGCGGACCTCGACCAGGAAGTCGATGAGCGCGACCTGGACCAGGGGATAGGTCTGGACGGAGAGGGAGCGGACCAGCCGCTCCCTGACGCCCGGCCGGTCGCGGAAGAGATACAGGGCGTCGACGGCCGCGAGCCGGACGTTGGGGTTGGGGTCGGCGTCGACCGCGTCGAACAGGGCGGCGAGCGTCGTGTCGCTCGGGTTGTCGACGGCGGCGCTGAAGCCGATGCCTTGGATGCGGTCCGTGGCCGAGGGCTGGCCCAGGAGGGAGAGGGCGTATTGCTGGCGCATGTCCTGGACCTCGCGCGAGAGGTCGGCGTAACGTGCCCCGCTGGGCCCCCGGCCGGCGGCGAACCAGCCGGCGCCGAGTCCGGCGAGGAGGAGGAAAGCCGAGAAGGATGCGGCGAATGCGGGGCGCCGGAAGGAGAGCCAGTCCCGCCATCCGGGGCGGCTCTCCGTCTGGGCGGCTTTGCGCCCCGACTCCAGTCCGTCCTTGTACTCCTCGAGCATCGTGTAGAAGCGATGGCGTAGGCCGCCGCCCGGCTGCTCCTCGGGCAGGACGCCGAGCTTGGCCCACACGACGGTCAGGTTCTCGAGGTCCTCGCGGCAGGCCGCGCAGGCGAGGATGTGCTTCCTGACGTCCTCACGGCCGGCCTCGTCGAGGTCCCCCGTCAAATAGTCGGCGAATCTTTCCTGGATCTTTTCGCAGGTCATGACGCACTCCCTCCCTGGAGCTCGAGGTAGATCCGGCTGAGGTCCTTGAGGGCCCGGTGGACCTGGGCCTTGACCGTGCCCACCTGGACGCCCATGAGCTCGGCGATCTCCCGGAGCTTGAGGTTCTGGAAGCGGAAGAGGACGAGAAGCTCCCGTTTCGGGGCGGGCAGGCGGTCGAGGGCCCGGCGGACGAGCTCGGCCTCCTGGCCGACCTCGTAAGCCACGTCGGGCCGGGGCTCCCGGCTCGGCGTCTCGGCGTGTTGCTCGTCGAGCGGGAGCGCCGTCTTCTGCTTCCTCAGATGGTCGATGTGGGCGTTTCGGGCGATCTGAAAGAGCCAGACGTTGAACCGGCTGTCGCCCATGTATCCCGCCCGGTACTTCAGGACGCGCATGAAGACCTCCTGGACGAGGTCCTCGCTCGCGGCCCTGTTGCCCGTCAGGCGGAGGAAAAAGTTGTAGAGCATGGTCTGGTATCTCTCGAAAAGGACGGCCAGCTTCTCGACCCGGCCGTCCCGGACATCTTCCATGAGCTCGTTGTCCGTCGGTGGCATGCGTCCG
>MEYC01000058.1 GCA_001775715.1 Candidatus Aminicenantes bacterium RBG_16_66_30 | reverse complement strand
CTCAGCGGTAGAGCATCGGTTTTACAAGCCGAGGGTCGCAGGTTCGATCCCTGCACCGCCCACCGACCGTAGCGAGCGAAGCGAGCGGAGGGCAGAAACCGCCGGAGCATACACGGAGGCGGTTTCTGCGAAATCTCTTGAGAGGGTGTTCTCCGGGTCTTGGCGAAGCGAGCGGAGGGCAGAAACCCGCCGGAGCGTGCACGGAGGCGCCCTTATTTGACTTGCGGTGGGTCCTATGTTAAATTTGACATCCGACTTTTTCACGCCAACCGAAGGGTAGGTTCCAATGTACGCAGTGATCCTGACAGGCGGCAAGCAATACCGCGTCAAGGAAGGCGACGTCCTGTCGGTCGAGAAGCTCGACCTCGATCCGGGGCGGAAGGCCCACTTCGACCGCGTCCTCCTGATCGAGGACGGCGAGACGATCCAGGTGGGGACGCCGCTCCTCGACAACGCCATGGTGCTGGGCCTCGTCCTCGAGAACTACCGGGACGAGAAGGTCATCGTCTTCAAGAAGAAGAGACGGAAACAATACCGCCGGACCCGCGGCCATCGGCAGTCGCTGACCAAGGTCCGCATCACCCGGATCTCCCCGGACCGGACCCTCATCACGGCCGTGGACCTGGCCGAGGAGAAGCCGGCCCCGGTCGAGAAGCCCGCGCCGGTCGTCAAGCCGAAGCCCGCGCCGGCCCCGGCCGCCGCGCCCGAAAAGGCCCCGGCCAAGGGCAAGCCGGCCAAGAAGGAAGCGCTCAAGAAGGAGGCGGCCAAGCCGAAGGCCATGAAGAAGCCCGCCGCCCCGAAGACGAAGAAAGCGACCAAGGAGTAAGCCATGGCCCATAAAAAAGCAGGCGGGGCGGGAAAGAACGGACGCGACAGCTCCGGCAAGAGGCTGGGCGTCAAGCGCCATGGCGGCCAGGCGGTCAACGCCGGGACGATCATCGTCCGCCAGAGGGGCACGCCGATCAAGCCCGGGTTGAACGTCGGACGGGCCAAGGACGACACCCTCTTCGCCACGGTCACGGGAACGGTCCGGTTCTCCGACAAGGGACGCAGAGGGAAGATCGTTACCGTCGTGCCCGTCTGAGGAAGGGCCCGACCCCCGTTGTTCGTTGACCAGGTCACCGTCACGCTGAAAGCCGGCCGAGGCGGGGACGGCTGCGTCAGCTTCCGCCGCGAAGCCGGGGTGCCCAAGGGCGGCCCGGACGGCGGCCGGGGCGGCGACGGCGGCTCGATATCGTTCGTCGCCGACGAGAACGTCAGCTCCCTCGCCTGGTTCCGATTCCATCCCATCCAGAAGGCCAAGAACGGGGCTCCCGGAGAAGGCAACAACCGCCAGGGCAAGCGCGGGGCCGACGTCCGCCTCACCGTCCCGGTGGGGACGGTCATCCGGGAGAAGGACGGCGGGGCCGTTCTCTTCGATCTCACGCTCCACGGCCAGTCCGCCGTCGCGGTCCGGGGCGGGAAGGGCGGCCGCGGCAACGCCTCCTACGCCACCTCGACCCACCAGGCGCCGCGCGAACGGCAGCCCGGGCGCCCGGGCGGGGAGAAGGAGCTCTTCCTGGAGCTCAAGCTCATCGCCGACGTCGGCCTCGTCGGCTTCCCCAACGCCGGGAAATCGACCCTCATCTCGCGCATCTCGGCGGCCCGGCCGCTCATCGCGGACTATCCTTTCACGACCCTCGCGCCCAACCTCGGCGTCGTCGACCTCGGGGAGTACCGCTCGTTCGTCGTCGCCGACATCCCCGGGCTCATCGAGGGCGCCCACCTCGGCCAGGGCCTGGGTATCCGCTTTCTCCGCCACATCGAGCGGACCAAGCTCCTCGTCCATATCGTCGACGTCTCGCCGTACACGGGACGTGATCCTCTCGAGGACTATCGGGTCATCATGGAGGAGCTCGAGGCCTTCTCGCCCGAGGTCGCCGCCCGGCCCCAGGTCCTGGCGGCCAATAAGGCCGACACCCTCGGCGCGGACACGTCGCGGCTCGTCCGCCTCCGGAGGATGGCGGCCCGGAAGAAGATCCCGTTCTTCGCCATCTCGGCCCTCACGCGCGAGGGCCTCAAGCCCCTGGTCGCCGCCCTGGCCCGAACGCTCGAGCGGCTCCGCGAAGAGGGCGGAAAGGAGGCCGCCTGATGAAGACGATCGGTCTCTTTGGGGGGACCTTCGACCCCATCCATCTCGGGCATCTTCAGGCCGCCGCAGAGGTCCGCCGGCGGGCCCGGCTCGACCGCATCCTGTTCATTCCGTCCTATCTCCCGCCGCACAAGAAGACCGGCGCGGCCGCCTCCGCGGCCGACCGCCTCCGGATGGTCGAGCTCGCCTGCCGCCGCCGGGCCGGGTTCGAGGCCTCGGCCATCGAAGTGGAGGCGCGGGAGAAGTCCTATTCCATCCTGACCCTGCGGAAGCTCCGGGCCCTGTCCCCCGAGGCCCGTTTGTTCTTCATCCTCGGCGTCGACGCCTTCCTGGACATCGGGACATGGCGCGAGTACCACCGGGTCATCGAGGAATGTTATTTCATCGTCATGGGGCGGCCGGGCTTCGACCTGGACCGGGCCCGGGACGTCCTCGCCGGCGGGCTCAAGGACGCGGTCGGCCCGCTGCCGACCGGCGGAGCCGCCGCCGGCCCCCTGCCGCCGCATATCCGCGTCTTTCTCGTGCCCATCCGGGCCCTGGACATCTCCTCGACCGGCATCCGGGCCAGGGTCCGGCGCGGCCTGTCCGTCGACGGGCTCGTTCCCAAGCCCGTCGCGGCTTACATCCGGGACCACGAACTCTACCGAGGTCGATAGGAACCATGGCAGAAGACAAGAAGAAACGGTTCACCAAGCGAAGCCTTCCCCCCCACGTCCGCCTGGCCGTCGAGGCCGCGCTCGCCCGGAAGGCCGAGGACCTCTGCGTCCTCGACCTCCGCGAGCTCTCCTCGTTCACCGACTTTTTCCTCATCGGGCACGGGAACTCGTCGCGGCAGAACCTGGCCGTCGCCGAGGCCGTCGAGGCCGCGCTCAAGCCGGCCGGGCTCCGTCCTCTGAGCGTCGAGGGCCGCGAGTCGGCCGAATGGGTCCTGCTCGACTACGGCTCGCTCGTCGTCCACGTGTTCTCCCGGGCGGCGCGGGACCACTACGGCCTCGAATCGCTCTGGGGCGACGCCCCCCGCCTGGATTTTTAGGGCCTGAAGGGGTTGACAAGCCCAGGGTGAATGGCTATTGTGTGTTGGCGTTTTCGGCGATGCGTCTGAAGTTCCTCTGGCCCGGCAAGACGAAGAGCCCCGAATTGCGGGGATTGCAGGGCTTCTACGAGTCGCGCATCAGGTCCTTCGCGGCCTGCGACGTCATCGAGACGCGCGAGGCCCGCGGGCTCGAGGAAAAGCACGCCGGGAAGATCAAGGACCTCGAAGCGCGGGGGTTCGAGAAGCACCTCGACGGGGCCTACGTGATCTGCCTCGAGGATCGAGGGAAGGAGATGACGTCCGATGAATTCGCCGCCTTCCTCCGCCGCCGGGATTCCGACACGGGGAAGCCGCTGGCCTTCGTCGTGGGCGGGTTCCTCGGCCTCGCGGACCGCGTCGTGGAGAAGGCGGACATGCGGATGTCGCTCTCGCGCATGACCTTCTCGCACGAGCTCGCCCGCGTCCTCCTGCTCGAGCAGGTCTACCGGGCCCTGACCGTCCTCGGGGGCCGGCACTACGCCAAATGAAGGGATCGTCCATGGCCAAGAAGATGAACAAGAAAGAACGGGGAGAGTTCCGGAAGCTGCTCGCCGCGAAGAAGGAAAGCATCACCCGCAAGCTCACCGAGACCATCACCGAGAGCAAGGAGATGGAGTCCAACGTCGCCCAGGACCTCGTGGACAAGGCCGAGACCTCCTACACGAAGGAGTTCCTCCTGAGCCTGTCGGACGGCGAGCGGGAGCAGCTTCTGCTCATCGACGAGGCCCTCAAGCGGCTCGAGCACGGCGAATTCGGCGTATGCCAGGTCTGCCACAAGGAGATCGGGGCCAAGAGGATCGTCGCCATCCCCTGGACGCCCCTGTGCATCGACTGCCAGCAGAAGGCCGAGGAAGAGCTGCAGGCGCAGTGACCGGCGCCCTCCGGGCCCGGGCCGCGGCCCTGGCCAAGCTCATCGAGCTCCTCGTCTTCCCTTCAGCCTGCCGCCTCTGCGCGGCCATCCTCGACGAACCCGGGGAGAGGATCGTCTGCCGCGACTGCCTGGGCCGGCTCGTCCCGCGCCAAGGCCCCGTTTGCCCGGTCTGCGGCCGGTTCCTGGAGGGCGCCGGGGAGGACCATCCGTGCGGGCGGTGCCTCGAGGCCCGGCCGGCCTTCTCGTTCCATCGCTCCTGCGGCGCCTACGCCGGGACGCTCAAGGACGTCGTCCTCCTCTTCAAATACCGGAAATGCGCCCCGCTCAGCCGGCCTCTGGCCCGGTTCGCCGAGATCTCGCTCGCGTCCGAGCCGCGCTTGTGGGAAGGAGCGGACTTCCTCGTGCCCGTGCCGCTCCATCGGGCCCGCCGGCGCGACAGGGGCTTCAACCAGTCCCGCCTCCTCGCCCGTGACCTGGCTAAAAGTCGGGGGATGAAAGTCCTCGGGGGAGTGCTCGTCAAGGCCCGGAACGTCCCGCCCCAAGCGGGACTGCGCGCGGCCGAGCGGGAGCGGAACGTCGTCGGCGCCTATGCCGTGAAGCGGCCGGACCGGATCAGGGGAAGGACGCTCATTCTCGTCGACGACGTCACGACGACCGGGGCCACCCTGCGCGAGTGCGCCCGCGTGCTCACGGAAGCGGGGGCCGAAGAAGTCCGGGCGATCACCCTCGCCCAGGCATAAAAAAAGCGGCCCGCCTTACTTCTTGGGCTTCTCGGCCGGGGCCGCGACGGGCTTGAGGATCCTGACCTTGCGGGGCCTGAGCTCGGCCCGCTTGGGCATCCTGATCTTGAGGACGCCGTTCTCGTGCTCGGCCTCGATCCGGTCCTGGTCGATGTAGCTGGGCAGGGCGAACGAACGGAAGAAGGACCCGTAGGACCGCTCGATGCGGTGGTAGTTCTCCTCCTTGGTCTCCTTCTCGAACTTCCGCTCGCCGCGCAGGGTCAGGTTGTTGTCCTCGACCTTGATCTCGACGTCCTTCTCGTCGACGCCGGGGATCTCGGCGGCCAGCACGACCTCGTTCTCGGTCTCGTAGATGTCGACCGAAGGGGCCCAGGCGCCGGGGATGAGGTCCTTGTCCTCGGTCTTCTGGCTGCCCATGTCCTCGAAAAGCCTGTTCATCCTGTCCCTCAGGGTGATCATGTCCCTGTAAGGATCCCATCTGATGATCGCCATCTGTTGCCTCCAGCTAATATATCTTAGCGTGATAGCTTACGCGCCTTCTATGAGGACGGTCGCCTCGCCCTTGAGGGTCTTTCCGCCCAGGGCGGCGGCCAGCTCGCTCGCCTTTCCCCGGATGAACTCCTCGTGGATCTTGGTCAGCTCCCTGGCCACGACGACCCTCCGGTCTCCAAGGGCCTCGCCAACCGCGGCCAGGAACTCGGGGATCCTGCGGGTCGGAAGGAAAAAGATCAGAGTGGCCTCCTCATGCCTCAGGGACTCGAGGCATTTCCTCAAGCCCGTACTCTTCGGCGGCGGGAAGCCGGCGAAGCAGAACCGGTGGGTCGGCAGGCCCGACGCGGCGAGCGCGGCCGTCACCGCCGACGGGCCGGGGATGGGCACGACCGCGATGTCTTCCTTCAGCGCCGCCCGGATGAGCGGGAAGCCCGGGTCCGAGATGCCCGGCGTCCCCGCGTCCGAGACGAGGGCGACGTCGCGTCCTTCCCTGAGAAGCCGGATGATCTCCGGGACCCGCTGGCCCTCGCGCGGCTGATAATAGCTGATGAGCGGCTTCCGGATGCCGTAACGGTTCAGGATCTTGAGCGTCTGCCGGGTGTCCTCGCAGGCGATGGCCGCGACCTCGCCGAGGACGCGCAGGGCCCGCAGGGTGATGTCCTCGAGGTTGCCGATGGGCGTCCCGACGACGAAGAGGCGGCCGGCCACGGCTTACTTGCCCCAGTCGTAGGGATAAAGGAAATCGTGGCCGACCGAGCGCGGCGAGAGCTTGGCGATCGGCGGCAGATGGCGCTTGAACTCCGAGCCCCGGACCTTGCGCAGGACCCGGTCGACGACCGCCGGCTTATGGCCCGCGGCGACGAGCTCTTTCCGGCTC
>MEYC01000057.1:2841-7811 GCA_001775715.1 Candidatus Aminicenantes bacterium RBG_16_66_30 | reverse complement strand
CCCTGTGGGGACAGTCCCTCAGGAAGATCGGGGACACGTACCGAAGCGGTACATGTCCCCTCCGAATCGTGTTATAATGGACGATTCGGAAAGACCCATGGCGACGACAGACGGCATCCTGCTACGCGGCGTCAAGGTCCATAACCTGAA
Organism: Candidatus Aminicenantes bacterium RBG_16_66_30; assembly: GCA_001775715.1. GTDB lineage: Bacteria > Acidobacteriota > Aminicenantia > Aminicenantales > Saccharicenantaceae > RBG-16-66-30. The sequence goes on along the minus strand of MEYC01000057.1, from coordinate 7,661 downwards.
GGGCATCGACCTCGACGTGCCGCTCAACAAGCTCATCGTCGTCACCGGCGTCAGCGGTTCGGGCAAGTCCTCGCTCGCCTTCGACACCCTCTACGCCGAGGGCCAGCGCCGCTACATCGAGTCCCTTTCCTCTTACGCCCGACAGTTCCTCGAGCGGATGGACAAGCCCGACGCCGACCTCATCGAAGGGATCCCGCCGGCCATCGCCATCCAGCAGAAGGGCGCGGCCAAGAACCCGCGCTCGACCGTGGCCACGGTCACGGAGATCTTCGATTTCCTGCGCGTCCTCTTCGCCCGCATCGGCACGGTCCACTGCCTTCAGTGCGGCCGCCCCGTCCTGCGCGACACGGTCGACGCCATGATCGACGAGCTCGCCCGCGAGCCCGCGGGGACGCGCGCCTCCGTCGCCTTCTCCTGGCCCCGCGAGCGAGGCCTGGCCGCGCTCAAGAAGGACGGCTTCACCCGGGCGCTCGCCGGCGGCGCCGTCCTCGACATCGACGCCCTGCCCAAGGGCGGCGGTCCCGTGGAAGTCCTCATCGACCGCATCACCCTCGGCGTCGACGAGCGGGAGCGCCTGGCCGACTCGCTCGAGATGGGCCTGAAGAAGGGCGACGGCCGGGTCCAGGTCCTGACCGAGGGCGGGCGCGAATACCGCTTTTCCGAAAAGCTCGAGTGCAAGGCCTGCCGCCTGCCCGCGGACGACCCTTATCCGAACCTTTTCTCCTTCAACAGCCCCCACGGGGCCTGCCCCGAGTGCCACGGCTTCGGCGACCTGGCCGTCGTCGACGAGGACAAGGTCATCCCCGACAAGGGCAAGTCGCTCGACCAGGGCGCCGTCGAGCCCTGGACGAAGCCTCTGTCCAAGGGCATGCAGAAAGAGCTCCTGGCCGAGGCCCGGCGGCGCAAGATCCCGACCACCGTCCCCTTCCGCGACCTCCGTCCCGAGCACCAGCGCTTCGTCCTCGACGGCGGCGACGGCTATTACGGCGTCAAGGGCTTCTTCGACTGGCTCCAATCCAAGAAATACAAGGTCCAGGTCCGCGTCCTGCTCAGCCGCTACCGGAGGTACGTGGCCTGCCCCGCCTGTGCCAAGACCCGGCTCAATCCGCGGGCCCTGAGCGTCAGGGTCAAGGGGCTCAACATCGGCGAGGTCGTCCGCATGACCGTCGCCGAGGCCGCGGAATTCTTCGCCGCCATGGACCTGGCCCCCTTCGAGCGCCAGGTCGCCGACAAGCTCGTCCAGGAGATCCGCGGCCGCCTCCGCTTCCTCCGGGAGGTCGGTCTCGACTACATCGCCCTCGACCGCATGACCTTCACCCTGAGCGGCGGCGAGGCCCAGCGGATCAGCCTGGCCGCGGCCCTCTCCGCCTCGCTCGTCGGCACCCTCTTCGTCCTCGACGAGCCGTCCATCGGCCTCCACCCCCGCGATAACCACCGCCTCATCGAGATCCTGAGGTCCCTCAAGGACATCGGCAACACGGTCGTCGTCGTCGAGCACGATCCCGACATCGTCCGGGCCGCCGAGCATATCATCGACATGGGACCGCGGGCCGGCGAGGCCGGCGGGGAGGTCGTCTTCGAAGGCCCCTGGTCCGCCTTCCTCCGCGACCGGAATTCCCTGACCTCCCAATACATCCGCGGCGAGAAGGAGATCGCCGTGCCGCCCGCGCGGCGAACGTCGAAGTCCTTCCTCGAGGTCCGCGACGCCCACAAGCACAATCTCAAGCACATCGACGTCCGCATCCCCCTCGGGGTCTTCACCTGCGTCACCGGCGTCTCCGGCTCGGGCAAGAGCACCCTCGTCTCCGACGTCCTCCATCGCGGCCTCGAAGGCGTTTCGGACGACGGGTTCGGCGAGATCCGCGGCGCCGACAAGATCGACACGGTCATCATGGTCGATCAGTCGCCGCTCAGCGCGTCGCCGCGCTCGATCCCGGCCACCTACACGAAGGCCATGGACGGCATCCGCGACCTCTTCAGCTCGACCCGCGAGGCCCGGCTCATGGGCTTCCGGCCGGGGTACTTCTCCTTCAACACCGCGGGCGGGCGCTGCGAGGAGTGCAAGGGCGCCGGCGTCCAGGTCGTCGAAATGCAGTTCCTCTCCGACGTCAGCCTCGTCTGCGACGCCTGCAAGGGCAAGCGCTTCAAGAAGGAGATCCTCGAGGTCCGCTGGAACGGCAAGACCATCGACGACGTCCTCGGGCTGAGCGTCACGGAAGCCTACCTCTTCTTCGCCGGCCGGCCCGAGATCACCCGGAAGCTCTACCCCCTCGTCGAGGTCGGGCTGGGCTATCTCAAGCTCGGCCAGCCCACGACGACCCTCTCCGGCGGGGAGCTCCAGCGCATCAAGCTCGCCTATCACCTCGTCCACGAGAAGGGCAAGAAGATCCTCTACCTCTTCGACGAGCCGACCATCGGGCTCCACCCCAACGACGTCGCCGTCCTGCTCCGGTCGTTCCAGAAGCTCGTCGGCGACGGCCACACCGTTATCGTCATCGAGCACAACCTCGACGTCATCAAGAGCGCCGACCACGTCATCGATCTCGGGCCCGAGGGAGGCGAGGCCGGCGGCCGGGTCGTCGCCCATGGGACGCCGGAGAAGGTGGCCCAGAGCCGCGGATCCATCACGGCGGCCTATCTCAAGGAAGCCTTGGGGCGGTCGAACGGGAGCTCAGCACGAGCATCGAAAAAGAACAACAGCCGAAAATAGCCGTGTCTTAAACGGACCATTTGGCCCGTACAGTTATTCTAATATTGACCATTTATAGCACATAGAATTATTATTTGTTTTAATCTATTTGTTAACAATTACATAATGCCATTTTATGAGATATTATTGTTCTGTAATAGAACATATTCAATCGTGTCTATTAACAAAGCTACTTCTGCGTAACACTTTTTATATAAACAACTTATAGCCGCATCCAAGCTGTTGGCATCGTTCTTGCCTATTAACCGGTGTGTTAAAAGGAAAAGGAACGAAGCCAATGAAAAAGATCGTAAGCGTATTCGCTTTGATGTCGTGCCTGATCCCGGCCGGCTCGCTGGCGGCCTCCGAAGCCGTCTGGGAGGTCCATGTCACGTCCGACCTGCCAACCGCGACCTTCATCCTGCCCGACCCCCTGCCGAAACCCGAGCCCCTGCTGTCGCTCTCCGAGGATGTCTTCGCGCCCCCGGCGCTGCGCCTGTCGATCCCGCCCGGCCTCCCCGCCTTCCGTCCGCCCGTCCGGTCGGGCAAGGCGCTCTTCGACGCCAACCTCGTCCTCATGGTCGGGCTCAATATCGCCGACTATATCTCGACCCGCGAAGCCCTCAAGTACCCCGGACTGGGGGAGACCAACCCGCTGATGAAGCCATTCGTCAAGAGCCCCCTCGCCTTCGCCGCCATCAAGGCCGGCACCACGGCCCTGACCTATTGGAGCATGAAGTCCATCTTCAAGAGGAACAAGACCGTGGCCTGGGTCATGACGACGGCCTCCAACGTCCTGCTCTCCTACGTCGTGGCCAACAACGTCCGGCTGATCCAGGGGGCGCGGGCCCGCTGACCCGGGGACGCCGCCGATGAACGTCTATCTGCAGCGCTACCTGGGCCTCGAGGAAGGCCGCGAGTTCGCCAAGCCCGCCGGCTTCCCGACCCTCAAGGCCCTGGAGAGGGATTACATCGGCTTCCTCCTCGAGGTCACCGATCAGAACCGGGCCGAGGTGTCCAGGATCCTGGCCATCTCCCGCTCGACCCTCTACCATAAGATCCGCCGCTACCGGCTCGGCGACGAAGGCCCCGGGCGCCTCCTCGCCTAGATCCACCTCTTCCGGCGGAAGAAGACCAGCATCCCCCCGATCGCGCCTAAGATCACGACCCAAACGAGCGGGTAACCCCAGCGCCACCCGATCTCCGGCATGAACTTGAAATTCATCCCGTAGACGCCGACGAGGAAGGTGATGGGGATGAAGATCGTGGCGATGATGGTCAGGACCTTCATGACCTCGTTCATCCTGTTCGAGACGCTCGAGAGGTAGGTCTCGATCATGCTCGTCAGGATCTCCCGGAAGGACTCGATCGTGTCGATGACCTGGATCGTGTGGTCGTAGAGATCGCGCAGGAAGACGTCCGTCGTGCTCTGGATGAGCGGCGTCTCCAGGCGCTCGAGCCCGCCGACGACCTCGCGGAGGGGCCAGACGGCCTTGCGCAGGTTGATCATCTCCCGCCTCAGGATGTGGATCTCGTGGAGGAGCTGGCGGCGGGGCTCGTCGACGAGCGCGTCCTCGAGCGCATCGATCCTCTCGCCGAGCTTCTCCATGACGAAGAAATAGTTGTCGACGACCGCGTCGATGAGGGAATAGGCCAGGAAGTCCGGCCCGAGCTTGCGGATGCGGCCCTTGGCGCCGCGGATCCTCTCGCGCACCGGGCCGAAGCAGTCCCCGGGCGTCTCCTGGAACGACAGGACGAAATTGGGGCCGACGATGAGGCTGAGCTGGTCGGCCCGGATATCCGTCACATCCGCGTCGCACTCGATCATCCGCAGGACGACGAAGACGGCGTTCCCCAGGTCCTCGACCTTCGGCCGCTGGGACGTCGTCATGATATCCTCGAGGATGAGAGGGTGGATGTCGAACTTCGCGCCGAGCTCGCCGATGACCGCCGCGTCGTGAACGCCGTCGATGTTGATCCAGGTCACCGTGGCCGTGTCCTTGAAAGGGAAGCATTCCTCGACGGACCCGACCTCCTTTTCCAGGAAGTTGGCCTCGTCGTAGTCGATGACCGTGATCCTCGACTTCTCGGCCGCCTTGGACCCGACGTACATCAAGGTCCCCGGCGGCAG
>MEYC01000057.1:1573-2828 GCA_001775715.1 Candidatus Aminicenantes bacterium RBG_16_66_30 | reverse complement strand
TCTCCGAGCGCTTGATCTCATCGGCGGTCATGGCGGCCTCCTTTCGGGCGTTCCCTCAAGGATAGACCGATCCGGCGGGAAATTCCAGGGGACGGGCACGGGATCATGCGCCGCCCAGGGCATCGATCTTCCGGACATAGGCGTCCGCGTCGAACTTGCGCCGGAGGCCGGCCGCGGTCATGGACCGGACGGTCCCGAAGACCGGCCGCCGGCCCCAGGGCCGGTCGTGCTTGCCGAACGTCCAGGCCACGCCCGCAAAAGCGTTGGGGTCGCGGCCGTCGAGCTCGTAGGCATTGTTGAGGGCCAGGGCGGTCCGGTAGGCGTGGCGGGGGGATGCGGACCACTCCAGGATCTTCTTCCCCCAATACATGCGCATGTATCCGTGCATCTTGCCCGTCAGGACCATCTCCCTCTGGGCGGCGTTCCAGTATGGGTCGTGGGTGGCCGCGCGCTCGAGCTCGGCCCGCGTATAAACGGCCGGACGGGGGTCCCGGGCGTGTTCGAGGAGGGTCGTCCGGCACCAATCCGGGAGGCCGTCGAATTTGTCATAGGCCCGGTTGTAGCGGACGAAATTGAAGCTGAGCTCGCGCCGGACGATGAGCTCCTCGAGAAAAGCGGCCTGTCCGTAGGCCGGCCCCTTCTTCACGGCCAGGGCCACGGCGAGCGGCGAGATCTGGCCGAAATGGAGGTACGGGCCCAAGCCGGACAGGCCGTCGATCGCAGGATCGTTCCGGTCCTCGGCGTAGGCGGCGAGCTTCCGGCCGACGAAGGCGCGGAGTCGTTTCTCGGCTTCCGACGCCCCGCCCCGGTGGGCGGCGACCCGGCCGACCTTCCGGTCGAGGTCGAGCCGGGCCAGGGCCGCCCCCGTGTCGTCGATGTCCCAGGATTCGAGCCCCGGGGCGGGAGAGGGAACTCGCAGAGGGGTTTTCTTCAGGGGCGTCAGGAAGTCATCGAGCCGGCCGTAGATCTTGGGGCGCAGGGTGGCCGCGGCGTACTCCTCTTTCGGCGAGGCCGCTTCCACCGGAACGATGACGTTCGTCGCGACCTCGATGAGAGGGCACTCGAGGGCCGCCGCCGCCGACCCGCGCCAACGTCGCTCGATCCGGACATACCCGTCGTCGACGACGATGACCGCGGCGTCCCGGCCGAAGGCCGCGATGACCGCGTCCGGCTCGCCCCTGCGGACGATCATGGGGATACCCCGCTCCCGGAGCCTTTCCTGCGTCTCCCGGAGGCCCTCGAGCATGAAAGCGTA
>MEYC01000057.1:0-1532 GCA_001775715.1 Candidatus Aminicenantes bacterium RBG_16_66_30 | reverse complement strand
GCGCTTGATCTCATCGGCGGTCATGGCGGCCTCCTTTCGGGCGTTCCCTCAAGGATAGACCGATCCGGCGGGAAATTCCAGGGGCCGCATCCAGCAGATGACGAACGGACGGCCCGTCGCCCGCCGCGCGTTGAGCGGCCGGACGCGCTCGCCGGCGATGGCGGGGATCCCGCCTATTTGAGCCTCGCCCCGACGGCGGCCCAATCGATGGCCTTGAAGAAGGCCTCGACGTAGTCGGTCCGCTTGAGCCCGTAGTCGATCATGAAGGCGTGCTCGAAGACGTCCATGATCAGGAGCGGCGCACATCCGGCCGGATGGCTGACGTCATGCTCGTTGACCCAGAAGTTGATCAGCCGGCCGTTGGACGGGTCCTCGTAGAGGACGACCCAGCCGATGCCGCGCATGGCCCCCGTCGCTCGGAAGTCCTTCTCCCACGACTCGAAGTCGCCGAACTGCTCGACGATCCTCTGGCCGAGCTTGCCGGCCGGATCGAGCGGGGCCTTGCCGCCGAGGTTCTCGAAGTAGAGCTCGTGGAGCCTCATCCCGTTGAACTCCCAGCCGAGCCGGCGCTTGAGCTCGGCGTACTCGGGGGTCGCCGTCTTGCCGTCCTTGGCCATGAGGCCCAGGATGTCGAGGACCTTGTTCGTGTTGGTCACGTAGCCCTGGTAGAGCGTGAAATGGTTCTTCAGAAGCGTCTCGCTGAAGCCGGCGAGGCCGAGGAGCTTGGAGTAGTCCTTGGGGGTATAGTTCATGTTCCGTCCCTCCTTTGGAATCCCGGAAATGGCGGATCGCCGCGTCCCGGCCGGGAGGGTCCGGACGGCCGCCCATGAGGCGCCCCCGATCCCCGCGACCTTGATGAACTCCCGACGTTTGAGCACGGCCGATCCTTCTGCGGTTAAATCCTATCAAATAACTAGGATTATGGCAAGTCGACGGCCGGAGCGGCCCCCCCGGGCTATTTCGACGGGGCCTTCTCCGCGGCGGCCTTTTCCTCCTCCAGGCCGACCTTGGCCCGGATCTCGGCCTCGATCTCGCCGGCGAGCTTAGCGTTCTCCTTGAACAGCTTCTTGACGTTCTCCCGGCCCTGGCCGAGCCGCTCGCCTTTATACGAGTACCACGTCCCCGCCTTTTCGAGGATGCCGGTGTCGAAGCCGACGTCGACGAGGTCCCCTTCCCGGGAGATGCCCTCGCCGAAGATGATGTCGAACTGGGCCTCTCGGAAGGGCGGGGCCATCTTGTTCTTGACGATCTTGACCTTGGCCCGCGTGCCGACGACGCTCTCGCCGTCCTTGAGCACGGACAGCTTGCGGATGTCGATCCGCAGGGAGGCGTAGAACTTCAGGGCCCGTCCCCCGGTCGTCGTCTCGGGATTGCCGATGAAGACGCCGATCTTCTCCCGGATCTGGTTGATGAAGATGAAGCAGGTCTTCGAGCGGGCGACGATGGCCGTCAGCTTGCGCAGGGCCTGGGACATCAGCCGCGCCTGGAGGCCCATGTGGGCGTCGCCCATCTCGCCCTCGAGCTCGGCCTTG
>MEYC01000056.1:417-26441 GCA_001775715.1 Candidatus Aminicenantes bacterium RBG_16_66_30 | reverse complement strand
GAAGGTCAGGTTGGAGAAGGGCGTCTGCCAGCCCCAGCGGCAGGGGACGTTGAGGCCGAAGATGAGCTTCTGCATGTCCTGCTTGACGTCCTCGTAGCTGAGGTTGTCGTGGCGGACGAAGGGGGCGAGAAGGGTGTCGACGCTCGAGAAGGCCTGGGCCCCGGCGAACTCGGCCTGCATCGTCCCGATGTAGTTGACCATGTGGAGGGTCAGCGTGTCGAGGTGCTTGGCCGGATTGGAGTGGACCTGGTTGGGGACGTGGCCGAAGCCCTTGCGGATGAGGTTCTCGAGGGACCAGCCGGCGCAATAGCCGACGATGGGATAGCTCAGGTCGTGGATGTGGAACTCGCCGTCCTCGTGGGCCCTCTTGGCCCGCTCGGTGTAGATCTGGTTGAGGGCGAAGTTCGACAGGACCTCGCCGGAGACGCGGGCGTTGAGGCCGGCGAAGCTCATGACGCCCTCGTTCGAGTTCTCGCGGATCTTCCAGTCGGCGTTGCTCAGGTAGTCCTTGACCAGGCGCTCGAGGTTGAGCCCGATGCGCTTGGCCTCGCGGATGCCCTTGTGCTTCTCGCGGTAGAGGATGTAGGACTTGGCGACGTCATGGTAGCCCTGCTTCATCAGGACCATCTCGACGATGTCCTGGATCTGCTCGACCGAGGGGATCGTGTAGCCGCCGAACTTCTCCTCGATCATGAAGCAGACGATGTCCGAGGCCGTCTTGGCGATGGCCCGCTCGGTGATGCCGTGCGACTGCATCGCCTTGAAGACGGCGTTGGTGATCTTGTCCTGGTTGAAATCCGCGACCGTTCCGTCCCGCTTTTTGATCCTGCCGACCGCGCTGACCATCGGATGTCTCCTCCTTCTTCTCGGTCCGGCTCACAAACCTGGGAATCTTGCCTGTGACGTGCTACAATCAACCCTTCCTGAAACCATGGCAAAACTAAAAAGCCTTTCGGCTCTTATCCCATATCTTGTGGAGCAAGTCCCCGGAAAATACCAAATGTTGTATTTTCCGAGCAGACTCTACACCCTGGAAAAAGCCTTGTCAAGGCCTTTTCCGGAGTTTTTTTAATTTCCCGTCACGTTCGTGAGGCGGACATGAGAACCATCGAGATCCGGACCCCCGCGAAGGAGGCTTTCGTCGATCTGACGGCCGAAGTCGTGCGGCTCGTGGCTGCTTCCGGCATCGCGGACGGCTTGTGCGTGGTCTTCGTCCCTCATACGACGGCGGCCGTGACCATCAACGAGAACGCCGACCCGGACGTCAAGTCCGACATCCTCATGGCCCTGCGGAAAGCCGTCCCGGATTCGCTCCCGTACGAGCACGCCGAAGGCAACTCCCCCGCCCACGTCAAGGCCAGCCTGGTCGGTTCGTCCGTGGCGGTGATCGTCTCCGGCGGGCGGCTTCAGCTCGGCACGTGGCAGGGCATCTGCTTCTGCGAGTTCGACGGCCCGCGCGCCCGGAAGGCCTGGGTCCAGATCCTCTAGAATTCCAGCCCGAGCTTATGCAGCTCCGCCGCCAGATCCGTCTCCGGCGTGTAACGGACTCCGGCGAGGCCGGCGGCGGCGGCGCCCTTGACGTTCTCCTCCATGTCGTCGATGAAGACGCACTCGGCCGGCTCCGAGCCGGCCAGCCGCGCCGCCGCGAGGTAGATGGCGGGGTCGGGCTTGAGCAGCTTGAGCTCGTACGACAGGACGTAGCCGTCGAAGAAGAGGATCTCCGGAAAACGTCGCCTGACGAAGCCGAACCGTTCGGGATCTGTGTTCGAGAGAAGCAGTGTCCTATAGCCCGCGGCTTTGACCCGGGCGAGGAGGCCGATCACCGGGGGGATCGGGGTGAAGATGTCGTTGTAGATCTCGTAGAAGTCGCCGTAGGCGATGTCCGCTCCGACGAGGGCCGTGACCCGCTCGTGGAAGCCGGCCGGGGTCACAACGCCGCCGTCGAAACGGCGGATGAGCTCGAGGTCGCCGTGGACGAGAGCCTTGACCTCTCCGAAGGGCTTCCCGGCCCGGTCCGCCAGCTTGCGGAGGAAGATGCCGTTGTCGAACCAGAGGACGACGCGGCCCAGGTCGGAGACGACGGTGCGGATCATGGAGGTCTCTTATAACAGAAACCGGACCCCTGGGCAAACGGCGGTCCACTCGTGTTGACATACGGACGCGCGTTTTATAGACTGATATCATCACGGGAAGGAGGGACCATGCCCGCTAAGAGAACGACCCATCGCAGCTCCAAGGGGACCAAGCTCTACGCCGTGCGCGACAGCAAAGGCCGTTTCGTGGACATCCAGACCTACAAGCGCGCCCACGCCGCCGACATGAGGCGGAAGAGCAAGGCCGAAACGGCTAAAAAGCCCTAGTAACCCTCGCAGAGCTTTGCATCACCTGGACGGATAGCCCGTCCGCGCTCAGACGATATCCGGGAGGTCGTACTCCCCGAGCCGGAGAGGGTATCGGCCGTATTCCCGGACCAGGTTGACAACGTACTCGTAGTTCCTCGCGGAGACGTTGCCCGGCACCGAGTGGTCGGACTGGAAAATGAAGCCGCCGCCCTTGGCCGCGTTGAGCTTGGTGAGGACGGCGCGCCGGAGCTCCTCCTCCGACCCGTGCGCCCAGGTCAGGACGTCCATGTTCCCGCAGAAAGCGATCTTGTGGCCGTACTGCCGCCGCAATTCCACGACGTCCAATCCGGCTTTGGCCTCGAGAGGGTTGTAAGCGTCGACACCGACCTCGATGAAATCTCCGAAGATCGGCCGGACGTTGCCGCAGCCGTGATAGATGACCGGCAGGCCGTGGGCGTGGCACTCGTCGACAAGGGCTTTGACCACCGGCTTGAAGTGCTTCCGCCAGTATTCGGGCGAGAAGAAGAGGTTCTTGCGGTAAGCCACGTCCCCCCAGATGACCAGGCCGTCGAGAAGGCCGCCCGCGGCCCGGATCTGGGCCTTGGCGATCCCCAGCGCGAACTCGCCGAGCCTCTCGACGAATCGCCCGACCTCGTCGGGGTGGAGCCCGATCCAAAGCATGACGTTCTCGAGGCCGACGATCCGCCAGAGCATCTCCTGGGCCTCGCAGACGCTGCCGTAGACGGGGATCCACGGGTGAAGGGACCTGACCGTCTCGACCCACGGCGGGGAGTCCCTGGCGAAGCCGTCCCCGACCCCGGCGATCTGGTTGTCTCCGGCGGCGAAATAACGGCGGCCGTCCCCGGGCTCGTCGAACCGGAAGGCCTTCATCTTCTCGACCGTGTCCGTGTCGAAGGCGAGAAAGGCCGGCATCGGGTCGGCGAAGTTCTTCCGGATCACGGCCTCGAAGCCCGTCCGGACGATCACATGTTCGGCCGTCTCCTCGAGCGTCTCGAAGGCCCGGATGTGCGGGTCCATATTGGGCACGGTGACGATCCAATCGAGGTCGTAATATTTATAGATGTCCGTGCCGGCGGGAAGGCCCAGCTCCTTTCGCCACCGCTCGATGAAGCTCCCCCAGAAGAAATCGCTGAGGGGGACGCGGTCCGCTTCCCGGTGATGGAGCGTCCTGTCCATCCGGTCGAGCTTGGCGCGGCAGCCGGCCGAGCGATCCATCCCTCTCTCCCGCGTCAATCCGTGTGGAAGACCTCTTCCATCTCGGCCCACCATTCGCCCTCGGCCCGGGCCGGCGGCGGCTCCTGCATGGGCATCATGATCTTCCACCATTCCTGGGTCTTGGGATCGGCGGCCATCCTGGCCATATCGGCGGCGTAATCTGTGCCGTGATATTCGAAATAGGCGAAGAGGACGCCTTTCCAGTGGAAGATGGAATAATTGCGGATGTGACACCGGCGGATCGTCTCCAGGACCTCGGGCCAGACCTTGGCATGGTAGGCCTTGTACTCCTCGAAGCTCTCAGGCTTGACGCCGATGAGCTGACCGAATCTCTTCATGGCCGCGTTCTCCCTTCTTCTAATGCACGACGACCTTCGGCCCCGCGTCCAGCACGTGCCCTTCGCGGCGGTCGGCCCGCTTGAGAAGGAGCGCGAACATCAGCCCGACGAGGCCCAGGCTGGCGAACATGACCTGGCTCCCGGCGTAGCTCCCCGTCTTGTCGCGGAGCAAGCCGTTGAGGAGCGGGAAGAGCCCCAGGCCGATATTCTGGATGGCCGTCATGAGCCCGAAGGCCGTCCCGACCCGTTCCGAGCGGACGATGAGCGGCACGGACGGCCAGAGGGCCGCCGGGACGAGGACGAAGGCGAAGCCGAGGAGGATCATCGGATAGACCGGATAGATCCTCGTCAGGCCCATGGCCAGGTGGCAGGGGATGAGCAGGAGCGAGCCGGCGATCATGAACGTCGCCCTTTTCCCCACCCGGTCGACGAGCCGCCCGGCGAAAGGCGCCAGGAGCATCGAGGCGAAGATGATGATGCTGGTGATACCGCCGGCCGTGCTGAAGATGTGGAGGAGGTTGTTGAAGACCTGGGTCAGGAAGCCGCCGGCCGCCGCGGCCGTCCGGGCGATCCCCCACTTCGTCACGAAGAAGTCCGTCGACAGGCTCTGGAAGGGGAAGATGGCCGCGTAGAAGGTGAAGCAGAGCGCGGTGACGTACCAGAAGGTCGGCTTGAACTCCTTGATGTCCTTGAAGACGATCTTGTCGCCGGCGCTCTCGTCGCGCAGGTTGAGGGCCTTCTCGCCGCGCTTGTCCAGGACGATATAGAAGAGGTTGCCGACGAACGAGAGGGCGCAGGCCAGGACCGCGGCCAGGAGGGCGTAACGGAAGCTCCCGAAGTAGCTCGAGAAGAGCTCCCCGGTATTGAAAGCGAAGAGGGACCCGAGACGGCTGACCGTCAGCTGGACGCCGAAGGCCATGGCCAGCTCCTTGTTCTTGAACCAGCGGGCCAGCATGGCGCTCTGGGCGACGACGAGGGGCTCGGAGCCGGCCCCGAAAACGAACCGGCCCAGGAAGATCAGCGGGATGGACTTGGCCTGCCAGACGATCGCCGCGCCGGCGAAGACGAGGACCGAGAAGATGATGCTGGCCTTGCGCGTCCCCAACCGGTCGATGAGCATGCCGCCGAAAAGGACGACGAGGATGGCGGCGATGCTGTACATCGTGTTCATCGTCCCGACGGTCGCCCGGGACGCCCGGAGCTCCTCGATGAGCGACGGGGCGATGGCCCCGATGATGTCGTAGGCGAAATAGCTCCCGAACGACAGGGAGGAGATGAAGAGGAGGTTCACGAACCGGTAGATCGGCCGGGTCGGGTGGAAGAAGCCAACGGGCGCGGCGGTCCTCTCGGCGTTGGTCATGGGCGGTCCCTCCGGTCCCCTATCTTCCGGAATCCGGTAAAAATAATCAAGCCGCTTTATCCCGCGGCCGGGCTGCTGGTATAATCCTCTTTGCCGGAAAGGGGTTTGGCCATGAGCATGCACGCGCGCGACATCCGGATCATCCATGCGGAGCGTTTGGCTCCCGAGCTCGACCGCTGCCTCCGCGGCCTCGAGGCCGATGCGATCGTCCGGCGCATCTGGGAGCGCGATGGGACGGTCTGGAAGCCCGAGGACCGGGAGATCACAAACCGGCTCGGCTGGCTCGACTCGCCCGGGGCGGCCGCGAAGATCCTCCCGGATCTCCGGGCTTTCGCGGCCTCGATCCGCGGCCTGGGGCTGAAGCGCGCGGTCGTCCTGGGCATGGGCGGATCGAGCCTGGCCCCGGAGGTCTACGCCCGCCTTTTCGGCTTGGAGCCCGGCGCCCTCGACCTCGAGGTCCTCGACACGACGGAACCGGAGACCGTGGCCGCGGCCGCGGGGCGGCTCGCCGCGGACAAGACCCTTTTCATCGTGTCCTCAAAATCGGGGACGACGGCCGAGGTCGCCGCCCTGCTCGCCTTCTTCTTCGACCGGGCCGGCCGCAAGCTCGGGGCCGGACACGCGGGCAGCCGCTTCATCGCCATCACCGACCCGGGGACGCCGCTCGAGGCCCTAGCCCGGGAGCTTCGGTTCCGGCAGATATTCCTCGGCCCGCCGGACGTCGGCGGGAGGTTTTCCGCCCTCTCCGTGTTCGGCCTTCTCCCCGCCGCTCTCGGGGGGGTCGACCTCGATAGCCTCCTCGGGCCGGCCCGGGCGACGGCCGAGATCTGCCGCGTCGAACCCGCCGCCAGGAACCCGGGGGCCCTGCTCGGCGCCGTCCTGGGCGCGGCAGCCCTCAAGGGCGTGGACAAGCTGACCTTGCTCCTGCCGCAACGCCTCAAACCCCTGGCCGGGTGGCTCGAACAGCTCGTCGCCGAGAGCACCGGGAAAGAGGGCCGGGGCATCGTCCCCGTCGTCGAGGACAGGCCCGGGCCCGCCGAAAGCTACGGCGGCGACCGTCTGTTCGTGGAGATCGGAGCGCCGGAGGAGGCGGGCCCAAGGCCGGCCGTCCGGACCCCTGAAGGGCTCACCTCGCCCCTCGTGCGACTCGCGCTCGACGACCCCTACGAGGTGGCCGGGCACTTCTTTCTCTGGGAGTTCGCCACGGCCGTCGCGGGACATATCCTGGGGATCAATCCGTTCGACCAGCCCGACGTCGAGTCGACCAAGAAGAGGACACGGGAGGTCCTGGCCGCCGCAGGCCCGGCCGTTCCGGACCGCCCGCTTGCCGCCGGCGGGCTCCGCGTCGCCGGGGCGGGGATGTCCGAGGACCCGGCCGTCGCCGGGCCCGGCTTCCTGCGCGACAGCCGCGAGGCGGAATATCTGGCCTTGTTGGCCTTCCTGCCCAGGCGGCGGGCGATCGAAGATCTCCTATCTGGGCTGGCCGCCAGTCTGCGTCTCAAGACCGGCCTGCCCGTCACCGTTGGCTTCGGCCCTCGCTATCTGCACTCGACGGGCCAGCTCCATAAGGGTGACGGCAACAAGGGCCTGTTCCTGATGCTCGTCCCGGCCGCCCTGCCCGGGCTGGCCATCCCTGCCGTCCCGGGGATTACGCGCCCGGCGGAGGATTTCGCCGCGCTGTTCCGGGCCCAAGCCCGGGGGGACGGGATGGCCCTCGCGGAGAAGGGACGCCGTGTCCTGACGGTCGAGCTGGCGAGCCCCCTCGAGGCGGCTCTCGGAAAGCTGGCCTCCCTCTTGGGATAAAAAAAAGGGACGGCCATCGAGGCCGTCCCCGGTTCGTTCCGCGCGGAATGATCAGTACAGGCCGGCGCCCACGACGTCGGCGTGGAAGATCGCCTTGGTCTTCGTCCGTTCCCGTCTCTCGACGCTGTCCTTGATCTTGAGGGTGAACCAGAACTCGTCGAAGAGCCGGAGCTTTTGGATATAGTAGTTCGAATAGGTCGAGATGGAGTCGACGATGATCCTGGCGATCTCCTTGCCCTTGTCGTCGGAGAGCACGATCGCGTTCACGTCGCCCTTCTGGAGCTGGCCGTAGACCTTGCCCTGCCCCTTGCCCTCCCACTCCTCGGGCTTGTTGAGGCCGGTGATGGTCAGGGCCGGAACGGCTTCGCGGACCTTCATCTCCACGAAATCCTCTTCCTGGAACTCCTGGCTGCGGGTGTAGATCGTCTGGCCGGGGCCGGTCTCGGCGCTGTCGACGAGGAAGACCGGAGGATGGTCCGTGAGCAGGTTGCCCTTGACCTTGATCGTCTTGCCGACGACGGTGGCGGCGTCGAAGCCGGGCAGGACGAGGTCGAAGCCCGAGGCCGTCGAGAGGTACAGGTACCGTCCGAGGCCCGCCCGGACCGTCCCCTCGAATTCGGTCACGATCTTCTGGGCCTCCGCGGCGGGCGACTCGGCCGCTTTCTTCTGGCAGGCCACGGAGCCGGCGAGCCCGGCAAGGACGGCCAGGCTTAAGATCATGATCCCTATTCTCTTGGCTGAACGCATTGGAACTACCTCCATATGTCGAACGCGCGTCCGGAAATCTCCTTCCCGAACGAGGAGTAATTTATACCATCGCGGCCCCGAATTGTAAAGAAAAAATTGGGCCGGGGGCGGCCCCGGCCGGAGGGAAGAATCTATGAGATAACCGGCGCCGGGCCGGTTCCGTTCAGCCTTTCCTCTTCACGCCGCCGGACTTGGACGACGAGCCCGAGGATCGGGAAGAGGAGGATCCGGAGGACGAGGACCCCGAGCGGCCGGAGGAGACCGAACGGCCCGCCCCCGACGATCCGCTCGACCTCGGCGCGCTATAGGACCTTCCCGAAGAAGAGCCGCTCGATCGGGGCGCGCTATAAGAACGGCCCGAGGACGCGCTCGACGCCCGCGGCGCGCTCATCGTCCGGCCCGAGGAGCCGCCCGACCGGGAGGGCGCGGAATAGGAGTTGCGTGAAGGTGACGAGGACGGCGCGCGGGAAGAGCTCGGTCGGGAATACGAAGGTGACGTCGACCGGGAGGGCGACGCCACGGAGCTCCCGGATCGCGCCGAGGACGGCGCTCGGACCGCGCGCGAAGGGGTATAGGACGAGGAGCTCGAGCGGGCGGACGAGGACGGGCGGGAGACGGACGCCGACGGACGCGCCGAAGACGCCGCCGGGGCGCTCAGCCGCGACGGCGTTCGGGAGACGGTGGAGCGGGACGCGTAGGTGCGACTTTGAGACCTCCCGGAGGAGGATTCGGAGCGGGCCGCGGCGGGATACTTCTTGATGGTCTCGCCCTTGCGCGTCTCGGCGCTGCCGGAGCCTTTTCCTTCGCTCCGGTTTTGCGGCTCGCGCACGGCCCTGGGCTGGGCCGGCGCGGAGGCCTGGCCGTCCGGCCGCGAGATCCGGGAGGGTCCGCCCCCGGTCTCGGCCCCGCCGCCCCGGCGGGCGGAGGAGTCGTCCGTGGTCCGACGGCCCTCGGAAACGCGGGCCTGTTCACGGTCGCCGGAAGGACGTTGGCTGGGGGTGGGCCGGATGGCCCGGCCGCCGGGATCCGCGCCGCGGTTCCCGGAGACGCCGGACTGACCGCGGTCCTCGGGCGCCCGTTGGCTCGGATTGGCCCGGATGACCCGGGCGCCCGGATCCGAGCCGCGGAGGGACGGCCGCGAAACGGCGCCGCGGTCCCCCGTCCGGCTCGGAGTATCGGCCGCGCCCGGTCTCATCCGCGAGGGCGACAGGGAATTCGAAGGGGCGACGGATCTCACGTCGTTCCGGCCGCCGGGACGGGCCGCGAGGGCCCGCTTAGCCTGGAGGGCTTGGGGCCGGGCGTTGTCCACGACCGGGCGGAGGGAGGGCTGCTCGGCCCGGAACTCCACCCTGTCGATGCGTCCGCGCTCGGCGGCGCCGAGCTGGCGGCGGGACAGGTCGCGGGCCTGAAGCTGATCGCGGCGGACGACGGTCATGGCCCGGTTATGGGGGGAAAAGAAACGATCGTAGTGACGGTCGTAGAAATGATTGTCGACGAGCAGGACCGGCCGGTTGTACCAGCTGAGGGGGGCCCAGCCGATGTGATCGTTGTTCCACCACCAATGGACCCAGGCCGGACCCCAGTGATGCCGGGGGATCCAGTACCAGCCGAGGCCGAAGCGCCAGTGCCAGCGGCCGTAGTGGTAGACCGCCCAGCCCCAGGGCTCCGAGGATACCCAGGTCCAGCCGATGACGGGGTACCAGACCCAGCGGCCGTAGAGGTAAGGCCGCCAGTCGACGTGAGAAACGCGGGGGACCCAGACGTTCCCGTAGCCGCGCTCGTAAACCCACTCGCCGTTCTGGTCGAGCTCCTCTTCATACTCCTCGATCTCGGACGGGAGGTACTGGCTTCCGCTGTTCGCGGTGAGGAGCGCGTCCCGCGAGCCGTTCCAGGTGTCGAACCCGTCCTCGCGGCCATCGGCGTATTGCGGATCGCCGAGGAGCCGGCCGTCGGCGGCGGTCACGGTCTCGTTGGCCCGGACGAGGACGGAGCCGTCCTCGGCGGCCGCTTCGAGGCTGCCCTCCCGGACGGAGGCCTGGGTCTCCCGGTCGATCCTAACGTCGAACCGGTAGAGCCCCTCCTCGAGGACGTAGAAAGAAGCGTCGGGAGTATGGACTTCGATGCCCTTGTCCACGGCGAGCCGGCTCACCCGGAGATAGGCGCTGCCTTCGGTGAGATGCAGCTTGATGCGTTCGTCCCCCTCGGTGGGCAGGACGGCGAATTCGATCCTGGTGTTGTCGTCGAGGCGGAGGTAGTTCCGGCGCCCGAAGTGGATCTCGGCCTGGCCGCTGTCGGTCCCCATCTTGTCGCCCTGGATCAGCGCGAGGTTGACCTCGCCCTTCTCATATCCCAGGTCTGAGGCCCTCTGGACATAGACCGTGCCGTTGACGTAGCTCAGGCGGGCGAAGCTGTAAGGATAGAACCCGTCATCCTGCGCCTGGAGGCCGAAAGGCACAAAAACGATGAGAGCGGCCGCCAGGAGCGAAGCCTTTATCATCGTCTTGTTCATCTTCTTTCTCCTTCCGACCCCTTATAAAGCAACTATCGTGCCATCCCGGTCCGCCAGGGGAAAACGGGCCCCTCGTCCTCCCGAGAGGACAGCCGGGGAAGGATATAAGGAAACGGGGACACGCCGTGTGGAGATAAAGAAAAAGGGACACGTTGGGGAACCTGGGCACAAGTCCCCGTTTGGACGTGTCCCCTCTCGAGACGTATTACCGGTCCCGCCAGCGCCGGAGGAGCTGGCGATGGCGCAGCGCCCGGAGCAGGGCCATCCGCTCCGGTCCGAAGCCGGGGGCCATGAGCCGGCCCGGACCCCGGACACCCATGCGGCCGAGGGCCATCGGGCCACGCCGGCCCATCCCCGGACGGTTCGCCAGCCTCTGGCGGAAGGTCTTCATCTTCTCCAGCTGGTCGGGGGTGAAGATCTTCTCCCTCGCGATCCGGTTCCGGAAATCCGCCTTCTCCCGCTCGGCGCGGAGCTTGGCTGTCCGGTCGATCAGCCCGTCGAGCTTGGCCTGGTTCGCCTGGGGATCCTTGGCCAGCTCACGCCTCTCGGTGCCGAGCTTGGACATCTCGTCGCGGAACGCCCTGGCCTCCTCCATCCTGGCCTTGCGGAAGTCCGCCAGGGCCTTCTCCTGCTCGGGGGCCAGGTCGAGGGCCTCCCGGGCGAGCATCCTCCCGGGCCGCTCGCGCCTCGCCGGCGGCGGGGTCTTCGCTTCCTGGGCCGCGGCGATGGCCGGGAAGATCAGGGCGGCCACGAAGGCGAGGGCCGCCGCGCCGATGATCAGCTTTCTTGATATCTTTCTCATGATGGACCTCCTATCGTCATTACATCCCTTTAGACGACGGACAAGCAAAAAACTTTGAAGTAGGACGGTCCCTTAGCGGTGGCGGAGGCGGTCCAAGGTGACGGCGATGACGATGATCGCGCCGATGATGATCTCCTGGATATAGTTCGGCCAGCCCATCATCGTGCAGCCGTTGCGGAGGAACGACATGATCAGGACGCCGATCATGGTCCCGAGAATGCTGCCCTCGCCGCCGCTCAGGCTGCCGCCGCCGATGACGACGGCGGCGATGATGTCGAGCTCGAGCCCGACGGCCACCGTCGGGTCGCCGACCGTGAGCCGGGAAAACTCCATAACCCCCGAGAGGCCGCAGAAGAGCCCGGCGAGCGCGTAGACCAGGACCTTGACCCGGTCCGTCCGGATGCCGCAGAGCCGGGCCGTGGCCTCGTTCGACCCGACGGCGAAGACGTGCCGGCCGAAGACCGTGGACCTCAGGACGACGGCCAGGACGACGGCGAAGACGATGACGATCCAGACCCCCGGCGCCAGGAGCAGCCAAGGGGGATGGGGCGTCTTGGCCATGAGCTCGTTGACCCAGGTCATGGGCGCGTCGATCTTCTGGTTGCCGGCGATCCACTTGGCCGCGCCGCGGGCGATGCCCATCATGCCCAGCGTGACGATGAACGGGACGAGGCGCAGCCGCGTCACCAAGGCCCCGTTCGCCAGGCCGACGAGGCCGCCGGTCGCGACGCCGAGCGCGACCGCGGCCAAGGGGGGCAGGCCCGCGTTGACGGCGTAGGCCGCGATGACGCTCGACAGGGCGATGTTGGAGGCCGCCGAGAGGTCGATGCCGCCGCTGATGATGATCAGGGTCATGCCCAGCGCGCCCAGGGCCACGATGACCGACTGGGTGGCGACGCTCTTGAGATTGGCGAACCTCAAGAAGCGGCCCTGGACCTCGGGGATCAGGGCGAACAGGGCGATGACGAGGAGCAGCCCGATGAAGGGGCCGAAGAAGTTCAGGGCCTTCGACAGGCGGTCCCGGTGTTGACGGCTCATGCGGAGCTCCTTGGGCTCGACGGTGCGGTCCGGGGGGCCCGGCCGACGGTGGCCGCCGCCATGAGCGACGTGGCGTCCCACTCGGCGACGGGCCGGGATTCGACGAGAGCGCCCCGGTGGAACACGGCGATCGTGTCCGAGATCCCGAGGAGCTCCGGAAGATAGGAGCTGACGAAGAGGACGGCCTTGCCCTCGCGGGCGAGCTCGCCGATCCACTCGTAGATCTGGCTCT
The DNA here is from genome assembly GCA_001775715.1 of Candidatus Aminicenantes bacterium RBG_16_66_30. Classification (GTDB taxonomy): domain Bacteria; phylum Acidobacteriota; class Aminicenantia; order Aminicenantales; family Saccharicenantaceae; genus RBG-16-66-30. The sequence goes on along the minus strand of MEYC01000056.1, from coordinate 14,034 downwards.
TGCTGACGACGTCGATGCCGCGGGTCGGCTCGTCGAGGAGGAAGACCCCGGCCTTCTGATGGAGCAGCCGGGCCAGCGCGACCTTCTGCTGGTTCCCGCCCGAAAGGTCCGCGACCGGCTGGGCCGGTCCCCGGGCTTTGATCTGGAGCTTCTCGATCCAGGAGGAGGCTCCCCGGCGCTGGAGGGACGGGCTCAGGAGGCCCCCCCGGCGGTAAGGAGTGAGATCGCTCAGGGTCATGTTGTCGGCCACTGACATGCTGAGGGCCAGGCCCTCCCCCTGCCGGTCCTCGCTGAGGAGGCCGAGGCCGCGGCCGATCCGGGTCCAAGGCGTCCGCCCCGCCAGCGCTTCGCCCGAGACGACGATCGCGCCGCCCTCGACCTCGTCCAAGCCGAACAGGGCGCGCAGCATCTCCGTACGGCCGGAGCCGATGAGCCCGGCGATGCCGAGGATCTCGCCCCGGGCCAGGGTCAGGCTGATCGGCGCGGCCATGCGCGCCCCCTTGAGGCCGTCGAGGGAGAGCACGGTCTCCCCGAGGGTGTGTTCGACCCGGGGGATGAGCTGGGTGAGCTCCCGGCCGACCATGAGCTGGATGATGTCCTCGAGCCGGGTCCCCTCCATCCTCCCCGAGCCGACGCTCCGGCCGTCGCGCAGGACCGTGTAGCGGTCGGCCACCCGCTGGACCTCCTCGAGGAAATGACTGATGTAGATAACGCTGACGCCCTGGTCCCGGAGCCGCCGGATGATCTCGAAAAGCCGCTGGCTGTCCTCGAGCGGGAGCGAGCTCGTCGGCTCGTCCATGACCAGGATGCGGGACTCGTTGAGGAGGGCCCGGGCGATCTCGACGACCTGCTTGACCCCGACGCTCAACCGGCCGACGGGAGCGTCGCGGGGGATCTCGGGGTGGCCGACGAGCTCGAGGGTCTCGCGGACCTTCCTCCTCATGGCCTCGCGGTCGAGCCACCCGGCCCGGTGGACCTCGCGGCCGAGCACGACGTTCTCCTCGACCGTCATATGCGGGGCCAGAGTGAGCTCCTGGTAGATCATGGCGACGCCCGAGCGGAGGCCGTCGAGGGGGCCGGACGGGGCGTAGGGCCGGCCGTCGATCTCCATCCGGCCGGCGTCGGGCGCGAGGGCGCCGGAGAGGACCTTCATCATGGTGCTCTTGCCGGCGCCGTTCTCGCCGATGAGGGCGTGGACTTCGCCCCGGCCGAGCTCGAAGCTGACACCGTCGAGGGCCCGGGTCGCGCCGAAGCTCTTGCTCACCCCTGACATGCGGAGAACGGGGGGGGCGGCGGGTCCGGGGATCATCAGTCGTCGATCAGGGTGAGGTCGGGCGAGAGGAGGGCCCGGATCTCCGGGGCGTCCATGTTGTCGAGCGTGGCCAGGACGACCCCCGTGTCGATGATCTTCTCGACGGGCTCGCCGCGGAGGTGGGCCACGATGGTCTTGACGCCGAGATAGCCCATCTTGTCGGGGTTCTGGAGGACCAGGCCCTGGATATGGCCGTCGCGGAGGCCTTGGATGAGCTTGGGAGAGCTGTCGAAGCCGACGAAAACGACCTTGCCCGCGAGCCGGGATTCCTGGAGGGCCCGGAGGGTCCCGAACGTGCTCGATTCGTTGGGCGCGAAGACACCCTCGACATCCGGGAAACGGCTGATGAGGTTCTCGGCGAGCTGATAGGCCGTCTCGGTCGTCGCCCCCGCGTACTGGTCCTGGACGAGAAGGACGAGACCCGGGAATTCCTTCTTGACCGTGTCATAGAACCCGGCCTCCCGCTGGACGGTGCTGGCCGAGCCCTCCTGGTAGCGGATGAGGAAGATGCGGCCCTGGCCGCCGAGGAGCTCGCCGAGCCGGCGGGCGGCCAGGACGCCGCCCTTATAGTTGTCCGTAGAGACGTAGCTCACGTAATCGCTCCCCTGGAGGGCGGAGTCGATGATGACGACCGGGATCTTCTCCCTCACGGCGTCCCGGACGGGACGCATGAGCGCCCGGTCGTCGAGCGGGGCCAGGACGATGCCGTCGACGCCCCGGCTGATGAAATCCTCGACCACGGTGATCTGCTGGGCCCGGTCGTCCTCCTTCTGGGGGCCCTTCCAGAGGATCTCGACGCCGAGCTCCCGGGCGGCCCGGGCGGCCCCGGCGTGGATGGATTTCCAGAACTCGTGGGTCGTTCCCTTGGGGATGACCGCGAGCGAAAGCGCCTTCGCCCCGCCTGAGGCGGAGGCGTCGGAGGTCTTCTTGCCGCAGGCCGCGAAGGCCAGAGCCAGGCAAAGGCCGGCGATCAGGACCTTGGAAGCTGGGGGTCTCATGGCCTCAGTATACCCAAGAGGCGGGGACCGGTCAAAGACGCCTCGAAAAAAAATAGGGCGGAACCACCGTCGGGCCAAGCGCCCGAGGTGGCTCCCCGCCCCGGCCGGGGACCGGCGTCCCCGGCGACCTTCTCCGGCTAAAAGCGCCTTACTTCTTCTTCAGGATGGGCATCCCCGTCTTGGTCGTCTCCTGGACCATGTAGGCTTCGGGGACCGCGTCGAGGGCGCCGGGACGGACGTCGCGGGCGAAGAAGTAAATCGTCTGCTTCCGTCCGCCCTTCAGCAGGACGTCCTTGGAGTGCAGGAAGTAGCTGACCCCCTTCGAGTTCTTGAATTCATAAGCCATGTCTATAACCTCCGTAAGGAATTATGGACCGTGTCAGAACCTGTAACCCAGATTGATGCCGAAGAGATGGGCCTGCGTCTTGAACGTACCCTGGAGGAACGCGGGCAGCTCCGGCCTTGCGCTCGTCCGTTTCCGGAAATGCTCGAACTGATAGGCGACATCGAGGGTCAGCCGCCCGAGCGTGTAGCCGAAGCCGGCCGTCAGGGCCAGCCGGTCGGCGTCGGGAAGCGACGAATCCATGGTCGCGGCCGGCTGGGGCGTCTTGTCGTAGACGACCCCGCAGCGCAGGGCCAGCCGGTCGGAGGCCAGGTATTCGAGGCCCGTCCGGAAGATGAAGCTGTCCTTCCACAGGGTCGGGACGGTGAGGTCCTCGGACAGGGCCAGGTCGGGGACCTCGATGTGGAAGGTGTATGATTCGTACGAGCTCCAGAAGACATAGTGGAGGTCGACCGCCCAGACGAGTGCCTTGGACAGGTCGAACGACAGGCCCATGGTCACGATGTCGGGGAAGGCGAAGCTCGTCTCGCCCGTCCCTTCGAACGGCGCCGGGAACGTCGGGACGTCCAGGGAGACGGTTCCGGAGTAGTCCAGGGTGAAACGGCTGCGGTAATTCAGCCCGAACCGGAAGCCGTCGCCACGATAGAGGAGGCCGGCATTGAACCCGAAGGAGGTCCCGTCCGCGGAAACGGACGACGGGACGTCGGCCGTCACCTCGCCCAAGTCCATCCGCTGGGTGATGGACTGGGTCAGCTCGGACATGATGAAGGAGACGCCGAGGCCCAGGGAGAACCGTTCGCTGAGCTTGAAGGCGACGGCCGGATTGATGAACAGCGTCTCCATTTCACCGGAGGTCCCCAGGTAGCGCCAAGGGAAGCTCTCCGGCTCCGGCCAGGTGATGCCCAGGCCGTAGGGGGCGAAGACGCCCAGCCCGACGACCGCCTTTTTCGAGATGGCGTGGGTCAGGTAGACATTGGGCGGGGCGAAGACCGCGTTCTCCTGGTTGTACGAAGGCGCTCCGGGATAGTCGGGGAAGTCGACCGAGCCGCGGGGGACGATGATGGTGGCGCCGCCCATGACCCTCGTCCCGTCGAGCCAGGCGATGCCCGCGGGATTGTGCCAGAGCGCCGAAGGGTCCTTGGCCAGGCTGGCGAAGGCCCCGGCCATGGCCATGGCCGCGGCGCCGTGCTCGTAGATCAGGAATCCCGAGCCCCGGGCCGCGGGGGCCGAGACGAGAAGCAACGCCGTCGCGAGCACGAGCGTTGTCGTCCTTCTCATCTAAGCCTCCTCCGTGGGCCGATTGACGATTGACCGATTGCTGAGCGCTTGGGAGCTCAGTCGAATGATATTACTCCTGTCCGCCTGGGTCAACTATTATAAGAAAAATCCCCTGATGTCAAGCCGTTAGCGGCAGGGGCCCGGCGGCGTCACTGGATGAAATCGACCGGAGGCGGCAGGTCCGACGGGATGATCGTCCCATACGATTCCTCATAGCGCTTGATGTTCGCCTGCAGGGCTTCGAGGAAGCGCTTGGCGTGGGCCGGGCTGACGATGATCCGTGCGACGAGCTTGCCGAAGGGACCGTCGGGGAAGAGGAAGGCGAAGTCGAACAGGAATTCCTCGCGGGAATGGCGGATGGCGGCCAGGCTGGCATACTGGCCGAGCGCGACCGCCTCGTCGACCTTGATCTCGACCTTTTTCGGATCTTGTTTGGGGTCCATGGTCCCTCCCGATTCCAAATATCCCTTCCATTCTGGGGCGAAAGGGCAAAAAAATCAATAGGATGCAGGGCCGGAAAGAAAAAAGCGAAGAAAGCGAAAAAAACCCTTTACATCGAGGATACGGGTGCTATAATGATAGTGGCTTTCTTGCGCGGGCTGGGGAAAGCCCCCACCTTTTTGGTTCCCATCATCAACCCCCCTTTTGCTGACAACAGCCCGCACTTCTCCTCACACGGGACATCAGATAAGAAATATCACACGCTGGGGGGCGGCGGGGGATCCGCCGGCGGACGTCAATCCGCGTAGTAAAGGATGGTCTTCAGCACGGCCGCCTCGCAGACCCTGCAAAAGGGTTTCGTCCCTTTGGTGAACATCAGGCAGTCGAGCTCGGGGCGATAAAGGCCCTTGGCGGCGTAGCCGGCGCCCTCGAAGGCCCCGACCTGGCCCCAGAACTTGCTGGCGCGGAGGAACGCATCGATCTTCTCGGCGTGCTCCCGCGACATCCGCTCGGACTCCTCCTCGGCGCGGGCGATATCGGCCGCGGCCGCCCCTCCCCGCTTCATCGCCGCGATCCGGGCGTTCGTCTCGGCCCGGACCTTCTGGTAGGCGTTGTCCATGGCGTCGAACTCCGCCTTCTCCCAAAGGGTCGGCAGTCCGACCCCCGGGCTCACGAGGCTCCCCCATTTCACGGTCCCGGGCTCGAGAAGGGCCGTGATGTTCGGCTCGGCCGGCTCGACCCCGGCCGGATAGAACTCGTTGTAGGCGACCTGGGAGGTGTAATACTCGTCGCCGAGCCCGGCGAAGGAGTGGCCGAACTCGTGGAGAAAGAGGTACTCGTACCACTGGTTGTCGGTCGTGAACGTGCAATAGAGGTTGTAGATCCCGCCGCCGCCGTACCTCTTGTGGTTGACCATGATATACAGGGCGTCGTACGGGACGTGAGCGGCGATGTCGCGCAGGCTCTTGTTGTCCTCGGTCAGGAGGTAGCGCTCGGAGCCGAGCGAATCGAACGTCGCGCCGAGGGCGGTCGCCTTGAACGAGCCGTGGCTCGGCTCGTCGCAGCCGCTCTCCGGGGAAGGCTTGAACACCCCGGTGATGTTGAACTTGTCCCGGTGGGACCTGTACGGCTCGAGCTTGAAGAAGACGGCCGCGAAGCGGTCGAGGTCGGCCCGGAGCTTGGCCTCTTCTTCGGCCGTGTAGCCCTCGGCGACGATGGCCACGTCGACCTTGCGGCGGGGATCGCCGGACTTCAGGACCTCGAACACCTTGACCCCCGGGACGAGAGCTTCGCGGATGACCGTCATTGCGGCCGGATCGATGGTCTGGCTGAACAGGACCTTATAAGCGTTCTGCCGGTCCTTGCCCTCGACCGTGAATCGGACCGGCTTCTTCGGGTACGGGAGGAGGGCGGACTCGTGGTAGGTCCTCCGGATCCCCTGGAGGGCCGGGTCGGAGGTCTTGTATTCGCCGAAGTAGCTGTCGAAGCCCTTGCTGAAGATGAGCGTCCCGCCGGCCGCGTCGTAGACCTTGACGAGATAGCGGCCGAGGTTGAACGGGTCGATAAGGCGGGAGCGGCTGCCGGCCCAGATCCCCTGGTCATAGACCTGGTCCAGGGTGAGCGTCTCCTCGGAGGAGCTGCCGGCGTGGAAGGTGTCCACGCGCATGGTCCTGTCGACGAACCAGGCGTCGAAGGACGGCCCTTTCTGGGCCCGGGCGCAGCCGGCGATGAGAGCGGCCAGAGCGGCGACGGCGAGCAGGCGCTTCATGGGTCCCTCCCTCAGGACGGCCGGACGATCCGGCCGGCGGTCTCCTTGATGATCTTGAAGGCGGCGGCGGCCGTGATCGACGCGGGGTCGCGCGATGGATTGAGCTCGACGATGTCCAGGCCGACGATCCGGCCCTTGAGGGCCTGGATGACCTGGATGGCCTGCCGGGTCGAGAGCCCGCCCGGCTCGTGATGGGACACGCCCGGGGCGAAGGCCGGGTCGAGCGCGTCCATGTCGAAGGACACGTAGACCGGATGGGCGAACCGCAGGTGGAGCGTGTCCTGGATGTCCTTCATCTCGACCATCCGGACCCCGTACTTGAGGGCCCGGGCCCGGTGGGCGGCCGTGACGGCCCGGACGCCGACCTGGACGACGCCGGCGGCCAGGCCGTCGTCGAGGATACGGGCGAAGGGACAGGCATGCGACAGGCGGTCGCCGTAGAGGTCGTCGTAGAGGTCCGGGTGGGCGTCGAAATGGAGGACGTCGAGGGGCTTGTGGTGCCGGGCGAAGGCCTTGAGCACGGGATAGGTGATGGAGTGGTCGCCGCCGAGGACGATCGGGACGGCGCCCTTGGCCAGGATCCTCTCGACGGCCTTCTCCGTCAGGGCGAACGTCTTGTCGGGATCGCCGCTCGTGTCGACATCGCCGAGGTCGACCATGACCGTATCCGCTTCGAGGTCGACCCCGAGCTCGGTCCAGCCGCAGTAGCATTTCCCCGTCGAGACGGCCCGGACGGCGGCCGGCCCGCCCGCGGCGCCGCGGAGATAGCTCGACTTCTCGTCGAACGGGACGCCCAGGATGGCGATCTTGTAGTCGGGATTCTCGGAAAGCGGCTTGACGGCCCCGCCGAAATCGGACATCTTCGACCTCCAGGGACTGATGGGAGGATTATACCCGAAAGGGACGGGTTCCCCAAAGGGAACCGGAGAGGGAAAAGGGGCCGAAAAAAAGAGGGGGAGAAGGATCCTCCTTCTCCCTTTTCACAACCTTGGCACCGCCTCTTTCGAGGCCGTCGCGCCTTGAAGGCTGCGACCGGGGGCAGAATCTCATGGCGCCCCCGGGGGGTCAATCGCCGAAGGCGGTGATTCCGGCGATGAGAAAACAGCCCGGACGTCACCCCCAAAGGCTAATCTTGGCGAAACTGCGGGCCCTCCATTCCTTTTTCTTCTTTCCGCGGCTATAATGGGCCCTCGCGACGGACCCCCAGGAGACCTCCATGGACAAGATCAGGACCGTCCGGACCACGGACGACGCCCATCGGCTCCTCGCCGCGGCCCTGCAGCACGAGTGGGCCGTCAGCTTCGAGTACGTCGTCCACGCCTACTCCATGCCCAAGGGCAGGTTCCTCTACGACGATCCCTTCCTCGGCCAACGGACCGACGCCCGGGCCCAGACGATCCAGATCGGCATCGACGAGATGTACCACGCCCTCCAGCTGGGCCTCGTCCTGACCCGGATGGGGATCGAGCCGAGCTTCCGGACCGATGAGATCGTCCGCTTCCCCCGGATCGTCGACAACGTCCGGCGCGACAAGATGACCGAGGATATGGTCACCGACCTCTACCGGTCGGCCGAGGTCAAGCCCGGCGCGTTCCCCGAGATCGAGAACATGATCTGGAACATTTCCTACGACGAGGTCCGGCACAGCGGCCAGTTCGCGGCCATGATCGGGGCGATCGAGGCCTCGGGAGAGGCCGGGGCCGAGATCTTCCGGCCCCACCCCGACCGCGACCGCCGCGAGGACCTGACCCTCCTCCACGCCCTGTGCCGGCTCGAGAACGAGGCCGCGCACCGCTATCTTCGCTACGTCATGATGTTCAGCGCCCACCAGGACCTCAGCCAGCGCCTGTTCAAGAATTCGATCAACCACATGCGTCACTGGGACAAGCTCGCCGGCATCCTGGTCAAGCTCGGCGACGTCATCGCCATCGAGAACGCGGCGGTCGACGCGTCGGGCGTCGAGCGCAGTCCGAAGCCCATGCCGAACGAATACCCCGGGACGACCCGTCTCTCCGCCCTCGAGACCCTCCCCGGCCTCGAGCGGGAGATCGCCGGGCGATACGAGGCCGTCCTCGGGCTCGGGCTTCCGGACGACGTCCAGGCCCAGCTCAACCTCCACCTGGCCCTGATCCGCGAGCATGTCTTCACCCAGGACAAGCTCCTCGAGAACGCCCGGAGGATCCGGGGGCTCGCCTGAGCCCGGGCCGCGGTTGACTTTCGCACGCCCTTATCTACAATAGGAGCCGATGGCCGACGCGATCCGGATCCAGGACCTCCGGAAGAATTTCCGGCTCGGCTTCATCCCCAAGACGCGCGAGATCCTCAAGGGCATCACCTTCGCCGTCCGTGAGGGCGAGATCTTCGGTTACCTGGGACCGAACGGGGCCGGCAAGACGACGACCATCAAGTGTCTCCTCGGCCTCATCCGCCCGGACGCCGGGACGATCGAGATCCTCGGCCGCTCCCACCTCTCCCCCCGCTCCCGCGAGCCGCTCGGGTTCCTGCCGGAGAACCCCTACTTCTACGACTATCTCACGGCCCGGGAGTTCCTGGCCTTCACGGCCGACCTCTTCGGCCTGGGGCGGCGGGAGAAGGAGGACCGCATCCGCCGGCTCCTCGCGCTCGTCGGGCTCGAGCGGGCCGCGGACCTCCCGCTCCGCAAGTACTCCCGGGGCATGCTCCAGCGCGCCGGCCTGGCCCAGGCCCTCATCAACGACCCGAAGCTCGTCATCCTCGACGAGCCCCTGGGCGGCATGGACCCGATCGGGCGCAAGGAGATCCGCGACATCATCGTCCGCTTCAAGGACGAGGGCAAGACCGTCTTCTTCACCTCGCACATCCTCCAGGATATCGAGATGATCTGCGACCGCGTGGCCATCATCGTCGGCGGCCGCATCGTCAAGGAGGGGGCCCTCCGCGACCTCGTCTCGGAGCGGGTCCTCTTCACGGAGGCGACCGTCGCCGGGCTGCCCCCGGCGGCCTTCGCGGGCCTCGGCGAGAGCGTCTCGGCGCAGGGCGACCGGGTCCTCCTCCGCATCTTCGATGAATCCAAGGTCGACAAGGTTCTCGACCTCGTCCGCGGGCAGAAAGGCCGGCTTCTCTCGCTCAGCCCCCGGACCGAGACGCTCGAGGACATCTTCGTCGAGACGGTGACGCGGACATGAAGATCAGGGCCATCGCCGGGATCACCTTCAAGGAGGCCAAGCGCGACCGCGTTCTCTACCTCCTCTTCTTCTTCGCCGCCCTGGGCATCGTCGCCTCCCGCGTCCTGGCCCTCCTCACGGTCGGCGACCGGATCAAGATCATCAAGGACGTCGGCCTGGCCTCGATCTCGCTGTTCGGCGTCCTCATGGCCATCCTCATCGGCACGGGCCTCGTCTACAAGGAGATCGACAAGAAGACGATCTTCACCCTCCTGGCCAAGCCCCTCCACCGGGCCGAGTTCATCCTGGGCAAGTTCCTCGGCCTCGTCATGACGCTCTTCGTCATGACCCTGACCATGTCGATCATCTTCCTGGCCATCGTCTTCGCGCACACGTTGCGGATCGAGGGGGCGCTCCTCGTCGCCGTCGCTTACATCTTCCTCGAACTCGTCCTCATCACGGCCGTGGCCATCCTCTTCTCCTCGTTCTCGACGCCCATCCTGAGCTCCCTCTTCGCCCTCGGCTTCTATCTCATCGGACACCTGTCGTGGGGCCTCGAGCTCATCCTGAAAAAGATGGCCCCCGGCGCGGGCCGGACCTTCGTCCGGGCCCTCTATACGGTCCTCCCGGACCTCGAAAACTTCAACTTCAAGACGGAGGTCGTCCACGGCCTGGCCATTCCGCCGGCGATCTATCTTTCGTCATTCGTCTACGGCCTGTGCTACACGGTCTTCATCCTCGCCCTGGCCATCCTCATCTTCCGGCGGCGGGACTTCATCTGACGGGCGGGCCGGCGGGGCATGGCGATGGCCAAGACGTCGTTCGCGAACAGGAGACGGGGGACGCTCCTTCTCATCGGGCTCCTCGTCGCCTCGGCGGCCGGGTTCTCGGCCCTCAAGGCCGCGACCGACAGGATCGCCCGCAAGAAGATCCCCGGCTCGTCCATCATCTACATCCCCTCGGGAAAGTTCCTGAAACACGCGACCTTCGGCTACCGGGCCCTGGCCGCCGACGCGATTTACCTCTGGGCCATCCAGTACTACAGCACGCCGGCGATCGACGACCGCTTCGACCATCTCGACCACATCTTCGCCATCATCAACGAGCTCGACCTGCGCTTTCAGGATCCCTACGAGATCGGCGCCATGATCGCCGTCCAGGGGGCCCTCGAATTGCGGGCCGAGCGGCCGGAGCAGGCCGCGAAGGCCATGCGCGACGCCTTCACGATCCTCGACCGGGGCGCGGCCAACAATCCCGACCAGTGGGTCTATCCGTTCAACGCCGGCCACATCGCCTTGATCAACCTCAGGGATTACGCCCTGGCGGAGAAGTACTTCGAGCAGTGCATGAAGATCCCCGGCGCCCCGGAGTTCGTGGAGAGGCTCCGGGCCAACGCCATCTTCAAGAAGGGCGACCTCCAGACGTCGTGGGAGACCTGGCTCGACATCTACAACAGGGCCCCCGACGAGCGGACGAAAAAGATCGCCTCCAACCACCTCTACAGGGTCAAGGCGACGATCGACCGGGGCGCCCTCGAGAAGGCCCTGGCGGAATACCGCCAGCGGTCCGGGCGTCTGCCCTCCGACCTCGCGGCGCTCGTCCGCACCGGCCTCCTCCGGGAAGTCCCCAAGGACCTCGACGGCAAGGACTACGTCTACGACCCGGCGACGGGATCGGTGAAAACGGGGATCAGCCCATGGCGGCGATGACGGTCGTCTTCGTCGCGCTCTTCGGCCTCGTCTTCGGCAGCTTTCTCAACGTCGTCATCCACCGCCTGCCGCGCGACATGAGCCTGATGCGCCCCCCCTCGTCCTGCCCCGGCTGCGGCGCCCGGATCAAGCCTTACGACAATATCCCCGTCCTGTCGTACATTATCCTCCGCGGCAAGTGCCGGGCCTGCGGCCGGAAGATCTCCCTCGGATATCCCGCGGTCGAGGCGCTCACCGCGGCCGGGTTCCTCCTTGTCCATTTCGTCGTCGCCCCGGCCCCCAGCCTGGCGTTCGTCGCCGGCGCGGTCTTCACGTGCGCCCTCATCGCCCTCGGCGTCATCGACTATCACCACCAGATCCTGCCGGAGGCCATCACCCTTCCGGGGCTCGTCCTCGCCCTCGCCTATGCCTTTTTCAGCGGCGGCCCCGCCTTCCGCGGAGCGCTTCTCGGGGCCGTCGTCGGCGCCGGATTCCTTCTCCTCGTCTACGGGGCCTACATCCTCATCCGCAAGAAAGAAGGCTTGGGCATGGGCGACGTGACGATGATGCTCATGGTCGGGGCCTACCTCGGTCCGATGCGGACGCTCCTGACGCTCATCCTGGGGTCGTTCGTCGGCGCGCTCGTCGGGGTCCTGCTCATCCTGCGCAAGGGGAAGGACCTCCAGTTCGCCCTGCCCTTCGGGACCTTCCTGGCCCCGGCCGCGTTCGTGTCCATGCTGTGGGGCGAGCGGATCGTCCAGATCTACAGGGACTATGTGAGCTCCCGGCTGGGCTGAGGGTCCCGCGTCAACGACGGCGGCGGCCGGGTCTCACGCGGATGGACAGAACGGTCTCGGTCCCGGGACCGATCTTGAAGCGCTCGGCCACGGGCAGGCCGGGCGCCCAGGCGATCTCCCCCCGCGAAACGAAGACCGGCAGGCGGTCGCGGGTCCCGGCCGGGACGCCCTTGGACCGGAGGATCTCCTTGAGCTTCTTCCGTCCCGGGGCGCCGAGGGGACGGTAGAGGTCGCCGGGCTTGCGGCTCCGCACGAGGAGAGGGAAGCCGAGCTTGGCCGCATCGAGGTTGGCCCCGGCCGCGTCGTCCGACTTCGGCGGCCGCCGCACCGAGTCCGCTTCGCGCCGCGAGGCGACAAAGGAAAGGCCGGCCTCGGGCACGGGCAGGACGCCCCGCCCGTCCCAGAGGATCCGGAAGGGGCGCGCCTTCGGCGAGCTCCGCTTCCGTCCGATCCGGCCGGACTCGCGCCGGAGGACGATCCCTTTGCGGAGCGTGAGCTCCTTGCCCTCGCCAAGCGCGACGAGCGCGGCGACGTCCTCGTAGGAGACATCCCGGAGGTCGCCCAGGAGCGCGCGAAGATACTCGCGCGCGACCCGCCGGGCCAGCGCGGGCAGAAGAAGGGGCAGGGTCTTCATGTCGAGGGAGATGTCCCGGCCGGTGCGGAGGATGAACTCGTCGGCCAGCTCCCGCACGAAGCCCGCGAGGAGCTCGTCCTCTTCCCGGGCGATCGCGGCCAGCCGGGCGAGATGGGCGGCGACGCGCGGCTCATAGCGGCGCTCGAGCTCGGGCAGGAGCTCGGCCCGGACGCGGTTGCGGAGGAACCGGCGGTCCCGGTTCGACGCGTCCTCGCGGGACGAAAGGCCTTCGGCCTCGAGCCAGGCGCGGAGGTCCGGACCGGCGATCCCGAGCAGCGGCCGGACGATCGGGCAGGGCCGGCCGGGGACGACAGGCGCGATCCCGGCCAAGCCGGGGAGGCCCGCCCCCCGCATCAGGCGCATGAGGACGGTCTCGGCCTGGTCGGTCAGGGTGTGGCCCGTGGCGATCTTCGTCGCCCCGGCGGCGGCCGCCGCCCGGCGCAGGAAGCCGTAGCGGAGATCGCGGCCGGCTTGCTCGAGGTTGAGCTTCTTCGCGGCCGCGTGCGAACGGACGTCGGCCGACCCGACCTCGAGCGGCAGGACCCAGCGGCGGGCCAGGTCCCTGACGAAGCGCTCGTCCTCCCCGGCCTCCTCCCGGATCCGATGGTTGAAATGGGCCAGGCGGACCTCGAGGGGCATCTCCTCGCGGAGCTTCAAGAGCAGGGCGACGAGCGCGACCGAATCGGGGCCGCCGGACAGGGCCGCGAGGACGCGGTCGCCGGGAACGACGAGGCCGCCGCCAAGGGCCGCCGCCTTGAAGGCCGCGAACACGCGGTCCGTTCTCTTTCGGGACGTCCTCATCTTGCTCAGATCATGCGGGCCGGAGCTCGGAGAAATGGCGGCGGAGGGATTTGAACCCCCGACACTGCGGATATGAGCCGCATGCTCTGACCAACTGAGCTACGCCGCCACTGGGTCACAAAATTCTAGCGGAATCGACCCCCCAAGTCAACGAGCCGACGGAGGCGGCGTTACTGATAGAGGGGAGCTTCGGTCTCAGCCTTGAAGGAGAAGCGGCCCTCCCGGAAGAGCTTCATGCAGGCGTCGACGACGCGGGTGTCGTAACGGATGCCGCGGCCCTTGCGGACCTCTTCGAGACCCTTTTCGATGCCCAGGGCCGGCCGGTAGGGCCGCAGGGAGCAGACGGCCTCGACGACGTCGGCCACGGCCAGGATCCTAGCCTCCTGGAGCACGGCGTCGCCGACGAGCCCTTCG
>MEYC01000056.1:0-385 GCA_001775715.1 Candidatus Aminicenantes bacterium RBG_16_66_30 | reverse complement strand
TGATGTGGGCCACGGGCCAGGGGAAGGCGATGTCCTTGACCATCTCGTAGCCGATCCTGGGATGGTCTTTGATGAGCTGAAATTCCGTCTTCGTCAGGCGGCCGGGCTTGGCCAGGATCTCGGCGGGAGCAGCGATCTTGCCGATGTCGTGGATGATGCCCGCGAAGCGGAGGCCTTCGACCTTGTCCCCGGTCAGGTTCATCTCTTGGGCGATAGCGACGGCCAGGCTCGCGACCCGGTGCTGGTGCCCGGCCATGTAAGGATCGCGAAGATCGAGGGTCATGGACAGGGCCCGGAACGTGCCTTCGCGACCCGGTGCTGGTGCCCGGCCATGTAAGGATCGCGAAGATCGAGGGTCATGGACAGGGCCCGGAACGTGCCTTCG
>MEYC01000055.1:3713-15063 GCA_001775715.1 Candidatus Aminicenantes bacterium RBG_16_66_30 | reverse complement strand
CTTGAAGACGACCTCGATGTTCGTCGGCTCCTTGGCGTAGCGGTCGCTCAGGCCGCCGTACGTGTCGATCCCGGCGAGCGACTTCTTGACCTTTTCGAGGAACTTGTCGGCGGGCGGCCCGTAGCCGACGATCCAGTCGACCTCTTTTCCGTCCTTGTCGACGAAGAGCTCGGTCGGCGTCGCCCGGATGTTGAACCTGTCGTAGGTCGCATCCCCGTGCTTTTCGCCCCGCGTGGCGCGGTAGAGGATGACGCTGGTATTCAGGAAATCGGCGTATTTGGGATTGTCGTAGAACTGCTGAACCAGCAGTTTACAGCTCCCTCAGCCACTCGAGTAAAAATCGATGAGGACGAGCTTGTTCTCTTTCTTGGCCTTGGCCAGCGCCTCGTCGAAGGGCCCCGTGAGGACCGTCGCCGTCTGGGCGGCGGCGAACGAAGCGACGAGGAGGAGGCCGGCGAGCGCGGCGAATTTCTTCATGCGGCCCTCCTGGATAGGATTTCCGTCGCGATCAGCATACAGCATCCGGCGGCGCGACGCAACCCGCGGGATCACTCTTCTATACGCCAGGCTCCCCCAAAAGGTTGCGTCAGTAGCCCGCGTCACCCGGCCGGACCTTGCCCTTGAAGACGCGGTAGGCGAAGATCGTGTAGCCGACGACGAGGGGCATGCCGATGAGGGCGATGATGAGCATGACCTTGAGGGTCAGGGGGCTCGACGAGGCGTTGGCGACGGTCAGGCTAAGGGCCGGGTCCTTCGCCCGGACGAGATCCGGATACTGGATCGCCCCGACGACGCCCCACAGGCTCAGGAAGACCGCGGACGAGAAGAACAGGGCCCGTCCGTCCTTGCCCTTCCTGAGGGCGGCGAGAAAAAGAGCGAGCGACAGCCCGACGAGGCCGGAGAAGATCCAGGCGGGAACGCTCCGGATCGCCGCAGGCAGATAGATCCACACGGAGACGAAAGACACGACGAACGCCACGCCCGTCGCGGCGGCCGCTAGCCGGGCCGCTCGCCTCGCCCGCTCACGGATCGGGCCTTCGGTTTTGAGCGCCGCGTAGGCGCTGCCGTGGAGGAGGAAGGCGCACAACCCGAGGACCCCGAAAACGAGCGGCAGGGGTCTGAGGAGGGTGAAGAACGTCCCGGCGAACTCCGTCCGGGCGTCGAGCGGGACGCCGCCGACGACGTTGCCCAGGGCGACGCCGAAGAGGAGCGCGGGGAGGACGCTCCCGCCGACGAACGCCGCCTCCCACAGTTTTTTGCGCGCCGGGTCATGGACCCGGAACTCGAGCGATACGGCCCGGAGGACGAGGGCGAACAGGACGAGCATCAGGGCCAGGTAGAAGCCGCTGAAGACCGTCGCGTAGGCCATGGGGAAGGCGGCGAAGAGCGCCCCGCCTCCGGCCAGCAGCCAGACCTCGTTGCCGTCCCAGACCGGTCCGATCGCGCCCGCGAGCGCCCGCTTCTCGTCCTCGGTCCTGGCCAGGAACGGGAAGAGCGCGCCGATGCCGAGGTCGAAGCCGTCGAGCACGGAGTAGCCGGCGAGAAGGACCCCGATGAGCAGGAACCAAACGTTCTGGAGGAGCGTTGCGCTTTCCATCACCCGGCTCCTTGTCGAGCCTTCACCGTTTCGTCGCCGGGGCCCCGCCGGATCGTCCGGAGGATGACCGCAAACCCCGCGGCGCCGATGAGGGCGTAGATCGCCGTGAACAGGATGAGCGAGAAGAGGACGTTCCCGGCCGGGACGACCGCCGAAACGGCCTCCGAGGTCCGGAGCACCTTATAGACGGCCCAGGGCTGGCGGCCCACCTCGGCCGCGATCCAGCCGCCCTCGTTGGCGAGGTAGGGGAGAGGGACGGCGATGAGGAGGAGCTTGAGGAAGCCGCGGCTCGACCCGAGCTTCTTCCTCGCCTGGAGCCAGACCCCGGCGACGGCCAGGGCGATGAAGACGAGGCCGAAGAGGATCATCGCGTGGTAAGTCGCGAAGGGCAGGAGGACAGGCGGCCTATCCTCCTTCGGGAATTCGTCCAGGCCCAGCACCCGGCCGTTCGGATCGAAGTGGACGAGGAGGCTGAGCATCTTGGGTATGCGAACGGCGAGGCGGGTCCGCTCGTTCTTTTCGTCGGGGATGCCGAACACGGTGAACGCCGCGCCGTCCTCCGTCCGCCAGAGGGCCTCGAACGCGGCCATTTTCTCCGGCTGGGTCCGCGTCACCTGGACCGAGTGGGCGTGGCCCGTGCCGAGCTGGAGGACCGCCGACACGGCGAACACCGCAAGAGACATCTTCATCAGCGCCGCCGCCTTATCCGCCGCGCGGCCCTTGAGCATGAGCCAGGCGGCGATGGCCATGGCGACGAGGGCGCCCGTCAGCCAGCCGCCGAGGATCGTGTGGACGAACCGGACGGCTGTCGAGGGATTGAAGGCCGCCCGGAAGAAATCGTCGAGGACGGCCCGCCCGCTTTCCATGTGGAATCCGGCCGGCGTCTGCATCCAGGAATTGGCCATGATGATCCACAGACCCGAAAGGTGGGCCCCGAAGAAGACGAGGAACACCGAGAGCCGGTATGTCTTCGGCCTGACCCTGTTGCGGCCGAAGACGAGGACGCCCAGGAAGACGGATTCGAGGAAGAAGGAGAAGACGGCCTCGGCGGCGAGCGGCGCGCCGAAGACGTCGCCGACGGTCCGGGAGTAGGCCGCCCAGTTGTTGCCGAAGGCGAATTCGAGGACGATGCCGGTCGCGACGCCCATGACGAAGACGATGCCGAGGATCCTGACGAGGTAGGCGGACAGGTCCTTGTAGAGGTCTTTCTTCGTCCTCAGGTAGAGCGTTTCGAGGAGGAGGATGATGAGGGACAGGCCGAGCGTCGTCGGCGGGAACAGGAAGTGGAATCCGGCCGTGAGGCCGAACTGCAGCCGGGCCAGGAAAACGGCGTCCATCATGACCCTCCTCGCCGGGGCGTCCGTGGAGGCGCGCGCCGGGCCTCCGCGCGGCCCCGGAAATATAGACCAGCCGTGCGGCGCTGTCAACGCGAGGCCGCATTGCCCCCCGCCTCCCGTCGTGCTAAGATGCTGTCTCGCCAGGACCGTTGGAACCCATGTCACCCGAAGACGCCTCGACCATCGATCTGACCCGCAGCGAGAAGAGGCGGGCCGCGGCCAATTCCGTCCTGGCCGCCCTGGGCCTCACCGGAATGAAGCTCGTCGTAGGCCTGCTCAGCGGGTCGCTCGGCATCCTGGCCGAGGCCGCCCACTCCGGCCTCGACCTCGTGGCCGCCCTGATCACGCTTATTGCCGTGAGCGTCTCGGACCGGCCGGCCGACGAGGCCCATCCCTACGGACACGGCAAGGTCGAGAACTTCTCGGCCCTCATCGAGACGTTGCTCCTCTTTATCACCTGCGCCTGGATCATGTACGAGGCCGTCCGCCGCATCTTCTTCCGGGACGTTCATGTCGATCCCAGCATCTGGGCCTTTCTCGTCATCATCGTCTCGATCGGGATCGACGTCAGCCGGTCGAAGATGCTCTACCGGGCGGCGAAAAAGCATCGGAGCCAGGCCCTCGAGGCCGACGCCCTCCATTTTTCGACCGACGTCTGGAGCTCGGCCGTCGTCCTCGTCGGTCTGGCCCTTGTTCTTGTCGGTCGGAAAGTCATGCCCGGCCACGCCGGCCTCCTCAACCGGGCCGACGCCGCGGCCGCGCTGGGCGTCGCCTTTATCGTGCTCTTCGTCAGCTACCGGCTCGGGAAGCGTACGATCGACGTCCTTCTCGATAGCGCTCCACAGGGGCTAAAGACGAAGATCGTGGCCGCGGCGGCCGAGGTCGAGGGCGTCATCAGCGCCGGCAAGGTCCGCCTCCGCCAGTCCGGGGCCCAGACGTTCATCGACATGACCATCGAAGTCGACAGAAACCTGTCGCTCGAACGGACCCACGCCATCGCCGAGGACGTCGAGGCCCGCATCCAAGCCCTCGTCCCGGGCGCCGACATCGTCATCCACACCGACCCGCGCGAGAGCGAGCGCGAGACGATGGCCCGGCGCATCCGGGCCATCGCCGAGAGGAATCAGATCCCCGCTCACAACATCAGCGTCCACGAGGACGGCGGCGAGATCCACATCGATCTTCACCTCGAGGTCGACGACCACCTCCTCCTCCACCAGGCCCACGATCTGGCCAGCCACATCGAACAGGACCTTCGGGCCGACCTGCCGGCCATCAAGCGGGTCAACACCCATATCGAATCGCGGGGGACGGGGGTCGGGAGCGGACGGGATATCACGGCCGAGGAGGGGCCGCTCGTCGGGCGGGTGAAGACGATCACGGACGCCGTGGCCGGGCGCGACTGCTGCCACGACATCCTTATCCGCCGGCAGGGCGACCGGTTCGCCGTTTCCCTCCACTGCGGCTTCGACCGGAACCTGCCCGTCATCGAGGCCCACCGGCTGTCCTCGCGGATCGAGGAGGCCTTGAAACGGGAGATCCCGGCCATCGAGCACGTCCTCGTCCACACCGAGCCCGAAGCCCCCAGGTGACCGGACACGACAAGACTCCGATGACGCCGGCCGTGCGGGTCCTCCGGCAGGCCGGCGTTCCGTTCACCGAACATCCCTACGCCTATGTCGAGCACGGCGGGACGGCGGTCTTCGCCGCCCAGGCCGGGGTCGACGAGCATGCCGTCGTCAAGACGCTGGTCATGGAGGACGATACGAAGAAGCCGTTCGTCGTCCTCATGCACGGCGACCGGGAGGTCTCGACGAAGGAGATGGCCCGCGTCCTCGGAGCCAAGGCCGTACATCCCTGTTCCCCGGAAACAGCTGAGCGGCACTCGGGCTACATGATCGGCGGGACCTCGCCCTTCGGCTTGCGCAAACCGATGGCCGTCTACGTCGAGGGAACGGTCCTGGAGCTGCCGCGGATCTACATCAACGGGGGCAAGCGCGGCTTCATCGTCGGCCTCGAACCCAAGGAGCTCGTGCGCGTCCTCCAGCCGACGCCCGTCCGCGTCGCGACCGCTTAAGCGAAGAGTTCGCCGGCGATGACGGTCACGGCCCGGCCGGCGATCTTGACGCGGGCGCCCTCGTGGCGCAGGTGGAGGACGCCGCCGCGGGCCGAGGCCTGGTAGGCCGTGAGAGACGTTTTCCCCAGCTTTTTCGCCCAATAGGGGACGAGCACCGTGTGGGACGATCCCGTCACGGGGTCCTCGTCGACGCCCACGGCGGGAGCGAAGAAGCGCGAGACGAAATCGTAGCGCTTATCGGAGGACCGGCTGGTGACGATGACGCCGCGGGCGGGAAGCGCGCGGAGCGTCGCGAAATCCGGGGCGATCGACCGGACCGTCTCCTCGTCCGCGGCCTCGAACAGGACGTCCTCGGCGCTCATGCCGATATGAACGGGCTTGATGCCCAGGGCCCCGACGACGGCGTCGGCCCAGGCCGGCGGCTCGGGCAGGGGAGGGCGGGCCGGGAAATCGAGCTCGATGAGGGCGCCGTCGCGGCGGGCCGTCAGCAGTCCGCTCAGGGTCTGGAAGCGCGCCTCGCGGTCCGGGGCGAGAACGCCCCTCTCCCACAGGATATGAGCCGTGGCCAGCGTCGCGTGACCGCAGAGCCTGACCTCGACCTTGGGCGTGAACCAGCGCAGGCGGAAGCCGTCGCCCTCCGCGACGGGGAAGGCCGTTTCCGCCAAGTTCATCTCCGCGGCGACGCTCTGCATCCAGGACGCCTCGGCGGCTCTTTCGAGAAGGCAGACGCCGGCGGGATTGCCCTTGAACGGAACTTCGGTGAAGGCGTCGACCTGATAGATCGGGATGCCCATGGGTCCTCTCCTCGAGCGCATCTTTCAACGGGCAGGATACCACAAAACGCTTTGCCCGTGGCCGGGAAAAGCCTTATGATGGGTGTCCTCCGGGCCGGGTCCCGGACTGGAGCTCCATGAGCGACGCCCCGAAGCCTTCCCCCTACGACGCGCCCGAGCTCTATGACCTCCTCTTCGATTCCCTCGACTTCGACGTCCCGTACTGGCTCGAGGTCGGCCGCGGCGCCGGCGGGCCGGTGCTCGAGATGGCCTGCGGCACGGGCCGGCTCCTCCTTCCCATCCGCAAGAGCGGCGTCGATATCGACGGCTTCGATTCGAGCCCGGCCATGATCGCCCGCCTGAAGGAACGGGCCCGGGCCGCCGGCCTCGAGGTCCGGGCCCAGGTCGCCGACATGCGGGACTTTGCGATGGGCCGGCGCTACGCCCGGATCTTCTGCGGGTTCAACGGCTTCGCCCATTGCGAGACGATCGAGGACCAGCTCGCGACCCTGCGCCGCGCGCTCGAACACCTGGAGCCGGGCGGGGCGCTGGTCGTCCACATGTCCTATCCGGGTCCGGCCTACTGGTCCGAGCAGGAAGGGAAGCCCGTCCTCGAGCACGAGGCGCCGCGGCCCGGCGGCGGCAAGCTCCAGCTGTGGGACACGCGGCGGAAGGACGTCGTCGGCCAGCGCCAGGACTCCGAGGTCGAGATCTGGGAGCTCGACGCCTCCGAGCGCCCGGTCGCGGCCCACAAGTTCTCAACCCATCAGCGCTGGGTCTACCGGTTCGAGCTCGAGCTCCTGCTCCGGGCGGCCGGGTTCGCCCGCACCGAGTTCCTCGGCGGCTTCGACGGCCGGCCCCTGCGCGCGCCCGACGACCAGATGATCGCTTGGAGCACCAAATGAACGTCCGACGCATCGTCCTTTCGCTCCTCTTGGCCGCGGCGCTCGTCCCCGCCGCATGTCAGCAGACCGGCCCCCCGTCGGGCGACGAGCCCGAAGTCTTCATGACGGTCGACGGGAACGCGGTCCTGCGCACGGTCAGCCCCGGGCTCATCTTCGGCGCCAATCTCGGGGCGTGGGTCTCGGACACGAAGCTCGGGACGACGACCCAGAACCTCCTCGAGGCCCTGCGGCCGTCCGTGGCCCGTTTCCCCGGCGGCAACATCTCCAACAACTTCTGCTGGGTCGAGCAGATGGTCAGCGACAACGACCACCTCGTCTGGCAGGATTGGAGCTGGGGCATCGACGTCGGCGAGTTCATCGCGTTCATCAAGTCGGTCGACTGCGTCCCCATGTTCTCCCTCAATCCGTTCGACCATGCGATCGACGGCGTGCCCCACAGCGCCGCGAACGAGGCCGAGGACCTGGCCCGCGTCTTCGTGGACGAGGGATTCGCCGGGGCCTATTACGAGGTCGGGAACGAGAACGACGGGTCCTGGAACCCCATGCTTACCATCGAAGAATACGCCGACCGGTTCGTCCTCTTGGCGCGGGCGGTCAAGACGATCGACCCGTCGGCCCAGTTCATGGGCCCCGTCGGCTCGGGGACCTCGAGCTGGATCGACGGCTTCCTCGACCGGCTGGCGCTCCTCGGGGCCACGGGGCTCCTCGATTGGATCAGCTTTCACCGCTACGGCGGCTGGATCTCGAACAGCAACGCCAACGGGATCGGCCTCGACGATCCCCAGCAGTTCGGGCTCGACCTCGCGGCGATCCGGGCCTCTCTCGACGGCCGCGGGTTGGGCCGGGTCAAGATCGCGGTGACGGAGATCAACGCGGCGATCTGGGACACCGGCTGCACCCGGGACCAGTTCACGATCAAGCAGGGCCTGTGGCTGGCCGACGCCCTCGGCGTCTCTCTCCTCAAGGCTGACGCGGTCAACGTCTGGATCCATCTCCACCCGGGCGCGGATCCCCACGCCCTCATCGACAGCGAGGCGAGCCCGCCCGCAGCCACGAAGAACTATTGGCCGGTCGCCCTGCCCGCGCAGACCCTCTCGTCTGCCGATCCTGCGGCCCCGGTCGAGGTCCTGGCGGTCGCCCGCGACGTCGGGGATCAGGTGATGACCGCCTACGCGGTGAGGAAGACCGATGGCGCGCTGGGCGTCCTGCTCCTCAACAAGAGCGACCGGTCCTATGACGTCGCCGTCAACCTTCCGGCCTATCCCCAGGCCGTCACGGCCCGGCGGATCGGGCCGCAGGAATACGACGCGGGCACGGGCCCGGCTGCGGCGAACGTGCGGATCGACGCGAGACGGGCCAGGATCTCCGTGCCGGCGAAGTCCATCGTCGGCCTCGACGTCCGCTGAGCTCGATCGGCCTGTAAGGACCGCTCACTTAGCCGGCGCTTCGGCCTTCTTCTCCTCCGGCTTCTTGTAGAGCGGCGTGACGTCGCGCTTGCCGCGCTCGAGATACGGGACGCCCTTCTCCATCCACTCCGGCTTGGCCTCGCCGAGCAGGAAGTGGTCGAAGAACTCGTCCTGATGGACCGTCCAGTGCTTCTGGTTCTCCCGCTCGCGGAGGCCGTGCTTCTCCGTGTTGTAGTTGAACATGTAGGCTTCCTTGCCCAGCCGGCGAAGGGCCGAGAAGAACTCGATCCCCTGGTACCAGGGCACGGCGTCGTCCTCGTCGTTGTGGATCGAGAGATACGGCGTCTTGACCCGCTCGACCCAGAAGATGGGCGAGTTCTCCAGGAACTGGAGGGCCCGCGACCAGAGCGGGGCGCCGATCCGGCTCTGCGTCTTCTCGTATTGGAAGGCCCGGGACATGCCCGTGCCCCAGCGGATGCCGCCGTAGGCGCTGGTCATGTTGACGACCGAGGCCCCGGCTTGGACGGCCGCGAACATGTCGGTCTGCGTGACGAGATAGGAGATCTGGTAGCCGCCCCAGCTATGGCCTTGGATGCCGACCCGCTTCGGATCGATGAAGCCCATGTCGAGGACCTTGTTGACGGCCGGGATGACGCACTTGAGGGCGCTCGGACCGGGGTAGCCGACCTCGTAGACGATATCCGGGCTGAGCAGGATGTAGCCGTTGCTGACGTAGCGGGTGAAGTTGATGCTCGTCCCGGGCGACGGCGCGACATAGCGGTGGAGGCCCAGGGCCTGGGTCTCGTAGATGTAGACCATGAGCGGGTATTTCTTCGAGGGGTCGAAGTCCTCGGGCTTGACCAGGACGGCCGGGAGGACCTTGCCGTCGGCGTTGGTGTACTCGATGAGCTCGGCCTTGCCCCAGTTGTACTCGGCCTGCTGGGGGTTGGCTTGGCTGACCTTCCGGGCGGCGGCGAAATCGGCGCCGCTCACCCAGAGGTCGGGGAACTCGTCGAAACGCTGCTGGGTGTGGACGTAGACGTCGGCGTTCTTGGCCTTCAGGAGGCCGCTGAGCTGCTTGTCCAGCACGACGACCTTGGCCGGGTCGGCCGCCGGCGCCGAGAGGTCGACGCGGTAGGCGCCCGTGGCCCGGGTCTTGTCGTTGGCGGTCTGGAGGACGAGCGGGCCGCCCGCCGGGACGGTCGTCTTCTCCGGATCGAGACGGACGTAACGGAAGACAAGTTTGTCGCGGCGGCCCATCCCGTTCGTGACCATCCGGCTCTTCGCGCCGTCGGGGGCGATCTCCCAGATGTCGTAACGGTCGTAGATGAGGAGCGCCTTGTCCCCGTCGGTCCAGCCGGCCACGCCGTAAGGGGACGGATCGCTCGGCGAGTCGTTCTCCTCGTCGGCGAAGCCGACATCGATCTTCGCGGTCAGGTTGAACGTCCTGCCGTCGGCGATCCGGTACGTGTACCAGTCGTCGTCGGCGCTGATATAATAAAAGAGCCAGGCGCCGCCGGGGGAGAGGCGGGCCCGGCCGGCGCTCTTTTCGAGGGCCTTCTTCTTGGAGCCGTCGCCGACGTTGACGATGTAGACGTCCTCGTAGCCCTGGTCCCAGGAAACGAGCTGACGATACGCGAGATCGGAGGAGCCGAGGGCGGCCTTGGCGTCCTCGGAGAGCGTGATCGCCGGGACCTCGGCCGTCGCCAGCTGAACGAACTTCTTCTCCTTCGGCCCGAGGTGCATGACGCACATCAGGGTCCGCTTCTTGTCCTCCTCGGCCTGGGACTTCTGCATGGGCTGGAGGTAGGGGTCCTTCCAGTTCCAGATGTCGACCTTGACCGGCTCGGGCGCGTCCTTGGGCTCGGCCTTGGGCGTCTCGGCGATGCCGAAGAAGAGCCGTCCTCCGTCCTTTGAGAACTGGGGCCGCCCGTTCTCGCTGACGGACATGCCCGCCGGGAATCCCTTGGCCGCGGCCGGAACGAGCTCGACGGCCGCCGGGGCGGGCGTCGTCCAGTGGTAGAGCTTGCTTGCCGACTTCTCGGCCTTATAGTCGTCGCGATCGCTGGTGAAGGCGAGCTGGCCGCCTTTTTCGTCGAAGGTCAGGTTCTTGTAGTTGCCGAGGCCTTTGAGCAGGGCCACGGTCCTCCCCGATGCCGCCTCGAAGGCGAAGGCGCCGTCGTTCTCGGGCGTCTTGGAGGAGATGCCGTAAGCGAGCCACGTTCCCGGCTTGTTCCAGACGTAATCGACGACCTCGGCGACCTTCGTCTCTTTGGCCGAGGCGAGCTCGCGGACGACGAGGTCCGTCCCGGGCTCCTTTTTCTTCTCCTCTTTCTTGGGCTCTTCGGCCTTCTCTTCTCCCTTTTTGGCCTCCGGCTTGATCTCGGGCTTGGCTTCGGGCTCCTTCTTGGCCTCTTCCTTCTTCGCCTCGTCCTTCTTCTCGTCCGGCTTCTTCAGCGGCGGTTCGAGGAGGTAGGCGACGAAAGCTCCGGATTCCTCGGGGACTTTGAAGCTCTTGACCCGCTCGACCGTCGTCACCTGCCCCGTGGCCAGGTCCATGATGCCCAGGGCGCTCTTGGGCTGCTCCTCGGGCTTCTTCTTGTCCTTCTTGGCCTTGTCCACCTCGGCCTTGACCGGGGCGATCGTGAAGACGACGAACTTGCCGTCGACCGTGATGACGGGCCGGCCGCCGCGGGCGGCGCGGAACTCCTTGTTCGTGTTGAGGTTCAGGACGACGAGCTCGCCGTCCCCGTCCTGGGGCGTGAGGGCGTAGGCGAGCCACTGCCCGTCGCGCGAGAGCTGGGTCCCCTGGATGGAACGCCAGCCGTCGTACGCGTCGTAGCTGATCGTCTTTTTCGTCCCCGCGGCCGCGCCGCTCCCGGCTGCGAGCGGCAGGACGAGGGCGATGACGACGAGGATCCGAACGAACGCGAGTCCGGTTTTTTTGGTCATGGGGCCTCCTCGGATGGGTGGGACTGTCCCCGCAGGGGACGGTCCTTCTGGTCTCGCTGGGGTGGGCGAAACATGAGAGGGGAATATATCAACGCCGTCCCCGGCCGTCAATCCGGCTTCAGCGGAGGAAGACGAGCAGGGCGTCCCCGACCGCGCGCTCGCCGGTGAGGTCGGACGGGCTGTTTGCGACCTTGCCCCGAACGACCATCGTCGTCGAGCCGCCGCCATCCATGTTGACGGCCTCGACGGCCCCGAGCTCGAGGAGGAGGGAGGCGAGCTCGGCGATGGTCATGCCGACGCTCA